>DYET01000196.1 GCA_020725625.1 Desulfovirgula sp. | reverse complement strand
GCTATGTAGGAAAGGGCTGCACCTTGCATCTATGGCACCTCCGCGTTTTTACATTTCTGACTTTTCTGACTGTTCGTCTTGACAAAGGAGGATAGTCTAGAAAAAAATGTGACTATCCCCAGGTGTATACGGTTTCTATGCAGTTGCTTCTTTTACGCCAGAGCGTGCCTGGCGATAAAATCGGTTGTAATGCGGCCGGCGGCGAATTCAGGGTGGGTCACGATGTCTCTCAGGAGGGGGATGTTCGTCTTTATCCCCCCGATGACAGTGCTGTCCAGGGCCTCCCGCATGAGTTCCAGGGCCCCTCCCCTGTCGCCTGCCCGGACAATGATTTTGGCCAGAAGCGGGTCATAGTAAGGGGTGACCCTGTAGCCGGGGCAGATGCCGCTGTCCACCCGGATGTTTTCCCCCCGGGGGAACTCCAGGGAGGTAATTTCTCCCGTGGAAGGCCTGAAGGATCGCGGGTCCTCGGCATAAACCCGGCACTCCAGGGCGTGGCCGGCAATGATCACGTCCTCCTGGCTCCAGGACAGCGGTAGGCCGGAGGCCACCCTGATCTGTTCCACCACCAGGTCCGTTCCGGTGACCATTTCGGTGACCGGGTGTTCCACCTGCAGGCGGGTGTTCATCTCCAGGAAATAATAACGTCCCTCTCCATCCGCCAGGAACTCGACGGTGCCGGCCCCCACGTAGCCGATGGCCCGGGCCGCCCTGACCGCGTCCGCCCCCATCCTGCTTCTCATTTCGGGACCGACCAGGGTGCTGGGGGCCTCCTCGATGATTTTCTGGTGCCTCCTCTGGATGGAGCACTCCCTCTCCCCCAGGTGGATGCAATTGGAATGCGTGTCCGCGAATACCTGCACCTCGATATGCCTCGGGCCGGGAATGAACTTCTCCAGGTAAATCTCGGGGTTGCCGAAGGCCGCCTGGGCCCTGGCCCGGCAGGTGTTGAAGGATTTCTCCAGGACGTCGGGGCCCTCAACCATCTGCATGCCTATTCCCCCGCCCCCGGCGGAGGCCTTGATCATCACCGGGTAACCTATTTCCCGGGCCGCTTTGCCCGCCTCCTCGGGGGTCCCAAGGGGTCCGCTGCCGGGAACCACCGGGATCCCGGCCTCCTTCATAATGCGCCTGGCCTCGGTCTTGATGCCCATGCTGGAGATGGCGGCGGGCGATGGGCCGATAAAGACCAGGCCGGCCCTTTCGCAGGCCCGGGCAAATTCGGGGTTTTCCGCCAGCAGGCCGTAACCCGGGTGGACCGCTTCGGCACCCGATTTGACCGCCGCCCTGATTATCTCCTCAATGTTAAGATAGCTCTGGGCCACCGGGGGAGGCCCGATCAAGTGCGTTTCATCTGCCCCGAGGGCGTGCGGGGCTGCGGCGTCGGCCTGGGAGTGGACCGTGACTGCCGCAATACCCAGCTTCCTGCAGGCTCCCATAACCCTTACGGCGATTTCGCCCCGGTTGGCAATCAGTATTTTCCTAAACATCTCCCTCCCCCGCTTACTCGAGGACCAGCACCAGCTGTCCCTCATCCACGAAGTCTCCCTCGGCCACCTTGATTTCCACAACCCGGCCGGAGGAACTGGACTGAACCGGGATTTCCATCTTCATGGACTCCAGGTTGACCACTTCCTGGCCCTCGGACACCTCGTCCCCTTCCTTGACCAGCACCTGCAGAACCACTCCGGCGATATCGCTGAATACCTCCGTCATACCATGGCCCTCCTGATAAAAATTACTGCCAGAATTTAAATCCAGACCTCCATGCCATAAAAACCGGCGCCACGGAGGATGATTTAGACCTTTTGTTTTTCCCCGGTTTCAACGTACATTCTCAGCAGATTGGCCCCGAAGCACTTGCCCAGGTTGTCACTGCGCAGGGAACGGGAGGCTCCCCCGTTCAGCGCCCCCTTCAAAACGAAGTTGAAAGCCCTGATGTTGGGCACCTCGTAGCGGATTACTTCACCCTCCACCAGGCCCCTGAAATGTTCCTTCACCCTCTCGGCGGTAACCTGGTCTTTCAGCAACCGGTAGTCCTCGTCCCGGTACGGAAAAAGGCCTATGTTCACCGTATCGCCCTTGTCCCCGGACCGGGCGTGGGCCAGATCCATGAGAAGAACCCTGGGCATCTTCAGTCCACCTCCAGGATGTCTATTTTCACCTGCTTCTCCACCTCGCCCCGGGGCACCAGGGCCGACCATAACCCGATCAGCTCCCGGGGTCTGGGCATTCCCCCGCCGCCCCCGGCGCCGGCCGTGGGCGGTCCGTTCAGGGCCAGGGGCGGCAGAAGCCGGGGCATTCTGGCGGCGTCCAGCTTGTTCCTGGTGCGCACCGCGATCCTCAGGCCCACCTCGTTGAGATCCCCGCCGTCGCCCCAGGCCAGGGGGCCGGAAAGGGAATTGAAGCCTATGTACTCCGTCAGGATCTCCTCAAACTGCAGCCCCAGGGCGGCAAACTGCCTCCTCAGGATCTCATCCGCCTTGCGGGCCTTTTGCATGGCGTGGGGCCAGGAGTACCTGACCACCGCCTCGCCCAGCCAGCCGTCGCTGTAGCCGATGGAAACCTTCAGGGTCTCGGGCCGGGGCCTGCCTTTCATGCCGGTAATCCTGACCCGGTCCGGGCCGTCCTCCTCCAGCCGGGCCGAGGTGAAGTCGGCCACCACGTCCGGAGTCACGTAGGCCGCGGGGTCGTGCACCTCGTAGAGCATCTGCTCCTTGACGGTCCTCAGGTCGACCCTGCCGCCGGTCCCCTCGGGCTTGGAAATCACGGCCTCCCCGTTTTCGTAAACCTCGGCCACGGGGTAGCCTATCCTTTCCATGCCGGGTATGTTCCACCACTCGCCGCCGAAATTCCCCCCTGTGCTCTGGGCCGAGCACTCCATCAGGTGGCCGAGGAGAATCCCTGCCGCCAGGCGGTCCCAGTCGTCCCACCGCCAGCCCAGTTCGTAAACCATCGGCGCCAGGAACTGGGCCGGGTCCGAGGTTCGGCCGGCGATGACGACGTCGGCTCCCATCTCCAGGGCGTCCACCATCGGCTTCGCCCCCAGGTAAGCGTTGGCGAAGAGTATCCTGTCCTCAATGCTGGAGATATCCCCCCCTTTTTCCATGTCGGAAAGGTCCACCCCCGCAGACCGGAGGTCGCCGATCCGGGGCAGTATGTCGTCGCCGGTGATGACGGCTATCTTCAACCCCTTCAGGCCCATCCTGCGGGCCAGGTCACAGACCATCCGGCCGGCCCCCGGAGGATTAATCCCCCCGGCGTTGGTCAGGATCTTTATCCCCTTTGCCCGGCACGGCCCCAGCAGCAGGCTGAAGAACATGTCCTCCACGTACCCCTTGGCGGGGTCCTTCTGCCTGGCCTTCTGCAGAATGGCCAGGGTCAGTTCGGCCAGGGCGTCGCAGGCGATGTACCCGACGTTGCCGGACTGCACCACGTCCAGGGCCGGAAAGGGCGAATCACCCCAGAAGCCCTGCCCCGCCCCGATGCGAACACTCTTCAAAACAGGCACCCCCCTGTTCGAATGTCACCGCCCGGCGGCCTCCGCCGGAAGCGGCAGGTCACGACTGCCCGGCGGCCGGTTTTTTGTTCAGGGCGACCTTCAGAATGGCGGTATTGCACACCTCGTCCCGCTGGTTCTTGATCTCCTGCCTGACGGTGATCACCCCGAAGGCTCCCTTGTCCGACTTTTCTATAACCTCGGCCTCCACTCTGATGGTGTCCCCAATGAATGTGGGGGCCGTAAAGCGGACCTTGTCCATGCCGTAAAAGGCCACCACCACCCCGGGCTTCATGGGCACAAGTCCGGTAGCCACGCTCAACACCAGCATGCCGTGGGCTATGCGCTGCCCGAACACCGTGCCGGCGGCGTATTCCTTGTCGGTGTGCAACGGGTACCAGTCCCCGCTGAAGGCGGAAAACATGACCAGGTCGGCCTCGGTGATGGTCCTGCCCCTGGAAACCGCCCTTTGACCCACTTCCAGCTCGTCAAAATACTTGTCAAGCATAAGGCAGCCTTCCTTTCTTCACCTGATTAACCTCTCGGCTATGATTTCCTTCATGATTTCGGTGGTGCCGCCGCCGATGGTGCCGATCCTGGCGTCCCGCCAGAAGCGCTGGACGGGATATTCCATCATGTAGCCGTAACCGCCGTGGATTTGCAGCGCCTCGTCGGCGACCTTGCTGGCGGTCTCGCAGGCGTAAATCTTGGCCATGGCCACCGCCTCCACCGCGTCCTCTCCGGCCGCAAACAGCGACAGGGCGTGGTAAGTTAAGCAGCGGGCCGTTTCAACCATGGCCGCCATGTCGGCTATCTTGTGCCTGATCACCTGGAACTTGGCCAGGGGCTTGCCGAACTGGACCCTCTGCTGGGCGTAGCGGATGGCTTCTTCCATGGCTACCTGGGCACCCACCACCCCCGCCAGGGCCATGACCAGCCTTTCCCAGGCGAAGTTCTGCATGATGTAATAGAAGCCCGCGTTTTCCTGACCCACCAGGTTGGCCTTGGGCACCCGGCAGTCCTCGAAAACCAGCTCCCCGGTGTCCGAGGCGTTCCAGCCCAGCTTATCCAGTTTTTTGGCCGCGCTGAAGCCCGGGGTGCCCTTTTCTATAACCAGCAGGCTGATTCCCTTGCGGCCGGCGGCCGGGTCGGTCTTCACGGCGGTGACCACGTAGTCGGCCCGCACGCCGTTGGTGATGAAGATTTTACTGCCGTTCACCAGGTAGTGGTCTCCCCCGTCCCTGGCCGTGGTCTGGATGGAGGCCACGTCCGACCCGGCGTTGGGCTCGGTGATGCCCAGGGCTCCAATCTTTTCCCCGCTGATGGTAGGCGGCAAAAATCTTCTTTTTAATTCCTCGCTTCCAAATTTGTATATCTGCGGCCCGGCGATGCCGATGCTGGCCCCGATGCCCGCGGCAACCCCTGCCGACCCGCAGCGGGCCATTTCCTCCATAAAAACCGCCCCCGCCAGGTAGTCCTCCCCGCTGCCGCCGTACTCCTCGGGATAGGTAAGTCCCAGGAAGCCCAGTTCACCGGCCCGGGCAAACAATTCCCTGGGAAACTCGCCCTTTTCCTCCCACTCCTCCACGTGGGGCCTGACTTCTTTCTCCACCCAGCTGCGCACGCTCCTGCGCAGCATTTCGTGCTCCTCCCGGAAAAGCCAGCGGGCCATTGCCCATCCTCCTTTCTTTTAAAATTCCGACCGGGAATTAGAGCCCTAAAGTCTTGGCGATGATTTCCTTCATGATCTCGTCGGTGCCGCCGCCGATCCTGTTCAGCCTGGAATCCCGCCAGGCCCGCTGGACCGGGTACTCCATCATGTACCCGTACCCGCCGTGGATCTGCAGGGCGGCATCGGCCACCCGGTGACTGACCTGGGCGCAAACCAGCTTGGCAATGGAGATTTCCTTCACCGGGTACTCCCCGGCGGCAAATTTTCTGGCGGTGGAGTAGACCAGCTGCCTGGCGGCCTCGATCTCGGCGGCCATCTCGGCCAGCTTGTGGGCGATAACCTGGAATTTCACCAGCGGCCGCCCGAACTGGGTTCGGCTGCGGGCATACTCCAGGGCCATTTCAAAAGTCTGCTGGGCCCCGGCCACCGCCCCGGCCATCCCCATCAGCCGCTCACCCTGGAGCTCCCACATGATCTGGTGGAATCCCCGGTTCTCCACGCCCAGGAGGCTCTCCGCCGGCACCCGGCAGTCCTCGAACAGGAGTTCCGCCGTATCCGAGGACCGCATTCCCACCTTTTCCAGCTTCCTGGTGACGGTAAAACCGGGGGTGTTCCTGTCCACCAGGAACAGCGAGACACCGTTGTAGCCCAGGTCCGGATCGGTCTTGGCAACCAGGGTGATGAAATCCGCCCTGACCCCGTTGGTAATGAATATTTTCCGGCCGTTTATGATCCACTGTCCGCCGTCCCGGACCGCCCTGGTCTCAATGGAGGCCACGTCCGATCCGGCGTTGGGCTCGGTTATGCCCAGGCAGGCCACCTTCTCGCCCCTGAGGGCCGGGATAAGGTATTTTTTAATCTGATCCTCGTTTCCGAACTGCATGATGGGCGGCGTGGCCATATCGGTCTGCACCGCCACCGCCATGGCCAGGGACCCGCAGCCGCAGCGGCCCAGCTCCTCGGCCAGAACCACGCCCATAAAGTAGTCGCCCCCCGCGCCGCCGTACTTCTCCGGATACCGCAGCGCGAGAAAGCCCAGTTCCCCCATGCGGGGGAAAACCCAGTCGGCAAAGTATCCCTGCCTCTCCCATTCTTCCACGTGAGGGGCGATTTCAGCCTCCACGAATTTTCTTATGGTCCGGCGAACCGCCTCGTGTTCCTCGGTAAAAACCGAATATCTGCTCATGAAAGCCATCCTTCCTAGAGGATTCTGAATTCCCGACCCGAAGTCATCCTCCAAAGCTATACAGGAACAACGCCGTGCTTTTTCCACGGGCGGTGAACCTTCTTGCCGGCGGCCATCTCCAGGCCCCGGATGATTACCCGGCGGGTGTCGCCGGGATCGATGAGGTCGTCTATGTAAGCGTAGGAAGCCGCTATTTCAGGGTTGATTACCTTCCGGAACTCGCCCACCAGCATTTCCTTCATGGCCTTGGGATCAGGGGCGCCGGCCACCTCCTTGCGGAAAATGATGCCTACTGCCCCCTCGGGCCCCATCACGCTGATTTCCGCCGTGGGCCAGCCGACAATGAGGTCCGGCTCGTAGGCCCGCCCGCACATGACGTAGTAACCCGCCCCATAGGCCTTTCTGATGACCACGGTGACCTTGGGAACGGTGGCCTCGGACACGGCATAGAGCATCTTGGCGCCGTGCCTGATGATGCCCTGCTTTTCCACCGCCGACCCGATCATGAAACCCGGCACGTCCACCAGGAAAACCAGGGGTATGTTAAAGGCGTCGCAGAGGTTGATGAACCTGGCCGCCTTGTCCGCGGCGTTGATGTCCAGGACCCCGCCCAGGACCATGGGCTGGTTGGCCACTATGCCCACCGACCGCCCGTTCATCCTGGCCAGGCAGGTAATCAGGTTCCTGGCCCACTTGGGCTTGATTTCAAAGAACTTTCCCCCGTCCACGATCCTTTCGATGACCTGGAGCATGTTGTAGCGCTTGCGCTGGTCCGCCGGGACAATGTCCAGGAGTTCCGGCACATACCTGTCCGGGTCGTCGGCGGTCTCCACCACCGGGGGGCTCTCCCGGTTGTGGGAGGGGAAATAACTGAGGTACTCCTTGATTACCCTGATGCACTCCTCGTCGCTGTCCACCTCCAGGTCGCCGACCCCGCTTACCTCGCAGTGAACCTTGGACCCGCCCAGGGTGTTCTCGTCCACGTCCTCCCCGATCATGGCCTTGACCAGGGGCGGCCCGCCCAGGGCCATGAAGCTTCTGTCCTTGACCATGGGCACAAAATCAGACAGGGCCGGTATGTACGCCGTACCAGCCGCACCGGGGCCCATCATGGCGCAGACCAGGGGAATCACCCCGGACATGATTACCTCCTGGAAAAACAGCTCGCCGGAAATGGCGAACCAGGACCCGGTGGCTTCCTGGATGCGGGCCCCGGCCGAGTCGATGAGCCAGATCATGGGGATCCTCTGCTTCAGCGCCCACTCCCTGATCCTGGTGACCTTCATTTCCCCGGTGGCCCCCATGGACCCGGCCAGCACCGTGAAGTCGTACGCCGCCACGCAGGCCAGGCGCCCGTTAACCTTTCCGAAGCCGGTAATCACCCCGTCGGCCGGGGTTTCCTTGTTTTTGAGCGACGGGTGGTCCGAGTGGTGATGGCCCAGAATTCCCGTTTCCACGAAGCTGCCGGGATCAAAAAGGAGGTCGATGCGCTCCCGGGCCGTCAGCTTGTTCATGGCATGCTGCTGGGCCACCTTTTCCGGGCCCCCCATTTGCCGGATTTTTTCCTTTTTCTGGTTGAGCAGCGCCACTTGATCCTTTAAATCCAACTTTATCCCTCCCGATTTCAGTCGTCAGCCGCCGGTGGTCAGCCGCCAGTCCAATAAACCCCGGCCCATTTTTGGATTCCGACTTCCGGATTCTGTATTCCGACAGAGGTTTCCATCAGTATAAGCACTATTATTGTCCCTTCCATTCCGGGGCCCTTTTCTGGATAAAGGCCATGGCCCCTTCTTTCAGGTCCTCGCTCATGAAATCGATCACCCGGAGGGTGTTCAGGTAATCCATGGCCTTGGCTATCTCCATGTCCATGGCGGTGTTGAAGGCATTCAGCCCAAGCCTCAGCACCAGGGGGCTCCTGCCGGCCAGCTCGGAGGCCAGCCTGAGAACGCCCGCCTGAAATTCCTCCGCCGGGATCACCATGTTCACCAGCCCGATTTCGGCGGCCTCGGCGGCGCTAAGGGACCGTCCCGTAAGGGCCATCTCCAGCGCCCGGCGGGGGCCCACGGCCCTGATCAGGAGAGGAAAAATCACGAAGGGGAAAATGCCCACCTTTATTTCCGGCGTGCCGAATTTCGCCCTGTCGCTGGCCACCGTCAGGTGGCACATGGCCGCCAGCCCGCACCCACCCCCCATGGCATGGCCGTTTACGGCCGCGATCAGGGGCTTGGTCATTCTAAGTCCCATTTTGAACAGCTCGGTGGAGGCCGCCCCTTCCCGGTGAAGCACCGGGGCGGTCTTCGAGGTGATCATGGCAAAGTCGGCCAGGTCCGCGCCGGCGCAGAACGCCTCCCCCTTCCCGGCCAACACCACCGCTCCCGTGCCGGGATCGGCGTCGGCCTCCTCCAGGGCCTCAATCAGTTCGGAGGTCATTTTTTCGCTTAGGGCGTTCCTTTTTTCCGGGCGGTTCATGAACACCAGCCTGACCCGCCCCTCCTGCTCCACGGACACCTGTTCGTACCCCATAAAACTCCCTCCCTTCCTTGCCGGCCGGCATCCCCGGCCCGAATGTTTAAAATATATACACTTGGGTATAAATTTTGACTATAGGGTTGAACTTTGACTAAATGTATTGTAAGATATTTTTCACCGAAAATAAACACCCTTGAATCTCACCGGTCAAAACATACCTGCGTACGGTTGAAAAAGGAAACCGAACGGCGCCCTCAAAATCCGGCCGGAGTCCCGCCCCCCGGAGCCGGGCCATAACCGCCCCAACCGGGTTTTTTGGAAATCACCGACAGGATCTTTTCAATGTTCGGCAAATATAACAGTAGAGGAGGGAAGCCATGAGTTTCAGAGAGGAAAGAGCGGCCGAAAGAAAGCTGAACATCGTGAAGGCCGCAGCCAAACTGTTCAGTGAGAAGGGGTACCACGACGCCACGGTTGAGGAAATTGCCCGGGAATTAAAATACACCAAGGGGAGTATATATTACTACATCAGCAGCAAGCAGGACCTTCTTTTCCAGTGCCATGACCTGGCCATGAACCTGCTGCTGGAAAACATCGAAAAAATCAAGAATTCCGGGCTTCCTCCGGACCGGATGCTGAAGGAAGTGGTCAAGTCCCACATAGAAACCCTGGTCAGCGAGTTCAACCTGATTACCGTCACCCTGGGCAGCGACTACGAGCTGGAGGAAAAATACGCAGAAATAATCATCGCCAAAAGAGACCAGTATGAGAAATTCATCGCCGACATCATCAGGGAAGGAATAAAAAAGGGGATTTTCCGGGAAGTTCCGGTCAAGATGGTAATCAACCTGATCATGGGGGCATCGAACTGGATCGGACGGTGGTTCTCCCCGGATGGTCCGATGACAATTCAAGAAATAGGTCAATTTTATGCGGATTACCTGGTAATGCCCCTGCTATCCTGATATTCGGCCGGTTTTAAAATAAAACCGGCTTTTACAACCGTTCCGGATCGTGTTAGAATCTTTAATCCAATAGTTAAATAATCAGTGATGCAGTATCCTAGTCGGAAGTCCCTTTGCGAAGGCGGGGCTAAAAATCCGCCAAGGGCACATCGATGAAGTTCCTGGTGCTGGCTTTCGGCGCCATCGGGGGCTGGTGCTGGGAGTTAAGGATCCAGGGCTAAATACAAAGGCATGTATGATTGTCCCTGCTTCCGTGGAGACCCGGTCTGTAGGCGATAAAAGCTTACACCCGGGGTGTGAACCTGCATGTGGTAGACGCTGCGTGCAGTGTAGCCCGCCTTGAAGTGGCTGCGGGGAATGAAGCTGATCACTTCTGAAACCGTAGGCTGCAAAAGAGGCTAGTAAAGGGATGCCCGTCAAGGAAAACTTCTAGGCTGTCCATCATCAGGATGGGGCAGTCCGGGGATTGAGGTGCGGACTAAGTGGCAATCCGGTCCCGGGCCCGGCCCGGAGCGGGTTTTGAAGGGAAACCGCCCGTGCGGCAACGACGGGTAACCTGCTGGGAAAACCTACCGGACCTAAGCCGCAACATTTACCCGGGCTGCTGTCACTGAGACACTTTAAGCAACCCTGTAACGGGTTGCTTAATCTTTTGGGGGACGCCCGGTTAACCGCCGCCGGTTTCCGGCGAAAGTGGCGTATTGAAGGGGGATAAAGCCGGAAATAACTTGTAATAGCTGGGCTGAACTGGTAAAATAACCATGAGCACAATTTTGTGCACAAAGGAGAGGCATATGAACGTCATCAGAATAGGAGACAAGGTTCTCAATCCCGACAGGATCCACCGCACGGTGGATCAAATCCTGGACCTGCGCCAGGCCGGGCTTTCCCAGCAGGAGGTGGCCGACCGGCTGGGAGTGGACAGGACCCTGATTTCCCGCCTGGAAAGCCTGGGAGAAATCCGCAAGGGCTCCCAGCTCGCCCTGGTGGGCTTCCCGGTAGGCAACGCCGAAGATCTCAACCGGGTGGCCCGGGAAGGGGGCGTGGATTTCATCCTGCTCATGAACGAAAAGGAGCGCCTGCGCTTCGTGGAAGAAAAGAGCGGGGTCGAGCTGGTGAACACCTTCATGTCCCTCATTTCTCAGCTCAAGACCTACGACATCGTTATTTTTATCGGGTCCGACATGCGTATCAAAATGGCCGAGGCCATTCTGGGCCCCCGGGTCATCAGCTGGGAGATCGGCATCTCCCCCCTCACCGAAGACCGCTGGGTCAACCCGGAACAACTCCGCCAGCTAATCCAGCAGCTCAAGGATCCCGGCCAGGTGTTCGGCCGTGAAACCGCCCAGCAACAAGGCCCCCGGGCCGGTTTAGGCCGGTTGAATCTATAAACATGGAAGCGGCTGTCAATACTAAAAAACAGGCCGCTAAACAATTAGATCCACAAGAGGTATCGCCGGATGCATAACTTTACCGAATATGTAAACCCCCAGCTGGGAAAACTCTTGGAATTGGTACGAATGGACAAGGTTTTCACCCGCGGGGTGGGCCACTATCTATACGACGCGGGGGGTAAGCGCTACCTGGACTTCATCGCAGCGTACGGAGCCCTGCCCTTCGGCTTCAACCCCCCGGAAATCTGGCAGGCCCTGGAGGAAGTCCGCACCTGTGCGGAACCCAGCTTCGTCCAGCCCTCGGCCCTGGAGGCCGCCGGGGAACTGGCCCGGAGGCTGGTTGAGCTGGCGCCTGGCGACATCAGGTACGTGACCTTTACCAACAGCGGGGCCGAGGCCGTGGAGGCGGCCATCAAGATGGCCCGGTCGGCCACCGGAAGAAAGGGCATCCTGAGCACCACCAACAGCTTCCACGGGAAGACCCTCGGGGCGCTTTCGGCCACCGGCCGGAAGTACTACCAGGATCCCTTCGGGGCACCGGTGGAAGGTTTCAAGTCCATTCCCTACGGCGACCTGGACGCCCTGGAGGAAGAACTGGAAGCCGGCGGGCCGAATTACGCGGCCTTCATAGTGGAGCCCATCCAGGGTGAGGGCGGCATCGTGGTGCCTCCCCCCGGCTACCTGCGGGGAGCCATGGATCTCTGCCGCCGGTACGGAGTACTTTTCGTAGTGGATGAAATCCAAACCGGCCTGGGCAGAACCGGCCGGCTTTTCGCCTGCCAGGAGGAGGGCCTGGCCCCGGATCTGCTTCTGCTGGCCAAGGCCCTGGGCGGGGGGCTTTTCCCCATCGGAGCCTGCCTGAGCACCGCCGGGGCCTACACCAGGGAATTCGGGGAACGGCACTCTTCCACCTTCGCCGCCAATACCCTCGGCTGCCGGGTGGGCCTCAGGGTGCTGGATCTCCTGACCAGGGACGGCCAGGCCCTGATCCGCCAGGTCCGGGACAACGGGGAGTTCCTGCGGCGGGAGCTGGACCTCCTGCAGCGCCGCTTTCCAAAGGTGCTGAAATCTGTACGGGGCCGGGGTTACATGCTGGGCCTCGAGTTCGAAATGTCCCGGTCGGATTTTCCCGACTGCTTCTTAAGCGTGCTTTCGGAACAGGAAAGCCTGACCCCGCTGATTTCCAGCTACCTGCTGAACATGGAAGGGCTGCGGGTGGCGCCCACCCTCAACGGCAACAGGGTAATCCGCCTTGAGCCGCCGCTCACGGTCAACCGGGAAGAGTGCCGGACCGCCCTCGGGGCCCTGGAAAACGTCCTGGGACTGCTGGACGCGGGGAATACCGCGGCCATCCTGCGGCCGGTGCTGGACCTGGACCACCAGCCGCCCGGGACCGTACAACGCGCCCCCGGGGTGGAAAAACACCCGTGGAACCTCCACCGTCCTTCCGGCAATCCCCGGGAGGGCCGTTTTGCCTTCCTGATCCACCCCCTGGACCTGGACAACTATTACCAGTTCGACTCCAGCCTGGCCGGCCTGCCGGCCGGAAAGCTGCAGCGCCTGGCCGACCTGGGTACCGAGATCCTGGACCCCTTTGTCATCGGCCGGACCGTGGTCAAATCGAAGGCCGGCTACCATGCCTACGGGGAGTTTATCACCATCCCCTACACCGCCAGGGAAATGCTAGATCTCACCCCGGAAAAGGCCCTGGATGTGCTGGAAAAGGCTCTCAGGCTGGCTCTGGAGAGGGGGGCCCGCCTGGTCGGGCTTGGGGCCTATACCTCGGTGATTTCCCGGAGCGGCACCATGCTCCAGGGGCGGTTCCTGCCCCTGACCACCGGCAACAGCTACACAGTGGTCGCCGGCATCGAGGCCGTCAAGCTGGCCGCCCGGCGCCTCTCGGCAGACCTGTTCATGAGCACCGCGACGGTGGTGGGGGCCACCGGGTCAATCGGCCGGGCCCTGGCCATCCTCCTGTCCGAGGAAGTCCAAAGGATCATCCTGGTCGGCAGCGCCCGTCACCCCCAGGCCAGTTCACGCCGCCTGCGCCGGGTGGGAGCCGACATCTGCCTGCACCTGGAAAAACAGCGCAGGGCCGGCTGGACTCCTCCGCCCTCCAGCCTGGGCCAGGCCCTGGCGAAGATGAACCTGCCGGACCTTGAGGCGGGCCAGGAGGAGTGGCTGCCCGCGGTGGAGGAACTGGAGAGGAAAGGACTTCTGCAAATCACCACCGACCTCGGCCAGGCCCTTCCCCAGGCCCAGGTGGTGATTACCGCCACCAGCAGCGTCGACGACCTGATCAACCCCAAGCTGGTGGCGCACGGATCGATTATCTGCGACATCTCCAAACCGCCCAACGTCCGCCCGTCCCTGCGGCAGCTGCGGCCGGACGTCCTGGTTATCGACGGCGGCATCGTGTCCGTACCCGGGCGCCCCTCGCTCGGCTGGAACTTCGGCTTTGAACCTGGACTGGCCTATGCCTGCATGGCCGAAACCATGATGCTGGCCCTCGAACACCATTATACGGACATGAGCCTGGGCGCCCACCTTTCCCTGGAGAACATGATCTACCTCCGGCAGCTGGCTGAAAAGCACGGCTTCGAACTGGCCGAGCTGCGCAGCTTCGACCGGCCCCTGAGCCGGGAGGAGTGGCAGCAGGTGGTGAAGGCCCGGTCCGGCAAGGCCGCCCCTCTTAAGTTGGGAACCCTGGGATGATCACCGGAAAAAAATTAAACCTGCCCCTTTTTACGGGCAGGTTGCCGGCACGGGATTACACTACTCTCACTCTAGGTATTACGTTGACTTCTTTTTTATCATTGCCCCTGGTTATGAATTCAACGACCCCGTCTATCTTGGCAAACAGGGTGTCATCCCCGCCCCTGCCGACATTCCGGCCCGGGCGGATCCTGGTTCCCCGCTGGCGCACGATAATGGACCCGGCGGTGACGAACTGACCGTCAGAACTCTTTATACCCAGCATTTTCGGCCTGGAATCCCGGCCGTTCCTTGAACTTCCCACACCTTTCTTATGTGCCATGCGTCTTCACCTCCGTTTTGCACACCTGGCGGCGGTCAAGCCTCGATCTTTTCCACCGTCACCTGGGAAAAGGGCTGGCGGTGGCCGGTCTTCCGCCTGTAGTTCTTCTTGGCCTTGTACTTGAAAACGATGATTTTCCTGCCCCTGCCGTGGCGGACCACCTTCAGGACGACCCTGGCCCCTTCGACCGTGGGCGTGCCTACCTCCAGCCGGCCGTCTTTTTCAACCGCCAGCACCCTGTTGATTTCCACGGTCTCACCGGGCTCTTGACGAAGCAGCTCGACAAAAAGGGTATCCCCCTCCTGCACCTTGTACTGCTTTCCGCCTGTTTCAATAATCGCGTACAATCTCAAACCTCCCCCGCTATTCAGGACCCGCCGGGACCAGGTACGTGCCGGCCGTTTTGGTAAACCCGCCCCGAGCGGTGGTTAATGAAACTTGAGCTTACAATAATATATAGTAACACAACGTCCGGATTTGTCAAGAAAACCCGGGCTTGAAGCCTTGAAAATCCTCCCCCAACTTCACTTCACGGCCACGGCCCGATCCGCCGTCCGCACCTCCGCCGCCGACCTGGTGGCCAGGCTGACCCCTATCATTACCAGGGTTGAAACGGGCAGCGCAATCACGATGGGGTCCACCACCACCCAGGGGAACCCGACCAGGGAAGGCCTGCCGAAAATGTACTGGCACAGGCCCAACAGGGAAGATTCCTTCCCGTGGGTGAAGAGGAGCATGAAAAGGCTCACGGAAAGCCCGACCATCATGCTGGCGATCACCCCCGCCCGGTTGGCGCCTTTCCAGTACAGGGCCGCGGTGTAGGCCGGCAGGAACGTGGCCGCGCAGATGCCGAAGAAAATGGCGGTGGCGGTGGCGATTATGCTCACCGGCAGCTTCAGCGAAATCCAAAGGGTGGCCAGCAGCGCCACGATTATGCAGGCCCGGTTAAGCTTCAGCGAATTGTTCTTGACCAGGTCGTACCCCAGGGAGGACCCGATGGCGTGGAACTGCCCGCTTAAGGTGGACATGGCGGCGGCCATCAGGGTGATCATGAACAGGTATGAGAACCACTGGGGCATGGCCTTGTTTATATACATCGGTATAATCAGGTCGACGTTGGGCTTGCTTCCAGCCACCGCCGGGTCAAACGTGGCCATGAGGGCAATCTTGCCCGTTTCCTGCACGAAGTAGACGTTGGAAAGGGCGCCCACCGCGAAGGCCACCCCGGTCATCATTAAGATGAACACGCCCCCCACCACCACCGCCCGGTTGATTTCCCGGGGGCCGCTCACCGTCAGGTAGCGGGTGATCAGCTGGGGCTGGGCCAGCACGCCCACCCCCACGCCCAGCACCAGGGTGGAGACGACTATCCACCAGATTTCGGACCCCAGGACGGGCATGGCCGTCCACCCCAGGTGGCCCTTTTCGGCCAGGCTGGGCGGAACCTTGGAAGCCAGACCGGTCAGGGCCTGGTGCGCGGCCGTCACGCCGCCCAGCTTGTTATAGGTGAAGAGGAGCAGGATCCCCATGCCGGCGAACATTATGGAACCCTGAAAGGCGTCGGTGTACAGGATTCCCTTCAGCCCCCCCGACATCACGTAGGCCGCCACGATCAGCGCGAATGAAAGCAGGGCCATGGTATAACCAATTCCGAGCGTTTCCTGGATGAACCTGGCCGCTCCAATCATCACCGCGGCGGCGTACAGCGGCATGGCGATCATGATCACGGCCCCCGCGAAGCGCTGAATAAAAACGGAATTGTATCTTTTGCCCAGCAGTTCCGGGAAGGTTTTGGCCTCCAGATCCTTGCCGATTACTGTTGTTTTCTTGCCGTACAGGACAAAGGCCAGGAAAATGCCGATGAATATATTGCAGAAAGTCAGCCACAAAAGGGACATGCCGTACACGCCGGCGGCGCCCCCGAAACCGACGATGGCCGACGTGCTGATGAAGGTGGACCCGTAAGCCATGGCCATTAAAAAAGGATGCGCATTGCCCCCGGCGATGAGGTAGTCTCCGGTGGTCCTGGTGCGCCTGTAGGCCAGGTAACCCAGCCCGATGGTGACGGCCAGGTATACTCCGATAATGGTAAGTAAAACCGCCTTATTCACAAACATCCCCCCGTTATTCTAATAACCGGATTAACTTTCCCGGCGGCATCTTAAACATCCTTGTTCCAGTTGATGGTCCCGTATATCACGCAAAGGGCGCTGGAGACTATGCACAAAAGGTAAACCAGCCAGATCTGCGGGTCGGGAATTCCAAGCACTTGTTTCACCTCCTTTTCCTTAAACAGCGGCCGTTTTTGACAAAAAAAAGCCGTCCCTGGAAAGGGACGGAATTTTTTTCCGCGGTACCACCCTATATTGGTTTCCAAAGAAACCCCCTTTATAGGTACAGGAAAGACTTTCTCCCGTTTAAAAAGCCTCCCCAAAATCAAAAGCCGTTCGTCGATAGGGACGAACGGCTCGCGGTACCACCCTATTTGGCTTTTAAGGCCCGGCTCATTGAAAGGTACGGGAACGGTCATTCCTTATACCCCTTCCCTGTAACGGGAGAAACCCGTTTCGGCCTACTTTCCGCGTGTAAACAAAGCGGTTTCAGCCTCACAGTTCGGGGGAGAACTTCAACCGGTCCTGCCCTGAAGGCGCTTCCAGTCTACGGCGCCTTCTCCCTGGAAGGTGGTCTTCCTGCCTACTTTTCCCCGTCATCACCTTTAAAACTATTCCGTTAATGGATATATTAGCCTCTTCAGTTCCGAATGTCAACCATTAATTTATCAAAATGGGTTAATCCCAAGAAATTAGAACCAAAAAAACTGCCCGGGGCCTGATCCGGAGAAGATTACCCATTTCCCAGGTCTGTAGTTGGCTATATAATTATCTGTATAAATAATTAACCATTCAAAATTTATAGCGGGACAGGGATCGAATATGGAAAACGGCAGCGAGAACAGCAGCGGTCCTTTCTGGATCCCCTTGTTTGTGGTGGTGCTGGGATCCTTCGCGGCCATCCTGAACAACAGCTCGGTCAACGTGGCCCTCCCCAGGATGATGTCGATATTCGGGGTGCCAGCGGAGGAGATCCAGTGGGTGCTGACGGCGTACATGCTCGCTTCGGGCGTCGTCATACCGGTCACAGGATACTTAAGCGACACCTGCGGCACAAAAAAGACCTACCTTGCCTCCCTTGCCGTCTTCACGGCGGGATCAGTTCTTTGCGGGCTTTCCTGGAACAACAACTCCATGATCGCGGCCAGGGTCATCCAGGGCATCGGCGGCGGGGCGATCATTCCGCTGAGCATGGTCATCGTGTACAAGATCGTCCCAAAAAACATGATTGGGCTGGCCCTGGGGGTCTGGGGCATGGCGGCCGTTACCGCCCCCGCCATTGGCCCCACCCTGGGGGGCTACATAGTGGAGCACCTTGACTGGCGGTTCCTGTTCACCATGAACGTGCCGGTGGGAGTAATCGGAATCGTCCTCGGGGGAATGATTCTCACCGAAAGTGAAGTAAAAAAGGGCCTTAAGTTTGACTTCTGGGGGTTCGCCACCTCGACCCTGGGCTGCCTCACCCTCTTGCTGGCGCTGAGCCAGGGCCAGCAGGAGGGCTGGGATTCTTACTATATAATCATGCTGCTGACGGCCTCCTTTTTCCTCCTGCTGATTTTCGTAATCACCGAGATGACCACCCCGGAACCTATGCTGGACCTGAGAATCTTTAAAAATAAAATCTTTTCGGTCAGCGTCTTCGGGAGCAGCCTGATCAACATCGGCCTTTTCGGGGGCGTGTTTTTAATTCCTCTCTTCACTCAGAACCTGATGGGCAAGTCGGCCCTGGAAACCGGCCTCATGCTTATGCCTGCCGCACTGGTGACGGTGGTCATGATGCCCGTAAGCGGGGCGCTGTTCGACCGCATGGGGGCACGCCTGATCACCCTGACGGGACTCGCCGTCCTGGCCTTGGGTACATGGGAATTCAAGAACCTCAGCATCGACTCCACCGCCACCTACGTTGCCGTAGTGGCGGCAATAAGGTCGGCCGGGATGGGGCTGGCCATGATACCCATGACCACCGCCGGAATGAACGCCGTTCCGCAGCAGCACCTGGCCAGGGCGTCGGCGTTGAACAACGTCTGCAGGCAAGTGGCCGCATCCTTCGGCATCGCCATGCTCACTACCGTCATGCAGGGCCGCCAGGCCCTCCATTTCGCCAGCCTGCAGGAGTCGGCGGCGGTAGGATTACCCATGGCTCCGTCAATTATCAGGCAACTGGGGACAGTGACGGGTGCGGCCGCCGGAACGGGGGCGGGAGCCGGGCAGGAAACGGCCCTGGCGCTGGTCAGCGGGCTGGCCGTAAAGCAGTCGCTGGTCATGGCCATCGACGACACGTTTATCGTGGCAGCGCTCTTCGTGGCCCTGGCCGTACCCGCCTCATTATTCCTGGGGAACGGAAAGAAGAAGGAGGAAACGGTCCCCGGCCGGAGAATATAAGAGGCGAGGTGATTTTCACCGCCTTCCGCACGGCCGTCACGTCGGCCTTGAAGTCCGCGTCCACGGACACCCTCACCAGCCTGATGCCGAAGCAGCGGACGGCCTTGTCGTAGGCGGCGTGGGCCGTGGCGGAAACAATCATTTCCGGCACCGTGATCCCCTTTTGGTCAAGGCCCCAGTCCCGGTATGCCTTCATGGCCAAAAGAATGCTTTCCGTGCCGCCTGAGGTGACCACGCCGCACCTGTTCTTCCGGGTCTGTCCCCGGCTGATCACCGCCCAAGCGGGTTTTGTATATAATTAGTTGCCGGAATTATATGGCCGGCCTGCTGCTACCTGACAAGGCGGGCCTTGGCATATGTGCGGTAGACCCTGGACACCTCCACCGGGACCGTTTCCCCCACCAGGGATCCGGCGCCCTCGATGTCCAGGATGAAGCCGTCTATCCTGGCTATGCCGTCGTTCATGTTGTTGATGTGGGGCTCCTCGACCCTGACCTCCAGGACCTGTCCCTGCTGGACCGGCAGGGTGTTGGCCTGGATGTCGGCCTGGTTGTGCAGGGGTCGCACGTTCACCGACTCGATGTGCTGGCCCTGGGATCCCCTGATGTACAGGGTCTTGCCGGTGCGCTGCTCAAGTTCCCTGAGGTTGGCCCCCCCGCTGCCGATGAGCCTGGCCGCCACCAGTGGGTTGGCCTCCACCAGGATGGTATCGGCGGTGGTCTGCCGCGCCAGCTGGCAGATGTAATTTTTAAAGTGAATGCCCACGGTTTCCTCGGAAAGCACCTTGCCCCTGCCCTCGCAGTACGGGCACGGCCTCTGCATGACCTCGCTCAGGCTGGGCCGCACCTTTTTGCGGGTCACTTCCACCAGGCCCAGTTGGGTGATGCCCAGGATGTTGGTCTTGGTCTTGTCCTTCCTGAATTCTTCCTCCAGCACCTGGAGTACCTGCTGACGGTGATCCTCCTTCTGCATGTCGATAAAGTCCACGATGATAATCCCGCCAATATTCCTAAGCCTCAGCTGGCGGGCGATTTCCACCGCGGCATCCAAATTCGTGCGCAGTACCGTATCCTCCAGGTTGGTGGACCCCACGAATTTTCCGGTGTTGACGTCAATGGCGGTAAGGGCTTCGGCCTGGTCGATGACTATGTAGCCCCCGCACTTGAGCCAGACCTTTCTTTTCAGCGCCTTTTCCAGTTCCTGCTCAATGCCGTAGTCCCCGAAGATGTTGTCCCTTTCATCAAGGGATATCTTGAATTTCAGCCGCGGCCCGGTGATATCCACCAGGTCCAGAATTTTTTCGTACTCGGACCGGGAATCTATAATCAGCCGGTCGACGTCCTCGGTGAAGACGTCCCTCATGATCCTCTGAATCAGCTCCAGGTCGCGGTGAAGCAGGTTGGGAACGGGGCCGTGGGAAGCCCGGTGCTGGATTTTCCGCCACAGCTTGGTAAGGATGTTTATGTCCTGCCGCAGGTCTTCTTCGTCCACCCCTTCGGCCACCGTCCTGACAATAACTCCCATGTTCCGGGGCTTTACCCTGGCGGCAAGGTCCTTCAGCCGCTCCCGTTCCTTCTCGCTCTCTATCCGCCGTGAAATGCCTATATAGTCCACGGTGGGCATGATTACAAGGAAGCGGCCGGGCAGGGTGATGTGGGTGGTCACCCGGGGGCCCTTGGTCCCGATGGGTTCCTTGACGATCTGCACGATTACTTCCTGTCCGTGTTTCAGCACGTCGCAGATGTTCGTCCCCAGCACCGATCCGTGGTGGCCGTGCCCGTCCGGGGACCTGGCCGGAAGGGCGTCCTCCACGTAAAGAAAGGCGTTCTTGTCCATGCCGATGTCTACAAAGGCGGCCTGCATACCCGGCAGGACGTTCTCCACCCTGCCTTTGTATATGTTTCCTACCAGCCTCTGGGTGACCGATCTTTCTATATACAGCTCAACCGGGTTCCGGTCCTCCAGGACGGCCACCCTGGTCTCCTCGTCGCTGACACTGATCACTATTTCCTTCAGCATAAAACCATCCCCGACACTATATAAACCAGCCTGAATAATAATTACATTTTAACATTTTTGTCCCTCGCCTGAACAGCGGTGAAACAGTTCTTTTCCCCCCCGGCCGCGGATACGGGTGCGGGTTATCTCCAGGCGGCAGCCTTCGTCAAAAATACCGCAGCTCTCCCGGACGGCCTGGATGACCTCGGCGGGACGCACATTAAGGCTGCTCCCGGTCATAAGATCCATCTCTATAACCACCCGGCCTTCCTCCTCCCGGGCCGACAGGGCCAGAATGCCGGGGCGGATGTCGAACTGAGCCGCCGATCCGTCCTTTTTGCGGCGGGTGACGGGCAACTCAGGCACTTCCGCGATCTTCTCCAGGCACTTCAGGACCGCTTCCAGGCCCGGCACATTCTCCCGGTCAAGCCGGACCAGGTAGGTGGATCTATGGGCCTCGGCCATCAGGGCGGGGGATCCTTCCTCCAGCCGGCAGGAACCGGTGACCTTCAAGCCCTGGGGCATGCCGGCATTCAGGGTTCGGACAATCTCTTCCGGGGAAACTTCCCGGTCAAGTTCTATATCGGCATACTCCTCCAGGCCGGAAACCCCCACTGGCAGAGGGAAGGCGAAGGAGATCCTGGCATGGGGGTTGAAGCCCCGGCTCAGGGTCACCGGAAGTCCGGCCCTGCGCAGCGCCCGGCCGAATGTTCTGACCAGGTCCAGGTGAGACATGAACCTGGCGGTATCGTCTTTAGAGTAGCTGACCCGGTAGCGGGGCACGGTCTTCACCTCCGGCGGCAAAAATCTCGGGTTTTGCTCCCGCGCCGGTGCAGACGCCGCAGGCCGGGCACCGGCCGCCGCGGCAGTCAGGCGTAGGGACGGCCTCCATTGCCCGGCTGTGCTCCCTGACCAGAAATTCCCTGCTCAGGCCGGCGTCTATGTGATCCCACGGCAGAACGTCCCCGTAAGTATAGCGCCGGTGGGCGTACCATCGGGGGTCTATCCCGGTGTCTTCGAAGGCCTTCAGCCAGGTCCCGAAGTCGAAGCACTCGGACCACCCGTCAAAACGGCTGCCCAACCGCCAGGCCCTCTCCAGGGCGGCGGACAACCTCCGGTCGCCCCTGGACAGGACACCTTCCAGAAAGCTGACCTCCGGGTCGTGCCACTTGAAGGCCATTCTCTTGTCCTTCAAAAGGTTCTTCAGATACCTTTGCTTTTCCTTTATTTCCTCCAGCGTGTTCATGGGCTCCCACTGGAATGGGGTCTGGGACTTGGGAACAAAAGAGGAAACGCTCACCGTGACCCTGAGCCTCCCCCTGCCGACCCCGGCCTCCTCGCCCTTTTTCAGCGCCAGCAGGGCCATCCTGGCAATCCCGTCCAGGTCCTCCCGGGTTTCGGTGGGCAGCCCGATCATGAAATAGAGCTTCACCGCATGCCAGCCGGCGCCAAAGGCGGCCGACACCGCCTCCAGGAACTCCTTTTCGGTCACTCCCTTGTTGATCACGTCCCGCAGGCGCTGGGTGCCGGCCTCGGGCGCAAAGGTCAGGCCGGACCGGCGCACCCTCTGAATTTCTTTGGCCAGATCCACCGAAAAGGCGTCAACCCGCAGCGAGGGCAGGGACACCCCCACGCCCATGCCTTCCAACCGGTTCAGCAGTCCCCTGACCAGGGGCTTCAACCCCGAATAATCGGCCGAACTTAAGGAAACCAGCGATATTTCGTCGTAGCCGGTGTTTTTTACCAACTGACCGGCCTGATGGATGAGGGTTTCCGGGGACTTCTCGCGCACCGGGCGGTAAATGGAACCGGCCTGGCAAAACCTGCAGCCCCGGGTGCACCCCCTCATCACCTCCAGCATAATCCGGTCGTGAACCACGCCCATGTTTGGGACTATGGGATTTACCGGGTAGTCCGCCCGCTCAAAGCCGGAAACGTGCCTCTTGCGGATTTTTCCGGGAACTCCCTCCACCGCGGGGTCAATCGACCCGATGGTGCCGTCACTGTTGTACCTCACCCGGTAAAACCCCGGCACGTAAACCCCCTCTATCCCGGCCAGCCTGCGCAGCAGCAGCCTCCGGTCCAGGTCCCTTCCGGCCCGGTAAGCGTCGATAATGTCGTGGATGAGGTCCTCCCCCTCCCCGATGGCGAAGGCGTCGATAAAATCCGCCAGCGGCTCCGGGTTGAATGCGCAGGGGCCCCCGGCGATAACCAGGGGATGCCCCTGCCCCCGCCCGGACGACCGCAGCGGTATGCCGGCCAGGTCGATCATGTTGAGAATGTTGGTAAAGGTCATTTCATACTGGAGGGTAAAAGCCAGAATGTCGAAGTCGCCTACCGGCCTTCTGGACTCAAGGGATAAAAGGAGAAGCCCCTGATCCCGCATAAGCCCCTCCATGTCCTTCCAGGGTGCGAAAACCCTTTCCATAAGTGTGTCGGACCGGCGGTTGACGGTGTGGTAGAGAATCTGCAGGCCCAGGTGGGACATGCCCACCTCGTACAGGTCGGGAAAGGCGAAGGCTATTTTGACCTCAGTCCGCTCCCAGTCCTTGCGGACCGAGTTCAACTCGCCCCCCGCGTAGCGTGCGGGCTTCTGGACGCGGTCCAGAAGCCCGTCCAGTACTTCGCCGTAGTCCCGCTTCTTTATGGATGCCAAAAATATCCCTCCCCGGCCGTTACCCCCGCCTTCCGGCGGCGGCCGGAAAATTAAGCCGGTATTGCCGCCCTTTGTTTGCCGGAACAATCCGCCTGTAGTTTAATTATCTTCTACCAGCCCCCTTTTTTTACCTGCGCCGGTTGGAAAAAGAATGGCCGGGAACCTTAACCATAGTTTTCCATTTCCTTCTGCGCGGTCACTTTTATAATATTTACCGGCACGTTGTTTCTCATTATCCTTACCTGTTCAAGGTATCCCTCTTCAATCAACCTGTTCATGGCCGCGGTAATCTTCTTCAGGCAGCAGTTCCTGTGTTCTTCCGGTATCTTCATTTTTTCCAGGTAGGCCTGGGCGGTCCTGATGAAGGTCAGGTACCTGTACCGATCCTCCTGAACCAGGATAAAGCGTTTCAAATCCTCAGGGTCCACCTCGTAGCCGAACCCGGAAATTTCAATCACATCGTCCCGGCCTGCTGCCATCTGCAGCTCCCGGCTGATGGACCCCTTCACTCCTACGACGATTACCCGCTTCCCGTCCCTGATTTTCATCCTGGCCACGATGTTGGAAAAGTGGCCGTCCCCGGTAGCCAGAATGATGTTTTCCACATCCCTGTTTTCTTCTTTGAAAACAAACAGGTCCTCCACTATTTTAAAATCCGTGTAAGATTTTTCCTTACCCCCCACCACTTCGGTCCTCGTGTGCACCACCTCGAAACTGGCAGCCCTCAGTTTTGGCACCTCGTTTTTTATGTAGGGGTTTTTTTCAAAGTCCCCATAGGCCCTGGCCGTTATAATCTGGCCGTACTGGCGCGCTATTCTGATAAACTCCATGGGGTCCGGCTGGGTCTGAAACTTGTTGTACATACTGTAAAAAAGATTTTCGTAGTCGACAAAAATCGCCACCTTGCTTTTTACCTCCAAACCGTCACCCCCTTGTCCCCTTAGAAATTTCCGGTATGGCAGAAGCGATTTATCCGGCCTTCCATATTAAGAGTATTACCTCAACATGATGAATCCATGCCCCTGGTTGATTGCTATCCTGCCGGCCCGCCGATGCGGCCGACGGGGTAATCAAGGCCGAAGGCAAAGAGGCCGTCCACCACTTTATCCTCCGGAAGCACCCCTTTCAACTCCAGCTTTTCCGAAAACACGGCCACGAAATGAAACCTGCGGGGCATGAAGTGCCGGACCACTTCACCCAGGGGGGCGTCTTCGCGGGCGACCAGTATTACCGCCGGAATAACGCCCTCCTCCAGGAGGTCGTCTTTTTTCTGCATCATGTGGCGGATAAAAAGGTAGGGCGCCGCCGCCCTCTCCCTGGTGGCGGCGTAAAAAAGAAAAAGACCGGTGACTAAAATGTCCACGCCCGCCCAGCCCAGTGCGAGGCCCCCCGCCCCGGCCAGGATGATGATCACCGCCCAGGCCTGGCCCAGGCCGGCGGCCCGGTACGTGGCGCTCTTGAGGCCGATCTTTCCGGCCAGGCAGGCCCTGTAGACCCTTCCTCCGTCCAGGGGCAGGGCCGGCAGTACGTTGAAGGCGGCGATAACCATGTTGCACTGGAGAAAAAAAGGACCTAGGGCGTCGTCCCAGAGACCGTGATTCCTACAGGCCATGCCGGCCAGAAACAGGGCCAGGTTTGCCGCGGGGCCGGCCGCCGCTATGCATATCTCCTTCCGGGGATTAACCGCCATGTCCCCGCCCATCCTGGTCACCCCTCCGAAGGGCAGCAGCTCCACGTCTGCCACCGTAACCCCAAGCCTTCTGGCCACCGCTGCGTGGGCGAACTCATGGACCAGGACCACGCCGAAGGCAGTCAGCCCCTTGTCGAGGATCCCGGCCACAAAAAACAGGCCCAGAAGGGCCAGGAAAAACGGGTTCAGGTAAAGATTAATGCCAAAAAGCCTGCCTATTTTCAAACAACCAGCCCCCTAACTCGCCGGCGGCAACTCGATCCTGCCCAGAGGGTCGACCAGGACGCCGTTTTCCCTCAGCTCAAAGTGCAGGCCCCCGTCCTTGACATCGCCGGTCTTGGCCACCTCAGCAATTACATCCCCGGCTTTGACCGCCTGTCCCTCTTTGACCCTGACGCCGCCCAAGCCCGCGTACAGGGAAAACAAGCCGTCGCCGTGGTCTATCTTGATGTACTGACCGTAATGGGGGCTTGAACCTATCTTGTCCACCTTTCCCGGCAGCACGGCCTTTACGGGTGTTCCCGGACTGGCCGCGATGTCAATGCCGTGGTGGAACCTCTCCAGGTTGTCCAGGGGGTCCCTGGTCCAGCCGTAAGGCCTGACGACCTTGCCCGAAACGGGGATCAGGATTTGTCTGGCCGGGGGCAACTTGCCCATGGCCTCCCTGACCATCCCTTCCTGGGGCATGCCGCTGTCAAGCTGGGTGTCCACTCCGGCCATCTGCAGCCCAAACTTGACCGCCTTCTCCATGGCCGGCCGCACATTCCAGTCGGTGGTAAGAACATAGCGCAGCCCCTCCCTGACGTTCTCCCCCACCGGGTGGTTGAATTCCCTGACCGCCAGCAGAAGGGCCAGTATCGACAGTACGGCCACAACCCTGCAAACGGTCTTCCTTCCCGGCCCCCCTTCCCGGCCCGGGGCTTCCCCCCACCCGTAGCCGCCCTTTTTCCTGTTGGGCCGGTAGTAGTCTATCCAGTTGTAGTCCTGGTCGTATTTCTTGTTCTGGAAAAATTCATGTAGAGGCTGCGACTTCTTGTCCTTCTTGTCCCTGAACAAGGCAATCCCCCCCGGTAGTTACTTTGGTCGAGTTATAGAATATATATGTCGGCGGGGTGGACAAATATGACAAGCTCTCCGGCGGGCGGCGGAATTGCCCGCCGCTGGGCCGCTCTTAGGGGGACCGAATTTCCACTGTTCGTGGTGCCGCTTGCGGCATGGGCAATTACCTCCTAAATCTTGACGCAGAATCTTGACGCAGACGGGCAGGCGAGAAACCGTTGACTGGGGGGAATAATGGATATAGAGTTATATATATTTAGTTTTTTGAGTAAAAGGGGATGATTACATTGATCAGTTTGGTGGCAAAACTAAGGGCCCGGCCGGGAAAGGAAACCCTCCTGGCCGAGGAGTGCGTCCGGCTGGCGCAGGCGGTAAGGAACCAGGAAAGGGGCTGCCTGGCATACATACCCCACGTATCTGTAAAAGACCCCGCCGAAATTGTCTTTTTCGAACAGTATGCCGGTCAGGAAGACCTGGACAACCACCGGCAGACCCCGCACTATAAGGCGGCATCTGAAAAATTCAAGGATCTCCTGGCCGGCCCCCCGGAAGTAACCATGCTGAAAGAACTGAAATAAACGGGAGATGAAAGACGGCGGCGGACGTTCCAGGGTCTACCGGTTTGACCCGGACAGGAAGAAAAAGTTAAAATCGGTCAACTATGTATCTCCGGAAAAAAAGCAGTTGCTGGAAGAACGGAAGCAGGCCCGAAGGGACAGGAGGAACTTCTACATTGGGGCGGGCATATTCCTGATCGTGGTTCTGGCCCTAATCCTCTTCAGGCTCAGTTTCTGGTGAGACCGCCCCCCGGCCATTCAAAAGGCCTGCAAGCAAGGGCCCAGCATGCCCCTGGCAGGCCTTTTCCCTGTTTTTTGCAAAACCGGCGGGAAAGTTAAAAAATCAGCTTCTGCCTCCTCACGTAAACATTCAGCAGCACTCCCAGGGCGGCCAGGTTCATGATCATGTTGCTGCCCCCGTAGCTGAACAGGGGGAGGGGAATACCGGTCACCGGCATAACGCCGGCGGTCATGCCGATGTTGATAATGATGTGAAAGGCGAACATGGAAACGATTCCGGTTGCCAGGAGGGTCCCGTGAGTGTCCCTGGCCGCGGCAATCATCCGGATGCCCCGGTGCAGAAGCACATAATACAGTCCCAGGAGCAGGGTTACGCCTACGAAACCGAACTCCTCGCCCACCACCGAAAAGATGAAGTCGGTATGCCGGATGGGCAGGAACGTGTAATGGCTCTGGGTACCCTTAAGCAGCCCCTTGCCGGTAAGCCCCCCCGAACCGATGGCAATCCGGGACTGCCACACATGGTAGCCCGCCCCGAGCAAATCGCTTTCGGGATTCATGAATATGGTCAGCCTGGTCATCTGGTATTCCTTCAGGGTGTACTTGTGAAAGGCTTCATGCCGCATTTCCGCCTGCCGGTGATCCTTTTTGAGCAACTCCAGGTATTCGTTGAGATCCCCGGCGTTCAGCAGGTAGCCCTTCTTTTCCAGTTCCTTGCGGAGTTCCTCGTTGCCGCTCAGGGACCAGTCATTCTTGCTGATGGCCCTGTTGACCTGGGCGATTTTCTCCTTCAGCCCGGCGTCGGTACGGTGCAGGAAGCCGTGGACCTGATATACAGAAAAGGAGATCACCAGCCCCAGGACAATTATGCCCGCCAGGAGGGCCGGCCTGGCCCCGGCCACGAACAGCATCCCGAACATGATGGCCAGGAAGACGAGGGAGGTGCCCAGGTCCGGCTGCTTCAGAATGAGCAGCACGGGAATAGCGATATAGATAAAACAAGGAATCAAGTCGCGGAGGTTGTTCAGCCTCCCCTGCCGCTTGGCGAGAAAATCAGCGTAGGTAATAATGATGATCAGCTTGGAAAATTCGGAGGGCTGAAACGAAAAAGGGCCGAGGTAAATCCACCTCTGGGCGCCCAAGGCGGTATGCCCCACAAATATGACCGCGGCCAGCAAGGCTAGGTTGATCACGTAGAGGTGCCTGGAATACCTGGACATATCCTCGTAGTCAACGTAAAGGAGCGCCGCGGCCGCCGCCAGGCCGAGGAAAATCCAGGCCACCTGCCTGACCACGAAATAATAGTCCATGTGCAGGACCCGTAAAAAGAAGTTCATTTCCTGGATTTTTTCAATGGAGGAATCGGTAAACTCCAGGGTGGCGCTGCCGATGGTCAGGAGGCTGAAAAAAAGGAGCGCCAGAGTAGTTACCACCAGCGGGTAATCGATATTTTTAACCAGACGCCTGTACAAGCGGCTACCCCTTTCCCAGGTACCGGCCCCGTCGGGGCGTTCTGCATAGGTCCGGCATCTTGCCGAAACACTGTCAATAATAAATTATATAACTTCCGGCTGCCGTTTTCGATATGTTATTTATGGCAGTCGCGCCGTATTAAAAAAAGGCAGGGTACCCCCTGCTCCGGCTTTTACTCTAATCTTTCATTCTATTATTGTTATTTCCCGGGACTTTAAACGGCATTGACGTTTCTTTTCATGCTCTTAATCGGTATATTGGCAATAAGGGCCACCTGGTTTTCGCTGTTCTCCAGGTTTACCTCCAGGGCCTCCTCATCAATGACCATGTAATTGGAAATCACCCTGATCAGGTCTTCCTTGAGGGTCTGCAGAAGCTGCGGCGAAACGCTGGCCCGGTCGTGCACCAGTACCAGCCTCAGCCTCTCTTTAGCTATGTTTTTGCTGGCTGTGCTCTCCCTGTTGAAGATCCGGGTAATGAAATCCAGCATTGCTTTCACCCCTCCCGTTCTATTTAAAACCCATCAAACGGCGAAGCTTGCTGAACAGCCCGCCTTCCTCAAGGGGAAGGAGGGGAACCTGCTCGCCGGTTATACGCCGGACTATGTTCCGGAACGCCATCCCGGAGCGGGAGCGGTCGTCCTGGATAACCGCTTCACCGCGGTTGGTGGTAATAATCACCATCTCATCTTCGGGGACCACCCCCAGCAGGTCGACGGCCAGAATGTCGATTATATCGTCGATGCTCATCATGTCCCCCGCAGCCACCATCTTATGCCGGACCCGGTTGATGATCAGCTTGGGGTCCCTGAGTTCGGCAGCTTCCAGCAGCCCGATAATCCGGTCGGCGTCCCTTACCGCGGAAACTTCCGGGGTCGTCACCACAATAGCCCTGTGAGCACCGGCTATGGCGTTCCTGAAGCCTTGTTCTATGCCCGCCGGACAGTCTATAATCACGTAGTCAAACTCCTGGCTCAGGTCTTCGCAGAGGGCCTTCATCTGGTCCGGACTTACCGCCGTTTTATCCTTGGTCTGGGCGGCGGGCAGAAGAAAAAGCCCTTCATAGCGCTTGTCCTTAATCAGCGCCTGGCGGAGGCGGCAGTGCCCGCCCGTGACATCGGTTATATCGTAAACTATCCTGTTCTCCAGGCCCAAAACCACATCCAGATTCCTTAAGCCTATGTCGGCATCCACCAGGGCGACCTTGTATCCCAGCTGGGCCAGCCCGGTTCCCAGATTGGCGGTGGTGGTGGTCTTTCCCACTCCGCCCTTCCCTGAAGTGACAACTATTACCTCACCCATAAAACGTCCTCCCTTGATGAGTGTCGATCCTCTATGCTTTGGCAGGATAGCTTTCGATGGTCACCACTCCGTTCTTTATCCTTGCCATCTCCGGCACGGAGCTGTCCGCCACCTCGTCATCCGGCGGACGGGTTATATGGTTCGCTATCCTGAGCTGGGTGGGCTGCAGGCGGAAGGCCATGACCATGGCCGACTCGTCGCCTTCGGCCCCGGCATGCACCATCCCCCTTATTTGACCCATGACTATGATGTTACCCGTTGCCACCACCTCAGCGCCGGGGTTGACATCGCCCATAACCACCACGTTTCCGCTGTAGTGAAACTTCTGTCCCGATCTCAGCGTCCGCCTGATCAGGATTGTATTCTCATCTCCTTCTATTTCGTCCAGGATCTGTTTGCCGGCAGTTTTCCTCCGGTTGTCCAACCTGCCTCACCCCGTTTACTGGCTGGTTAATGAATTCTACAGGCGGCAACCAAATCCTGCTAAAAAATTTTAAAGTCCGGTGATTTGCACCGGACCCCAGGTTGCCAGTAAATCCCCAAAAACACTATTCAAGGGGCGGAATCTAAGCCAAAATGTCTAAACCCTAGTGACTGGTTTCCCTGTCCCGGGGCTGGGTCCCGGCGTTGCCGGCGGCCGGCTGCGTCCCGGTTCCGGCCGGCTGGCCCTGCCCGGGCTGACCGCCCTGGCCGGCGCCTGATGCCGGCGGTGCATTCGCCGGCTGCCGGGCGCCGTTACCGGTATCCGTCCTGCCGGCATTATCCTGTCTGGGACTGCCCGGGGCTGTTCCCCCCTGCGCCGGCGGGCGGACCGCCCCTGTGGCGTCCTGTCCCGGCGGGCTTGCTGTTCCGCTCCCCCGCCCCTGATCACGGTTTGCTGCGGCTCCTTCCTGCCCGGGGGAGGAACCGGCGCCGGATCCCCCGGAAACCGGGGCCCGGACCACGCCCGCAGCTTCCTGGGCCGCCGGAGGCACCTCCCGGACCGCGCCCGGGGCAGGTTCCCTGGCGCTTTCCTGGGCGCCTTCCTTTTTTGACTGGAAGTAAGCATCGAGGATTTTTCTGGCCACGGGACCTCCAAGGGAGCTTCCCTGGTACCCGAACTCTATAATTACGGAAACGGCCACCTCGGGCTTTTCGTAAGGAGCATAGGCGACATAGAGGGCGTGGGCGTTCTGGGCCTTGTCCCCCACCTCGGCGGTTCCGGTTTTGGCGGCCACCCGGTAGGGAGCCCCCCAGAACGCGGCGGACCCGGTGCCGTCACCCGTGGCCACCTGGCGCATCCCCTCCCGGACAATTCCGAGGGTTTCGGCCGACACGTTGATTTTCCTGACGACCTCCGGCCCGATGACCTTGAGTTCCGCCCCGTCCGGGCTGACCACCTTCTTGACCAGGTGAGGGCGGTAGATGGTGCCGCCGTTGGCAATGGCGGCCACGTAGTTCGCCAGCTGCACGGCGGTTAACTTGGTCTCCTGCTGGCCGATGGCCATGTCCATGCTGTCGTATTCATGCCACCGGGACTCCCAGGTGTTCCCCGCCCAGATTTTTTTCTTCAATTCCCTGGAGGCCACCGTGCCCGCCTCCTCTCCGGGCAGGTCGACGCCGGTAAGTTGGCCCAGGCCGTATTCCGCGGCGTACTTGCCCATCAGATCCGGGCCCGCCATAATTCCAAACTGGTAGAAGTACGTGTCGCAGGAATGCTTGATTGCCCCCACGGCGTCCACGATCCCATGCCCGCCCTCCTTCCAGTCCTTTTTATACTTGTAGTAGCCGGGGTCATTGATGGCGGTCTTGGGGGTGACAATTTTACCCTCCAAAAAAGCCGTAAGGATGGCCATTTTGAAGGTTGAACCGGGGGTATAGGTGGTCTGTATGGCATGGTTGCGCAGGGCGCCGGTTTTCAACAGCTCGTTGTACTTCCTGGCCTGAAGCGGCTGGGAAAAGATATTCAGGTCGTACGACGGGATGGAAACCATGGCCAGAACTTCCCCCGTGTTTACGTCAATCACTACGGCGGCGCCGGTGATGGGCTGGTCGGGCGGAACCTTGGCAATGCCCTTCCTGGTCTGCTGGACGGCCCAGGCAACCGCGTCCTGGGCGGTCCTCTGAACCCGGTGGTCAATGGTGGTAATCAGGTTGTTGCCGGGTACCGGCGGTTTGAATCCCAGGTCCCTCACCGGGCGTCCCTGGGCGTCGACTTCCACCTGCCTGGCCCCTTTTTTGCCGCGCAGGTAACTTTCGTAAGCGTTTTCCAGCCCGACCTGGCCGAAGGAATCCCCCATCTGATAACCTTGATCCCGGTGGGACTCAAGCTGGTCACCGGTGATTTCCCGGACATACCCCAGCACCTCGCCCAGCAGGTCCCCAAAAGGGTAGTGACGGACGGGCTCCACGTCGATAATTACCCCCGGCAGCTCCAGGCGCTGCTCCTCCAGCTTGTTTACGGTTTCCTGGGAAACGTTCACCGCCACCCGGACCGGTTCGTACAAACGCTTGTGGTCTTTGATTTTTTCTTCGATATCCTGCTGGATTTGCTGGGCGGTCAACCCCTTCAGGCTGCTGTCGCCCTCCAGGAGTTTAGCCAGAAGCTTGACCACCCGCCCGGAATCCGCCAGTCCGAGATAGACCAGGGAAACGGTGTACACCGGCTTGTTCATAACCAGGCGCACGCCGTTGCGGTCGATAATTTCCCCCCTGGGAGCCTGAACCGTAATCAGGCGCTGGTGGTTGAGGGTGGCCAGGGTGCGGTACCGGTTCGCCTCCACTATCTGCATGAAACCCAGCCTTCCCAGAAGCAGGAGGAACAATGCCGCCAGTATGCCGCTCAGTATTTTGATTTTTTTTTCAATTGATCTCTTTTCCAACTCAATGCCCTTTCTAAATACGGGAATAGTTTATCGGGCATCCCCTGCCGGGCCCGGCCCGCCTGTGCGGGGCTCCCTGCCCCCGGTTTATCCCGGCGCAGGCGGGAAAGGACAATTTTCTATATTTTTTCGGTATACAACAGGCCCCTTTGGTTCGACCGGTAAAACCTGCGGTAGAAAAGCGGCGTTAGCAAGGCCGTGTAGGTGGCCGTGGGGATGATCACGTTGAACAGGGCAACCCCGGGAGAAATATAAACGTCAACCGTGGTCAGCAGGATATAGTTCAAAAACTGGGAGGTGAAGGATGAAAGCCAGACCAGAAAAAAAACGATCAGGACGCTGTCCTTGTAAAGCTTCGATTCAGTCAGGCCAATCAGGTAGCCCGCAGCCATGGCGGAAAGGGCGTTCATCCCGATATAGCCGCCCACAGCCAGGTCTTTAAAAAGACCTCCCAGGAACCCCACCAGGGCGCCTTCCCGGGACCCCCGCAAAAATGCGTTGAAGGTGACGATAATAATCACCAGATCCGGCTTGACTCCCCAGACTGAAAGGAGATTAAGCAGGGTTGCCTGGACGAACAGGGCTGCAGCCAGCAAAAAGACCAAGAGGTAAAATCTCACCGGCGGACCACCCCGTTCCCCTCACCGGCCCTGATGGCTCCTGGCGATCGCCCCATCAGGTCGGTTTTACCCTCACCCCAGGGGTAAGGCAGTTCGGTGACTCTAGCCGCCGCCTGAGAAGTACGGGTGCCTGTAATCACCATTACCTCCTCCAGCCGGTTAAAATCAACAAAAGGTATAATTACCGCGCTGCTGAACAGCCCCGAGGGCTCCCTGTCCCCGTCCAGAATCCGCCCGATGGGAATTCCCTTGGGGTACAGGCTGCCAAAGCCGGAGGTGACCACCACCTGCCCGCCGCTGAAATCTGTTCCGATGGGGATGCGCACCATCTTCATCCTGCCCGGAGAACTGGCCACTCCTTCCACCAGTCCCGGGGCCCTGCTTTCCTGAATCAGCGCCGCCACCCCGCTCCTGGGATCGGTAATCAGAAGCACTTCGGCGGTTTGGGGAGTCACCGACGTTATCCGGCCGACCAGTCCCTGGGAGTTCAAAACCACCATGTTGGGCTGAAGGCCCTCCCGGGATCCCTTGTTTAAGGTAATAAGGCCGAACCAGTTGCCGGGGTCCCTGGCAATCACGGCCGCCGCTGTAAGGTCGTAGCCCATTACCGGGGCCACGCCCGTTTTAAAGTCGAGGAGTTTTTTCAGCCTTTCATTTTCGGACCTCAACTCCTCGTACTCCCTAAGGCGCCCTTCCAACTCGGAGATTTTCTTTTTCATCAACTGATTTTCATCGGCCGCCCTGGCAAGGGTAAAAGGAAAGGACACCAGCTCTCTTAAGCGGTGCCCCAGGTTCATCGCCAGGCCCTGCACGGGAGCGAACAGGTCCCTTAGTGAAGACTCCATCGGGGAAACACCGGCCCGGTCGAATTTGGTGTAGTTCATCAGTGTCAGCATGAAGATGACCAGCATGCCCAAAAGAATTATCCTTTTGGTGTTGTTCCTGCGAATCACAGCATCACCCCGGGCGGCAGGTTTACCGTCGGTTCGGCTCCGGGCCCTTTGATCGGTGTCGGGCTGAAACCGCCACAAATATTGTATAACTTAACGCAGGTTAAAGCACCAGGAAATTTATCTCGAGGCTGGAAGCGGAGGTCAGGAACCGGGATCCGGGAGGCTGTCATCCAGTTTTCAAATCCCCAGTTATTTTGAAATCCTGCGCGGGTTAATCAGGACCTTCCTCAGCATATCGATGTTTTCCAGCACCCTCCCGGTCCCGTAAGCCACCGCCAGCAGCGGCTCGTCGGCCAGGTGTACCGGCATCCCCGTGTTTTGGCTGACCAGCCGGTCCAGTCCCTTCAGCAGGGACCCTCCCCCGGCCATGAAAATTCCCCGGTCCATGATGTCGGCAGCCAGTTCCGGCGGCGTTATTTCCAGGGTGGACCTGATCGCCTCCAGGATCGACGAAACTGGTTCCGAAAGCGCCTTGTACACTTCCTCGGAGGTAATCTGAACGGTCTTGGGAAGGCCGGTAATCAGGTCCCTTCCGCGCACGTCGAAAATCTCGTTTCTTTCCGGAGGATAGGCCGTTCCTATCTCGATCTTAATCTCTTCGGAAGTCCTTTCGCCAATCATCAGGTTGTAGGTTTTCTTGACGTGCTGGGCTATGGCCTCGTCCATCTCGTCCCCGGCAATACGTATGGACCGGCTGGTTACTATCCCCCCGAGGGAAATCACCGCCACCTCGGTGGTCCCGCCGCCAATATCGACGACCATGTTCCCGGTGGGTTCGTGTACCGGCAATCCTGCCCCGATGGCCGCCGCCATGGGCTCTTCAACCAGGTAGGCCTCCCTTGCCCCGGCCTGCATGGCCGCCTCCCTGACGGCCCTTTCCTCCACGGCGGTCACCCCGGAGGGAACAGAAACCACCACCCGGGGATGAACCAGAAAGGTTTTTCCCCTCAGGGATTTTCTTATGAAATATTTAATCATGCTCTGGGTGACGTCGAAATCGGCAATCACGCCGTCCTTCATGGGCCGGATGGCAATAATGTTTCCGGGGGTCCGGCCGATCATCTGCTTGGCCTCCTCGCCCACGGCCAGCACCTGGCCGGAGTCCTTCTGTATGGCCACCACCGAGGGCTCTCTTAAAACTATCCCCTTCCCCTTAAGGTACACCAGCGAGTTTGCGGTGCCCAGATCTATGCCCATGTCCCTGGAGAAAAGCCCCAACCTCATCTTCTGTCCCCTCCGATCATCTGATTGCACACCTGAAGCGAAGCCTTATAACATGCCCTTGTCCCTGAAACTGATAAATCTATTATCCCCAATGACGATGTGATCTAAGACCTCAATGCCGATTATTGATCCGGCATCCTGAAGGCGCCGGGTGATTTCCCTGTCCTCCCTGCTGGGCGTGGGGTCGCCGCTGGGGTGGTTGTGCACCAGGATTACCGCCGAGGCGCTCCTTTTTATGGCCGCCTTGAACAGTTCCCTGGGGTGCACCACGGAGGAATTAAGGGTGCCGATGGAGATTGTCTCCTTTGCCAGCACCTGGTGCTTCGTATTCAGGAGCAGGGCGCAAAAGTGCTCCCTGTCCAAGTGCCGCATTTCCTCCATGACCATGGCGGCGGCATCCTGCGGCCCCCTTATCGACGGCCGCTCACTTACCGAAACTAAAGCCAGCCTGCGGCCTATTTCCAGGGCTGCCTTCAACTGGGCGGCTTTAACCGGGCCCATCCCCTTAATTGAGCTTAACTCCTCCACCCCGGCCTGGACAAGGTTCTTCAGCCCTGAGAAACAGTTCAAAACCTCAGTAGCCAGCTCAACCGCGCTCTTTTCTGACGACCCGGTGCGCAGCAAAATGGCCAGCAGTTCCGGGTCGCTGAGGGCCCGGGATCCTTCCCTGATCAGCCTTTCCCTGGGCCGCTGATCCGAAGGCATGTCCTTTATCCTGGCGCGGTACCGCATCTTGCATCTATCCTTTAAAAAACAACCTGATCATTGCACCCGGCTTTTGAGTTCAAGCCGAGCACATCGACCCCGAAACCCTTTAACACCCGGGCCAGCCTGGGCAGCGGAAGCCCCACCACGTTGAAGTAACAGCCCTCGATGCCGGTTACAAAAACCGCCCCGAGACCCTGAACCGCGTACGCCCCGGCCTTGTCCATGGGTTCCCCGGTGTCGACGTACGCTTCAAGCTCGGCCATGGCGGCCGGCCTGAAAAAAACCCGGGTGCGCTCGTGGGAAACGTGAACCGCCCCGGTTTCAACGTCGATTACGGCCAGGCCCGAATAAACGCTGTGCTCGTCTCCCTGCAGGCAGGCCAGCATCTCCAGTGCTTCCCGCCTGCTTCCGGGTTTTCCGAGAATCCGGTCCCGCCAGACCACCACCGTGTCCGATCCTATAACCAGTCCCTGGTCCAGTTCCCCGGCCACCTGCCTGGCCTTTCTCTCGGACAGGGTTTCCACCAGCCTCCCGGGCGGCAGGAGTTCCCTTACCCTTTCGTCGACATTTCTTATCACCACGGTGAACGGCAGGCCCAGCTGTTCCAGCAGCTCCTTTCTCCTGGGCGAAGCCGAAGCCAGGTATATAAGCGGCACAAACCAACCCCCCGGTTTAATAATCGCCGGCCCCCATCCGTCAAAAGTGCGGTGCTGGTGCTACGGAAGAAATCCCTGTATTATAATTTCCTGTACACCCAGTACCCGATTATCAGCCCCAGGGCGGTGAGGACGCTTAGCCCCATTTTAAACCCGATGGTCATGGTCATAAAACGAAGGTCCAGGGTGAAAGGGTCAAAACCTATCCTGGCCGTGGACTTCAAAAAGGGAACGTACGGCCCCAGCGCGTCGGCCGCAGCGGTGCCCGCCAGCCCGCCGATGAGAAGAAGAGCAACCAGAACCCAGAAATTTCTTGCGCCTTTGTAAGAAGGCATCCTTATCACCCGCAAGCTTTTTTTGTAATTCAAGCCTATAATTACCCTATTTAGTTTAACATTTACAGATCCTTTATGACAAGATCCCGGCAAAAATTAAATATATACATTAATTATATAAAAAATAAAATAAATTTCTTTATAATTGCTGAAATAACTGAATACAATCCGACCTTTTTCTGCATCAAGTTTAAAGAGTAAAATTCCCCGCGCCATCGGAAATTCATGAATACAAACCCGGGCGGCCGCCCGGGTTAAAAGGGTTTACTATTTCTCAGTACTGAAGGTGATATCCTTTCCATCTGTCGCAAACACTATTGTTCCCTTCTGGTCCGTCCTCAGGACCTGTACTCCGGCTTTTTTTAGCCTGTCCAGGACAACCTTGTGGGGGTAGTGGTAGTCGTTGTCAGCCGCAAGGCTGATGACCGCATATCTGGGGGCGACGGCTTTCAGAAACGGGGTTGAGGTTGACGTCTTGCTTCCGTGGTGGCCGACCTTGAGGACATCCGCCTTTAGGCTGGAAGCGCTGCCGGCCAGCATTTCCGCCTCGGACTGGGCCTCGGCGTCACCGGTTAAAAGGAAACCGACCCGGCCGTACGTAATTTTAACCACCGCCGAGTGGTTGTTCAGGGATTCGTATTGGCTGCCATGGGGGGCGATGATGTCCGCCGACAGATTGTCGGACCTCAGTATGTTCAGGCCGGCCCTGGCCGTGGTTATCTTTAGCCCCTTGTCCCTTACGGCCGCCAGGACATCCCGGAAGGTCTTGGTGGTGGTGGTCGCCCCGGGCATGAATACCTCACCGATTTCAAAGGCCTTAATGACCGCGTCAAGGGACCCGATGTGATCTTCGTGGGGATGGGTGGCCACCACAAAGTCCAGCTTCCGGACCCCGTTTTTTTTCAGGTAGTTGACCACGGTACCGGCGCTTTTGGTTGAGCCGGCATCCACCAACATGTTTCGCCCGTCCGGAAACCGTACCAGGATGCAGTCGCCCTGGCCGACATCCAGGAAGTGAACCTCAAGGCCGGCAGCCTTTTCCACGGCCGTTTGGAGCCTGCCACCGGCGCACCCGGCCAGAAGCAGTACGGCAAGGACAACGGCAATCAACCTTTTCACGGCGGCCTTAATCCTTGAACAGATTGCCGGCCAGTGCCCGTACATCCTTTTTCAGGTCCTCCGTGGCCTTGGTGTCGACGGTTACACTTATGACGATGACGTCCCCCTCCATGGCCCCCTGAGGAATCAGTTCCCGCGGGAGGTTGAAAGTTTCCCTGCCGTGTTCGATGACTGCCCAGCGGTCCTCCAGGCGGTCGATGATGAACATGTGCCGACCTCCTTTTCAAAAAATCCTCATTTCCATTATAGCCCGGCTGGCGGTTACGCGCATCGCGGACGCGGAGGAAAAGGGACGGCCGCCGCGGCGGCCATCCCTCCAGGTACGCGTGGCGGGCTTTCCTGATGAGCCTTCTACTCCGGTCCCGGGACTCCCTGCCTGGTCAGCCCGGGTGACGCGGCGGCCCTGTCCAGTTTTCTATTGGCCGGCACGAGGACAAGGCCGAGAAATACGCAGAAGGCCAGCGTGCCCAGAAGGGAGACCATCCCCGGGAAAAACAGCCAGAAGAGTAGGTATAACATGGAGACAACGATGGACATGATCATCAGGGGAAAGGCCACCTTCATAAAGCCGATGAAACTGATGTGAGTGCCCCTCTTTTCAGCCATCCCGATTACCACGACATTGGCCGAGGCCCCTATGACGGTTCCGTTGCCGCCCAGACAGGCGCCCAGGGACAGGGACCACCAGAGAAAATTCAGGTTTTCAATCGAAGCCAGCCTGCCCATGTCATTAATGAGCGGGATCATGGTGGCCACGAAGGGGATGTTGTCCACAAAGGCCGAGGCGATGGCCGAAATCCAGAGAATCAGGATCCCTGTTGAAATCACTTCCCCGCCGGTAACCTCGATGCAGAACCTGGCCACCGCTTCGATCACGCCTACGTGCTCCAGGGCGCCGACGATTATGAACAGGCCCACAAAGAAGAAAATCACCGGCCACTCCACCGCGTGCAGGGCGTGCTCGGGGTCCTCCCTGGTGATCAGGAGAAGGAGGCTGGCGCCGCTCAAGGCGATTACTGAGGACTCCAGGTGAACGAATTGGTGCAGGATAAAGCCCGTTATGGTCAGGAAAAGTACCAAGAGGCATTTTTTAAGCAGGGCCGGGTCCTTTATTTCGTCGTTTTCGTTTAGTTCCATTATGCTTTTCTGGCGTTCGGGGTCGGATACCAGCTGCTTTCTGTACACAATCCTGAGCAGGAACACCGTCAGGATGTAGACGACAGCAACCACAGGCGTAAGGTTGATGACAAAGTCCATGAACCCCAGGGCGGTGGCACTGCCGATCATGATGTTGGGCGGATCGCCGATAAGCGTTGCCGTACCCCCGATGTTCGAGGTCAGGATTTCCACGATTAGGTACGGCAGGGGACTTATCTCCAGCTTTTTCGCGATGGCAAAGGTGACCGGCACAATCAGGAGAACCGTGGTCACGTTGTCCAGGAAGGCCGAGAGGACGGCCGTCACCAGGCCCAGGGCGGCCATTATCTTGAGGGGGTGCCCGCCCGACTGCTTGGCCGCCTTGATGGCCAGATACTCGAACACACCGGTCTGCCTGGTAATCCCGACGATGATCATCATCCCCACCAGGAGGCCGATGGTGTTAAAATCAATGGCCTCCACGGCCTGTTCCACGCTGAGGATCTTGGTCAGCGCCATCAGGGAGGCGCCCACCAGGGCCACTACGGCCCTATGTATTTTTTCAGACACAATAACCCCGTAAGTAATCAAAAAAACCGCAGTGGCAAAGATTACTTGGCTCTGTTCGGACAATACTCCCTTCCTCCTTTAACAATTACAAGAATATTCAATTATTTCGCCAATCCGGCCCTATTCCCTCCCCACCTCCCGGTAAAATATCTCAAAAAAAAGGGCGCTGCCTTCCCGGCTTCCGCCTGGTTTAAATCTCGGCCTTCACAAATAAAAAGGGTGAAGCCGTGAAAAAGAACACCCACCCCGGCAAGTCGAGTCCTTTGAACCCCTTTTCCCAAGGGCTGACATGCTTGTACATTATTTAATTAGCTTTTATTATAGACGAATATTGTCCCTACATCAATACCCGGGCCAGCCTTTCGGCGGCCCGGGATGCTTTAAATTAAGGCAAAAGTTTAGTCACTGCATACTAAGGAAGCTCCGTTCAGTGCTGGAAAAGTGGAAATCAGGGCAAGCGGCACCACGAACAATGAAAATTCGGGGCCGGGGGTGGATTAAAGCCTCGCTACTCGATCCTCCGGCTGTACCGGCTCTAAGCTCGTCGCTTACGGTCTGCCGGCCGCCTCCGTACGTGCGTCCATGCACACTTAAGCTGCGGCTGCTTCCTGCAGCCTTCTCGGCATCCCGTATGCTCCGTCGCCAAGTGCCGGTAGCCAGCCTCCGGAATATCCGCTCGGCTTTGAAATCCACCCCCTCCGTACACTCCACTGACTCCTGTCTCCTGACTCCTGTCTCCTGACCGGTAAGATTTTCAGGTAGGGTAGTTACTTCCCCGGCGGGACGAACTCAACCGTCACCAGGGCGCCCCGGGGCACCCTTGATCCCGGGGGAGGAAGTTGGCTTGCCGCCAGGCCGCTTCCCGACGCGCTGAAATTCAGGCCCAGACCGTGCAGCAGCAATCCGGCCCTCCGGATGGTCAGCCCCCTTAAGTCGGGCACCAGGACGTCGGCGGGGGGGTTGGACCTGTCAAAGGGGGCCGTCTTCACGCTCACCGCCGAACCCCTTTTCGCGTGACTGCCGCCGGCAGGGTTCTGTTCCGCCACAATCCCCTGCCTTCCGGAAACTTCGGGGCGAAACCCGGTTTCCTCAAGGAACCTGCGGGCCTCCTCCAGCGGAAAGCCGACCACGTTGGGAACCCTGGTCAGCCCGGCGGCCGGGGCGGGAGGCTCCTCCTCGTTTTTTTGAAAGGCCTTCGGCTTTGGCTGATTGGGGTTTTCGGGAACATTCAGGTACTGCAGGATGTCCCGACCCAGGATCTGAAACACCGGGGCGGCCACGTCGCCCCCGTGGTACAGCGGTCCCTTGGGCTCGGCCACCAACACCAGAACGGCAATCCTTGGGTTTTCAGCCGGCGCGAAGCCGGCGTATGAAGAGACGTATTTGCCCGCCTGGTACCCCTTTTGCCCCGGAATCTCCGCGGTCCCGGTCTTTCCTGCCACCGCGTAACCTTCCAGATAGCTCTTTTTGGCGGTTCCCTCCAGGACCACCTTTTGCAGCAGCCTGTTCATCTGGCCGGCGGTGGATCTTGACACCACCTGCCTGGCCACCTGGGGCCCGACATTTTTTACCGCCCCGGTCTCGGGGTCTTCCACCGCCCTGACCAGGTGCGGCCTGACCAGGTAGCCGCCGTTGGCCAAGGCCGAGAGTGCGGTAACCATCTGTATGGGCGTAACCGCAACGGACTGCCCTATGGCCATGGCGGCCGTGTCCACTTCACCGGCCTGGGTCTCGGGGATCAGCAGGCCCATTTCCTCTCCCGGCAGGTCAATCCCGGTACGCTGGCCGAATCCGAAACCTCTGAGGTACTTGTAAAGCATGTCCTTGCCCGATTTAAGCCCTACCTCGACGAACACCGGGTTACACGAGTTCTGAATCGCCTCGGCGAAGGACTGGTCCTTGTGGCCGGCCAGGTCCCAGCAGCGGATTTTTTTGTCCTTGACTACTATATAGCCCGGGTCGTAAAACCTTTGACCCTCCGTCACCACACCCTCTTCCAGGGCCATGGCGGCCACGAACATTTTCAGGGTCGATCCGGGCTCGTAGTTGAAATGCACCGCCGGGTTGAAGTCCCAGACCTTCTGGGGATAGGAGGTGTACCTTCCCGGGTCGTAGGTGGGCCTCGACCCCATGGCCAGTATTTCCCCGCTGCCCGGGTCGATCACGATAATGGAGGCCCGGCTGGGCTTGTACTTCTCGTCGATTTTGTCCAGTTCCCGCTCCACGTAGTACTGAATCGTCTGGTCCAGGGTCAGGATGAGGTTTTTGCCCGGAACCGGAGGAATGTACTGGGACCTTGCCTGGGGAAGCTCCCGGCCCCCAGCGTCGATTTCGGTCAACAGCCGGCCCGGAATACCGGAAAGCTCGCTGTCGTAGCTTTTTTCGAGTCCTCCCCGGGCGGAGGGGTCCATGCCTACAAAACCCAGAACGTGGGCTGCCATCGTCCCCCGGGGATAGTAGCGCCTGGTTCCGTCAACAAAATTTATTCCTTTGACCTTGTTTTCCTTGAGCAAACTTGTCAGTTTCTGGCAGGTCCCGTAGTCGACCCGGTGCTTGATCCAGGCGAAGGGCTTTCCCGATTCCATGATTTTTAAAAGTTCTGCTTCGTCTGCCCCCAGGATGGCGGCCATTTGCCCGACTACTTTCTCCTTGGCGGCCTTTTCCTTGACCTGCCTGTCTTCACCGGCCTGAACCTTTACCTGGACGGAAAAAATATCCGGGTTGGCGTATATAGATTTGACCGGGTAGTTGCCCACCAGTTCCACCCGGTTACGGTCGTAAATTATGCCCCTCCTGGGCTCCAGGACCTCCTCCTTCGACCTGACCTCCACTGCCATCCTGTTGAGCTCCTCCCCCTGCACCAGCTGCAGCCAGGACAGCCTGAACAGAAGGCAAACAAAGAGTACCGTGATGATTATGAAAGTCAGCGCCAGTCTTTTTTTGGAGAACCAGTTTTCCGCCACCCGCCCACCCCCTGACTAGAAGAGGCCTGCGGCGGGGTAAAGCCCCCGCCCGCTGGCATTACTTCCCCGCATACCTGCTCGCCCAGTACGGGATTTCAAGGTCTCCCGGCAGGTGGCTGCGGTCGTTCAGCAGGGCCACTATGCCGTTTTCCCAGTCGGGAAAATCCAGTATGTTCAGTGCCGCGTTATCCTGCCGGATTTTCCAGTACCTGTTCAAATCCATGTTCAATACCGTACCTACCAGGCACCTCACCGGTCCCCCGTGGCACACCACGGCCACCTGCTCTCCCATGTGCTTTTCCACAATCGCCCTGGCTGCCTCCACCACCCTGGCAACGAGGTCGGAGAGGCACTCGCCGCCGGGAACGGCCATTCCCAGGGGTTCGGCCCACCACCGCTTGAGCAGGTCCCCGTAACTCTCCCTGATTTCCTTGAAGGTGAGGCCTTCCCAGCGGCCGAAATTCATTTCTCTCAAGGCCGGCAGGGTAATTACCCGGAGGCCCCGGGGATCCGCTATCTGACGGGCGGTTTCCACCGCCCGGCCCAGGTCGCTGCTGTATACAGCCGAGATTTTCTGGTTTGAAAGTCGGCCAGCCAGGGCCCTGGCCTGATCAAGCCCCTTTTCCGAGAGGGGAATGTCGGCGTGGCCCTGAAATTTCATTTCGGTGTTCCAGAGGGTTTCCCCGTGCCTGATCAAAAAAATCCGGCAGCTCAAAGCCTTCACCTCTTTATAAATATTTAAATTTCAGGCCTCCATGCCGCCAAAAGCGGCAATCCGGGGGATGAAAAACACTATGTTACTAGATTTTGATGAAAGTTCCCCTTTCTCCTTCCTCAGACCGGAAAGAGGAAAGGGGCATACCTGTGCAGGGGAAGGTACAGGGCCAGGACGAAGACCTCCAGGATTTCGTTAAGCGCCCCGTAAGTGTCCCCGGTCAGGCCTCCCAGTATTTTTTTAAAATAGGAGCAAACAAGATGGGCCAACAGCCCGGAGGCAAGAAGAACCAGGACCCCGCCGGCACCGGCGGCCGCGGCGGCCACCGCAAGGGCCGTAAGGGAGGCCACCGCCAGCTCAAAGGGGCCGGTGTGCCGCGCAAATAGCCTGCCCAGGCCCTCCTCCCTGGCGTAAGGAAACCTGGCAATGGCATAGGTCATGGCCCACCTGCCGAATACAGTCATCATAATCAGCGCCGGAAAACCGCCGCCCCCGGACAGCCCGGTTACCAGGGCAAATTTAAACAAAAGAAGGCAGACCGCCGCCAGGGCGCCGAAGGCCCCTACCCGGCTGTCCCTCATTACTTCCAGCTTTTTGTCCCTGGGCCGGCCGCTGAACACCCCGTCCACGGTGTCCATGAAGCCGTCCAGGTGGATGCCGCCGGTAAGCGCCACCAACCCCACCACCACTGCCGCTGCCTGGGCGGCGGGCGGAAAGAGAAACCCGGCCAGCCGGTCGACGGCCAGGATTAACCCCCCCAGGATCAGTCCCACCAGGGGAAAGAACATCCCGGACCGTCCCAGCCGCCTCTCGTCAAAGGGCACGTTCCAAACGGGGAGGCGGGTGAGGTGCTGCAGGGCAAAAACAAAGCTGGACAACGAAACACCCCCATCTTACAAGCGGAACCCGGAATCCAAAAACCCTCGGCAATGAACGTATCTCCCACCGTGGTGCCTTCTTTTATGGCATGGAGGTCTGAATTCCTAATTCTACCCCCGATTTCTTTTCCCGGTATTTCATGCAGGTACGGATGAAGTTTACAGCCTCCTCCGGGCAGCCCGCGAAGTGAATGTGCAGGTATGAAGCCAGCAGGGACCCTGAGGCATAGCCGTCGGGCCGCGCTTCCTCCCCCTCCCGCTCCAGAAGGTAGGCGTAATCCGGCCGGTCCAGGTGCAGGACCGAGTAGTGAAACTCGTGTCCCCTTATCCGCCTTCCGGCGGGAGCCAGGATGTTGTCCTTCAGTGCCCGGGCGGTGACGTAGCCCAAGCCGGCCCTTTTTTCAAGCATCACCGTTTTCCCGGGTATAATCCCGGCCATCGGGTATTCACGGCCGCTGAAGTCTGTAATGCCCCTGGACAGGAACATCATGCCCCCGCACTCGGCGTAAACCGGCATCCCCCGGCCGAACTCCCGCCTGACTCCCGCCATGAACTCAATATTCTGGGCGATGGTTTCCGCAAAAATTTCCGGAAACCCGCCGCCTATATACAGGCCGTCCAGACCGGGGGGAAGCGCCCCCTCCAGGGCGGAGCAGGGGACCAGCCGGGCGCCCAGGGCGGCCAGAAGGTCTATCCCGTCCTGGTAGTAAAAATTGAAGGCCCGGTCCTGGACCAGTCCGATATTCACCTCGGGCCGGACCGCCTCTCCGGGGAAGATCCGGGACGCCGGCGGCCGCAGGGCGGGGGCTGCGCGGGCCAGCCGGACCAGTTCCTCAAGGTCCAGCGCCTCGGCAATCTTATGGGCCATCAGGTCCAGCAGGCGGGCAAGGTCGTCCTTCTCAGCCGTGGGAAGCAGCCCCAGGTGCCTTTCAGGCAGCCCCATTTCCGGACTGTAGGCCACCCGGCCGATCACCGGCACGCCCGTGGCCGCCTGGATTGCCTCCTTGAGGAAAAGGAAATGCCTCTCGGATCCGACCCGGTTGAGGATTACCCCGCAAAGATCCAGTTCCGGATCGAAGCTTTTATAACCCAGCACCACGGCGGCGGCGCTGCGGGCCATGGACCTGGCGTCCAGGACCAGAACCACCGGGGCGTCCAGGATCCGGGCAACGTGGGCCGTCGACCCTTCCCCGCCGGACCCCCTGCCGTCATAAAGACCCATGACCCCTTCGATTACCGATATCTCCGCCCCGGCGGCCGATCGCAGGAACATCTCCCGCACTCCGTCTTCCCCCAGAAGCCAAACATCCAGGTTCCGGCTGAGTCGCCCGGCGGCGGCCGTGTGGTAGCCGGGATCGATGTAGTCAGGCCCCACTTTGAAGGGCTGCACCCTGGCACCCGACCGGGCCAGGGCCCGCACCAGGGCGGTGGCCACGGTGGTCTTGCCGGACCCGCTGTGTGTTCCCGCGATAATCACCCTCGGCAATTTCATGGCTGCAACCCCGCCTCAAATCCAAAAAAATCTAAATACCGGAACACTCTCCAGCAGGCGGTCGACGGCAGCCCTTGCCGCCACCCCCGCCGACAGCGCCAGGAACGAACTCATGAACATCAAGTCAACGGCCTGCCGGATGTGAACCGGGGCCAGGGGGTAAATGTCGTCCCCCAGGTAGGGGCGGAAGGATTCTTTTCCCCCGTAAACATTGATACCCCCCAGGCGTACACCCAGGGCCCCGGCCATGGCTGCCTCCGGAACGCCGCTGTTGGGACTGGGATGCCGGCGGGCGTCCCTGATCACCGCCCGCAGGGCCCCCACTGCCCGGCGGCCGGTAATCCAGGCAGCCGCCAGGATCATCAGCCCGCCGATCCTGGCGGGCAGGTAATTGGCCGCATCGTCCAGCCTGGCCGAAAACCTGCCGAAGTAAAGGTACCTGTCGTTCCTGTACCCCACCATGGAATCCAGCGTGTTGACAGCCCTGTAGGCCATGGCCAGGGGAGCGCCTCCTATGAAGGCGTAAAAAAGCGGCGCTATAACACCGTCCACGGTGTTTTCGGCCACCGTTTCCACGGCCGCCCTGGTTACCTCCCGGGCGTTCATGGAGCCCGTTTCCCGCCCCACTATCCGGCCCGCCATCTCCCTGGCCAGGCCCAGGTCACCGCCGGAAAGCGGGCGCAGGACGTCCCCGGCGGCCCCGGCCAGGCCCCTGGCCGCCAGGGTAGTGGAAATCAGCCAGATTTCGGCGGCCGCGGCCAGCCAGGGATGAATCCCCTGCAATAGATAGATAATCCCGGCCGTCACCCCGTAAGCCGAGATTACCACGACCAGGGCCGTCAATGTCCCTCCGGCCAGGCCGGGAAGCTTCCCGGGGGCATACAGGGCCCTTTCCAGCCGGGTGATCACTTTTCCCATGACAACTACCGGGTGGGGAAAGCGGGGAGGATCGCCCACCGCCAGGTCCACCAGGAAGGCCGCCGCCACCAGGGCCGGAACGCTCAAGGCCGCCCCCTCCCGGCGGGCAGCCCCAGCAAGCCGTAGATTTTTCCCATGTCCAGGCTACCCCGGACCACCTCGGCCAGCCTGTCGTAGTCCCTCTGCCGCAGCTCCCAGGCGGACAGGGATACCGATCCCTCCAGGGGGGGCAGCCCCTTCATCACCCTCAGGGAATTGATAATTTTTCGGCGGAATCCGGGAGTATCGAAAATTCCGTGGATATAGGTGCCCCATACCCTTCCGTCCCCCCTGGCGGCCCCGTCCAGAGTTCGCCGGGACTCCCCGAAGCGCTGGGTGATTTCAAAAACAGGATCCACCTCGCCGCCCGGGTCGGTCCGGCCCATGTGGATTTCGTAGCCGGCCACCTCCGTTCCCCGGGCCCCCTCCAGCATCGGCCCGGGGCCGCAGGTGACGGCCCTGACCTGGGTGGTTACCTTTTCCCTGGCAAAGGTGGTGGTAATATCCAGCAGCCCCAGCCCGTCAATGGACGGGATGTTTGACTCCGCGTGCATCGGGTCGTGTAGTTCCCTGCCCAGCATCTGGAAGCCCCCGCAGATGCCGATCACCGGCACTCCGGACGCGCTGAGCCTGCGAATCTCGTCGGCCACACCGTGGCGCTTGAGATAGGCCAGGTCCTCGATGGTGTTCTTGCTGCCCGGCAAAATAACCAGATCCGGTCTGCCCAGGGGGGTGCCCCTGCCCACGTACCTCAAGGTGACGTCCGGCTCGTCCTCCAGGGGGTCAAAATCCGTGAAATTCGAAATGTGGGGAAGGTGGATGACCGCGATTTCCACGTCCCGGGTGCATGCCTGCCGGGACCTTTCCAGGGCTTCCTCACCGACGGTGTCCTCCTCCTGGATCCTGAATCCCTGAAAGTAGGGAACCACCCCGATTACCGGCTTCCCGGTTCTAACCTCGAGGAAGTCGATGGCCGGCTGAAAGAGGGAAAGGTCCCCGCGGAACTTGTTGATGATTATCCCGGCCACCCGGTCCCTGTCTTCCGGCTCAAGCAGTTCCAGGGTCCCGACGACGGCCGCCAGGGCGCCCCCCTTGTCTATGTCGCAGGCGATCAGCACCGGCGCCCCGGCCTCCCTGGCCACCTTCATGTTGACTATCTCGGTGGCCTGCAGGTTGACCTCGGCTGGGCTGCCGGCCCCCTCGATGACCACGATGTCGTTGTCGCTTTTCAACCTTTCCAGGGCCTCGCAGATGGTTTTCCAGGCCCTGCCGGCAAAGTCCCGGTGGTATTCCCAGGCCGACATGTTGCCCACCGGCCTGCCCAGCACCACCACCTGGGAAGAGGCCTGCCCCGTGGGTTTCAGCAGGATTGGGTTCATATCCACCTCCGGGGCGCGTCCGGCTGCCTCCGCTTGCACCACCTGGGCCCTTCCCATTTCACCGCCGCCCCTGGTGACAAAGGAATTAAGAGCCATGTTCTGGGACTTGAAGGGCGCCACCCGGTACCCGTCCCGGTAAAAAATCCTGCAGAGCGCCGCCACCAGCACGCTCTTGCCCACATGGGAGGCGGTCCCCTGAACCATGATCGTTCTGGCCATGACAAAACCTCCGATAATTAAGACCTACTAACAATACAGAGCAAAAATACCATATTTTATCTTTTTTTTCTGTCTCCTGTCTCCTGTCTCCTGTCCCCTGTCCCCAGATTTATCGCTAGAGATTTAAGTTCCACCGGCAGCCCGGCCACCACCAGGTAGACCTCGTCGGCCGCCGAGGCCAGGTTTCTGTTGGCCCGACCCGATACGTCACGGAATGCCCGGCCGGCGGGGTAGGGCGGCACCAGGCCCAAGCCGGCCTCGCTGGAAACTACCAGCACGCTTGCCCTGGAGTTGACCGCGGCGCTGACCAGATGGGCCACCCTGGAGATTATGTAATCCTCTTTCTCCCGGGGGGAAGCCCCGGAACGGGGCAGCCGGTCGTCCAAAAGGAGGTTGGCTATCCAGCCGGTCAGGCAGTCAACCAGCAGGACACCGGGCTCCCGCCCGATTTCTTCAACCTTTTGGGGCAGGTCGTGCGTTTCCTCCACCGTAACCCAATCCGGCGGCCTCCTGTCCCTGTGCAGGGCCACCCGGAAGGACATCTCTTCATCACCCGCGGAAAGGGTGGCTATATAGGTTACCCGGCCGCCCATCCCGGCCGCGTACTGCTCGGCAAATTCGCTTTTGCCGCTGCGGGCCCCGCCGAGGACCAGCACGAATCTCTTGTCCTTCATGACCTTCCTCCTAAAAAGCCGGCCGCCGAAATACAAATCCCCGGCCCTCGACCGGGGAAAAATCCCTAGCAAAAGCCCTCTTTGCTCGCGAAGAGGCTTTCATCCTGCCGGGCAAGGTTTCCTGGCTCCCGGGTCACGGCCTTCCCTCGCCTTCCCCCGCAGGGTGGCACAGTGAGGGGGGCTCACCGGATACAGTGGCGGAGACCGCTCAGGCATTTAACCTGATTCCCTATTATCCCTATAAGGGCACCCGGCAGTTTCACATTTTCGCGAAATATATTTTCTGCAAGGACCGTTTTTCCCGCAGAGGGGCATCCCGGGACCCCTCCCCCAGATGGACGTAAAATCATAATCCCCCTTTGGCGGATTACAGTCGCTTCGGTGTACTCACAACCGGAAATCACCGGGAGGCCGGCGGTCTGCCTGCGATTTCCCTTACCCGGGCAAGCAGTTCTTCAATCAGGTGGGGAAGAGGCTCGGACTTTATCCCCACGATCTCAACCCCGCTGCGGACCAGCGGGATCAGCAACTTTTTCGCGGGGCTGGAGCTTACCGCGGCGGCCATGCCGGGCGTAAGCTCACCGGTCATGGCGTTGGGAAACATGATGCTTACCGGCCCCAGGATTAAGTCGACCCTGGCCGCGTTGAAAACGACGGCGTTCTCCCCGGTGGCCCCCTCGTTGGCCCCCGCTTTCAGCATTACCGAGGTGGCCAGCGCATTGGTGCCGAGGGCCAGTATTTCAACATCCTCCGAAAGTTCACGCCTCAGCTTCTCCACTATGTGCCTTCCTATACCGCCGCCCTGGCCGTCAATCACTGCAATCCTCACATTCAACCGCCCCGGTTATATATTATACCACAAAAAGTAAACAAAAAAGTTCCCGTGTTCCTTAATTTTGAAGCTTAACCAACAAAAATAGAGCGGTTGGGTTCCGGTCCGCTCCTGCCGGGCCGACAAAAATCCGGGTCCCGGGGGTCCGGGGCGACCATAAAAAAGGCGCCTTAGCTCAATTGTTATCGGGATCAATCAGTCCATGTCGCAAAATGGTATATATTTCCATTATCCCCAGCTGTGCATATCTTTGTGGATAAGTAATTAATTTGCAGAATTGCCGGGCTGCCGTTCCTGCAGTTTTGATTCCAGTTCCGCTATTTGCCGGTTTTTGCACAGCAGCCAGCGGGCGTACCGGTAATTAGTGTGGAGAAGTTTCTTGTTCTCCCTTTCCAGGCGGGTCTGAAAGCTTGTTTTCTCTTTTTCCAGCTTTTCTATCAGGTTCATTAAAACCCTGCGGCTCAGCCTGAGCTGCTCAACTTTTTCCTCCAGTTCCTTTACCCTTTTCTGCAAGTAAATTACGTCGCCGTCGTAATTCACCTGTTTCTCACCCCTGCATGAGTCTGACCGGGAACTCTCAAGTCTCCCGGATAAAAGCTTTGCTCTAAGTATATGCCCCCGGGGGTGAAATTAGACACATTTGGCTTGAACGCCCTTAGTTAGGGCTTCGATTGTCAGGATCCGAAATTGTATGCTTTACCTATCCGGTCGACGGCCTCCCTGAGAACCTCCTCCTCCTGAACCAGGGCGATGCGGACATACCCTTCCCCCCTGGACCCGAAGGCTATCCCGGGAATGACCAGCACCCCGGTTTTCTCCAGCAGGTCAAGGGAGAACAGGGTGGATGAACTGTAACCGGGCGGCAGGGGGGCCCAGACAAACATGGAGGCCTTGGGCTTGGGCATGCGCCAGCCGATGGAGGCCAGCCCGTCCACCAGCAGGTCCCTCCGCCGCTGGTAGGCCCTGGCGTTCTCCTCAACGCAGATCTGGTCCCCCTCCAAGGCGGCAATGCCGGCCTCCTGGACAACGTAAAAGACACCGTAGTCCACGTTTGACTTCAGCCGCTGGAGGTTTCCGACGACCTCCCTGTTGCCCACCGCAAAGCCGATACGGCAACCGGCCAGATTGTAAGTTTTGGAAAGCGAAAAAAATTCGATGCCGACCTCCCTGGCCCCCTCCACCTCGAGGAAACTCATGGGTTTGAAGCCGTCGTAGCAGAGTTCGGAATAGGCCACGTCATGGCAGACCAGTATGTCATACTTTTTGGCAAATTCTACGACTTGTTCGAAAAATTCCCTCCCGGCCACCGCCGCCACCGGGTTGTTTGGGTAGTTAATCCACATCATTTTGGCTTTTCGGGCCACTTCCTCGGGAATGGAAGAGAATACAGGGAGAAAATCGTTTTCCTCCAGCAGGGGCATCGGGTAGATCACCCCTCCGGCCATGGAGATGCTGAAGCTGTAGATGGGATATCCGGGGTCGGGCACCAGAGCGATATCACCCGGATCGACGTAGGCCAGTGAGATGTGGGCCAGGCCGTCCTGGGACCCCATCAGAACCAAAATTTCGCTTTCGGGGTTCAGGTCGACGCCGAATCTGCGGCGGTACCAGCCGGCCGCCGCCCTGTACAGCCGCGGCATGCCCACCAGGGGATAACGGTAATTCTCTACCCGGTCCACCGCCCTGTGCATGGCCTCTATTACATGACGGGCAGGGGGACGGTCGGGAGTCCCCACCCCCAGGTTGATCACGGTCACTCCCCTGGCCTCTACCTGTCTCCTGCGGATTTCCATTTCGTTGAAAATTCCGGATTCCTGCCCTTTCATCCGGTCCGCCAGCCGCATCGCGCAAATCCCCCCGTTTATATTATCCTGAAAGGAAGCCCGAACCCTAACTCCAGGCTTCCGGTTCCCGCCTCCCGGCTTTTAATTTTTCCCGGTTTTCCCGGGCCAGGAGCCTGATTTCCTCCACCACCCGGCGGGACACCGCGCACGCCCCCAGGCGGTTGTGTTTACTGTGGTCCTTCCCGTGGTAGTCCGATCCTCCCGTGGCCACCAACCCGTACTGCCGGCAAAGCTTAAGGTAGTGACTGACCATCTCCGGGGTATGGCAGGGGTGATAGACCTCTATTCCCTGCAGCCCCTCGGGCACAAGTTCCTGGATAAGGCCGTCGTCCGGCGACAGGCCGGGATGCGCCAGAACGGCCACCCCCCCGGCAAGTCTGACCACGGCCACCGCCTGGGCCGGGGTGTACTTGAACCTGGGCTCGAAGGCGGGCTTTCCTTCCCCTATGTACAGGCCAAAGGCCTCCTCCGCAGACTCCACGAATCCTTTTTCGACCAGGGCCCTGGCAATGTGGGGCCTGCCCACAGAACCACCACCCGCGATTTCCAGCACCCTCTGCAGGGTGATGGCCAATCCCATCCCGTTGAGCCTGTGTACCATCCTGGTCACCCTCTCCAGCCGGGTGCGGCGGAAAAAGGCCAGTTCGGAATGCAGGCTGCCGCTTTCGATATCGACCAGGTATCCCAGGACGTGAATCTCCCTTCCGGAGTAATCGGTGGCCAGCTCGACGGCCGGGATTACCTCCAGGTTGCGCCGGCGCCCCTCTTCGAGGGCCGGGTGAATCCCCTCCAGGGTGTCGTGGTCGGCCACGGCCAGTGTTTTGAGCCCGATGGAGACGGCCTGGGCCACCACCTCCTCCGGGCTGTCGGTGCCGTCAGAGGCGGTGGTGTGCACGTGCAAATCAGCCTGCATGGCAAAGCACCTTCCTGCACCGGGGGGCCGGAACGCCCCCCTACTTCTCATTCGACGGCTGATGCCTTATTCCTTTATATTTTAACCGTGTTTACGGCAGGGCTGCAAAGAGAAAAGGTATAAAATAATGCCTGAAGGTAAAAATAACCAGTGCGGTTTTAATTCAGTCCGAGGTCATGCCTTGAAGGAATTGGCCGGAAGGACAACGTACATAATAATAAACCGGATATTAGTGGTAGGCAAGAACAACCTTTTTTAGGAGGAAGACTATGCTGGTAAATCCTAATATTTTCCGGGAATACGACGTTCGGGGCGTGGCCGGCCGGGACCTCACCGACGAAACGGTCACGCTTCTGGGGAAGGCATTCGGAACCACTGCCAGGAGAAGGGGACTTAAGGACGTCCTGGTGGGCATGGATAACCGGTCCAGTTCCCCCAGGCTGAAAAAGGCCCTGACCGGGGGGCTGGTGTCAACCGGATGCAGGGTGATCGACATAGGAACGGTGGTTACCCCCATTCTTTATTTCGCCCGGGTTCTTTACGACACCGAGGCCGCCGTGATGATCACGGGAAGCCACAACCCTCCCGAAGACAACGGCTTCAAAATCGCCCTGGGGCCGGGAACCATCTACGGCAAAGCAATTCAAGACCTGCGAAGGCTGATCGAGGCCGGAGACTTCGAAACGGGACGGGGTGAGGAAACCGGGGCCAACCCGGTTCCGGCCTACATGGCCATGATTGCGGAGAAAATCAAGCTGGGCCCCAAAAAGCTGAAAGTGGCCGTGGACTGCGGGAACGGGACGGCTTCCTACTTCGCCAGGGAACTCATTTCCTCCCTGGGCTGCGAAACTATGTGCCTGTATTGCGACTCCGACCCCTCATTCCCCAACCACCACCCCGACCCGGTGAAGAGGAAAAACCTCACCGACCTGATCGGGCTGGTGCTGGAACAGGGAGCCGACCTCGGCGTAGCCTTCGACGGGGATGCCGACCGCATAGGTGTAGTGGACGACAAGGGATCCGTAATCTGGGGCGACCAGCTGATGGCCCTTTTCTGGCGGGAAATCCTGCAAAAACACCCGGAAGCCCCGGCCATAATCGAGGTGAAGTGCTCCCAGGCGCTGGTCGACGAAGTGGTGCGCCTCGGTGGAAAACCGGTGTTCTACAGGACCGGCCATTCCCTGATCAAGGCCAAGATGAAAGAACTGCATGCTCCCTTTACCGGCGAGATGTCCGGGCACATGTTTTTCGCCGATGAATACTACGGTTATGACGATGCCTTTTACGCCGCCGGCAGGCTGCTAAGGCTGCTGTCCGGTGCCGGCAGGCCCCTTTCCGCCATGGTGGAGGAACTGCCCCGTTATTATTCCACGGCGGAAACACGGGTGCCGTGCCCCGACGGGGCGAAATTCGAAGTGGTGAAAAAACTGCAGGATTTCTTCCGGACCAGGCACGAGGTAATAGACGTTGACGGTGTAAGGGTGCTTTTCGGCGACGGGTGGGGCTTGGTCAGGGCTTCCAACACCCAGCCGGTCCTGGTAGCCCGCTGCGAGGCCAAAACCCCCGAAAGGCTGGAGGAGATAGCGGCAGCCGTGAAGGAGGCCCTGACCATGCACCCGGAGGTGGCCCCCTTCCAGTGGGAATATTGACGGAACTGGCCCCACTGCCGCATTCCGCGCAGGAATGCCTAGCCTTGTACTTGCGGCCGGCGGCCGAAAGAGCCCCAGCCCTGGCCGGTCAAAGTGCCTGCCCCCGGCCCGTCCGCCGCGGGCAGGCCGGAATGAGGCGGTACCTTTTACGTCAGTTGCATAATTGAATTGCCGGTTGAAACTAAGATAAAATAGGACAAAAGCTCCGTTCTTTCAGGTCCGGCGAACCGGCCGGAACCTTTTTCCGGGGGGAGATCGATGTACCCGCAAACCCACGTCTATTTTGCCGAAAGGGTCCTGGGAAGGATGAACGATGCCGTAGCCCTGGGCAGCATATTCCCCGACATGGCCATCGGGGCCGGGGTGCACAGGGATCTGTCCCACGGCAGCGGGCTTGAAATACTCGAATTTTTGAAGGATCAGGATCAGCTCCGGGATTTTGCCCTGGCCAATATCACCCACGGGGTTAACCCCGATGGGCTCGACTACTACGGGGACGAAATAAACCCCCCCTTTGAGCGGGGATACTGCTTTGAAAAGGGGCGCTGCCTGGTGGAGGCCACCATCAGGGCCTGCAACATACCCCCTGAAATGGGCTGGTGGAAATCCCACAATATCGTGGAGATGGGCATTGAAATGCGGGTCGGCGCATGCGGGGATTACGGCCGGTACCTTCACACGGCCTTCGCCAACCATAACCTGATCCGGGAAATCTGTGAAAAACTGGGGACGTTTTTCGGGCGGGGCACCCTCCCCTTCATCCAGCGGCTGTCGAATTTTCCCTCCTACATCGACCTTACCCCCTCCACGGCCGAGAGCCTGGCCGCCAAGTACGATTACCAGATGTATTACAAGCACCGGATCCGGGTCGACAAAGCCGAGGTGGCCAGGTTGATCCGGATTGCCGCCGAAATGGTGGAGAACGACGTGGAGGAATTTTTCAGAACCGTCACCGAAAAGGTGAAAGGGAACATCGCCGCCCTGGAATAAAAGCCGCCCTGCGGGCGGCAGAATACAGGACTCAGAACTAAGGATTCGGGACCCAGAACTCAGAATGGACATTCGGCTGAAGCTTGACTCGGGGGATACCGCCTTGACAACTCCACCTGTGGATTACAAATACCTTTACGTGCTCACCGGCCGGGCCACCCCCCTCGACGGGGACTGCGGCCTCCTTTGCGGCAGCATCTGCTGCCGGCCCGACCGCAAAAACAGCCTGGGCGTCTACCTCTTCCCGGGCGAGGAATCCCTTTTCCCGGAAAAAGGAAGCTGGTTTGCCCGGGAACACCACGATCCGAAGGAATACGACTTTCCCGACAACTGGACGGGCCCGGTCCACTTCATAAAGTGCCACTCCCCCTGCCCCAGGGAGGCCAGGCCCCTGGCCTGCAGGTTTTTCCCCCTGGCCCCGCACCTTTTGACCGACGGGACCCTCCTCCTGATCCACGAGACGGCCCGCCTGCCCTACAAGTGCCCCCTCATCGCCGGGAACGTCCCCCTGCGCGGCGATTTCATCGAGGTCACGGCCCTGGCCTGGCAGGTGCTGCTGAAAGATCCCAGGATTCTTAAGCTGGTCGAGGAGGACTCCAGGGAGAGGGAGAGGACCCTGCGGGGCGTGCCCGCGGTAATCTGGGCCGGGGCTGTTCACTAAGCCGCCCTGCTCGGAACCTCACCTCCTCCACCGCCGGGCCAGGCCCAGAAGCACGCCCTTATCGTTCATTTCGGGGTTGTCAAGCACCACTTCCAGAAGCCCGTTCAGAATGGAACCCATTTCCCTGCCGGGCCTGACCCCCAATTCCTTGAGGTCGTTGCCGTTTATGGCCAGGTCTCTGATTTGGAGGGGTTCTTTTCCTGCCACAATGGATTCAGCCGCCTGCCTGAGACCCTCCACCGCCTCCTCCCCTCCGGGCCTGCCGGAGGCCCTGGCCTCGGCCTGCAGAAGCGCGATCAGGTCGTTGAAGTCGCCCGTCCCGATCCGGCCCATAACCCTTTTTATTTCCTTTCTCTCCCCGGTACGGACAATCCAGCGATGGGCCACCAGGGCGGTCACCGACCTGACGGTCCTGCGGTCGTACCTGAGCCGTTCCAAAACTTCCCCGGCGGCCGCGGCAGCGCCGGAGTGTAAGCCGAAGGTCTCCACTTTCGCCCCGGCCGGGCGGTTCGGCCTGCCGAAGTCATGCAGCAGGGCGGCCAGTCTGACATTGAGCCTGGCCGGGGTATGCCTCAGGACCTCCAGGGTGCGGCCGATTGAGTCGCCCCCGCCGGCCTCCCCCGCAATCTGGGCCCAGTCCGCCAGCTCCGGAAGGATGTAGTCCATCAGGCCGCAGCGCCGGATAAGATCCAGCCCCCGGTGGGGCAGCCCGCTCACCAGGATGGCGTTAAGCTCCTCCCTGATCCTCTCCGCCGACACCCTGGTGATCAGCCTCCGGTTTGCCTTTATGCACTCCAGCGTCTTTTCCTCGATGGAAAAGCCTGTCTGGCAGGCAAACCTGACGGCTCTCATCATGCGCAGGGCATCCTCCCGGAACCGTTTTGCGGGGTCGCCCACGGCCCGGATGACGCCCCCGGTGATGTCCCTTAAGCCCCCGAAAAAATCGTAAACGGTTCCGTCCGGCCCGGCGGCCAGGGAGTTGATGGTAAAATCCCTCCTGGACAGGTCTTCTTTCAGGCTGCCGGTAAATTCCACGCTGTCCGGCCGGCGGTGGTCGGAGTACCTTCCCTCCCTGCGCAGGGTGGTAACCTCCACGCCCGGCCCGCCGTCGCAATAAACCGTCACCGTGCCGTGCCTTTCGCCCGTCGGCAGCACCTTCGGGAACAGGCGGCGGACTTGGGCGGGGGTGGCGCTGGTGGCGACGTCGTAATCCTTGGGCTCCCTGCCCATAACGATGTCCCTGACCACGCCGCCCACCAGGTAAGCCTTGAAGCCGTTCCGTTCCAGCCTGTCCAGGACCTCCCTCACCCCGGCAGGAACGATCCCCGGTTCGATTTTTTCCCCGGTTGAAGGGTTACCGCCTTTGTCCATGAAAAACTCCTGCCGTTTATAGGTTTGATCTCGGGTCCCGCCTGCGGCCGATGACATTTTTTCTGATCCGCTCAACCTCCGGGGCGATGCTTTCCACCCAGCGGTAAATGGACTCCCTGGACAGTTCCCGCGGCCCCTTCAACTCCCCGGAGTCAATCCCGTCGAAGAGGGCTTCGTAAAGTTCCTCGCCGGCCCGTTCGTCGTAAAAGACTTCCTGCAGCATGTATGCCAGCCAGCCCGTACGCCCGTTCAGGAGGGTTATCCCGTCCAGCAGCCTGGCCGCTTCCTTCTCCCCCAGGCCGAAAAAATAAGCACTCTGGCCGTCAAAGGAAATCAGGTTGGGGTGGCCCGCAGGATTAGTCCCGGGCTTAATAAATCCCGCCCCGAAAACCGGCACCCGCAAGGTCTCAAAAAAATCGGCCGCTGCCTTTCGCCACCGCATACCGTCCCCGCCCGTCATGGTAATCTGCAGAAAGAACAAGGATCCTGTTAATTATTACCTCCGGCGGCGGCCAAAATCCTCCTTCCCCGGCAGTCAAAATACCGCCATGAAATATGAAGACCCGACGCGCGAAGGCCGGGTCCCGGAAAACAAACGCCGCAATCCCGTGTGTTGCGGCCCAGGGCCGTCAGGAGAGCTGGGTTTCGAACAGCATTTTTATGAACGGCAGAAGGTCCACCGGCCTGATCACGCCGACCACCTTCAGGTTTTTGTCGAGAACCGGCACAATGGTTATGCGGCGCTTCAGGATCACTTCCACCGCCCTGGACGGGGGGTCGCTGTCCATCACGTAGGACTCCACCACCGGGCGGATGAACTTGGTCACCGGAGTATCCTTGATCAGCTTGAGCCCTTCCCAGAAAAAAAGGTCGGGCCGGTTGAAGGATATGCCCAGCCAGCCCCCGGCCCTGGGGGCCAGGGTGCCCAGGGCCTCGTACACCGCTCTTAAGGTCAGGATGCCTATGATTTTCCCGCTGTCGTCGAGCACCAGCACCCAGCGGTAGCCCTTTTCCTTCGCCGAGATATGCATTAGGTTTACAGCCTCTTCAAAGGTGGCGTTTTTGCGGATGGTGGTATAGTCGGTAAGGGGTATCATCAGATCGCCCACGGTATCCATCCGGTTTTGCATACAAACACCTCCACCGTAAATTTCAGGCTATACATAAATATATATAACAGCTGCATATTTCAGGCAACGCTTCAACCTCTTAAGGGCGAATTTCAGCTTTGAACCGTCATTGCCGGCGTCCATCGTTTCACAAGAAGACATTCGTCGTGACTTGCGGCCGCCTTCCGGCCCCTTTAATGTTCTTTATTATGGGAACTGGCGGTGCCTTGACACCACCGGGAAAGGAATATATATTTATGTTGTGCTTTTTCAAATTTGGTAAAATCGTCTTCAGAGGGGATAATAATGCATTTTTTGGACGACCTGGAGTACAGGGGCCTGATCAACGACCTGTCCGACCCCGAAGGCCTAAGACGGCTTTTATCCAGTGAGCAGGTAGTTTTGTACTGCGGCTTCGACCCAACGGCGGACAGCCTGCACATAGGGAACCTGCTGCCCCTGATGGGCCTGGTCCGCTTCCAGCGGGCCGGGCACCGGCCCATCGCCCTGGCCGGGGGCGGCACCGGGCTGATCGGCGATCCCAGCGGGAAAACCGTTGAGCGGTCCCTCAACCCCAAGGAAGTGGTGGACTCCTGGCTGGAAAACATAAAGGCCCAGCTGTCCCGCTTTCTTGATTTCAACTCCAAGACCAACCCCGCCATGCTGCTTAACAACTACGACTGGATTTCGCAGCTCAACGTCATTGAGTACCTTAGGGACGTCGGCAAGCATTTTTCGGTGAACGCCATGCTGGCCAAGGATTCGGTTAAAGCGAGGATAGAAAACAAGGACGTGGGCATCTCCTACACCGAGTTCAGCTACATGATCCTGCAGTCGTACGACTACTACTACCTGGCCAAAAACCATAACTGCAAGCTGCAAATCGGGGGCAGCGACCAGTGGGGAAACATAACCGCCGGCATCGACTTTATTCGCCGCACCCTGCAGGTACCCGCCTACGCCCTGACCTTCCCCCTGATTACCACCTCGGAGGGGAAAAAGTTCGGCAAGACCGAAACCGGCACCATCTGGCTGGATGCCGAAAAAACCTCGCCCTACCAGTTTTACCAGTTCTGGATAAATGTCAGCGACCAGGACGTGATCAGGTTTATCAAGTACTTCACCTTCCTGGACCGGAACGTCATTTCCGGCCTGGAGCAGGCCGTGGCCAGTAGGCCTGAGAAGAGGGAGGCCCAGCAGATGCTGGCCTACGAGGTGACCTCCCTGGTGCACGGCGAGAGCGAGGCCGCCATGGCCAGGAAAATAGCCGGGGCGCTGTTCAGGGGGGAACTGGCCTCCCTCACCGAAAGCCAGTTTAAGGACGCCCTGTCCGGCGTGCCCACCACCTCCCTGGGGGGTGAAAAAAAGGACGGCATGACCCTGCTGGACCTGGTGGTGGAGACGGGATTGAGCCCCTCCAGGTCCCGGGGCAGAAACGACATCGAAAGCGGCGCCATATACGTCAACGACGCCAAGCAAACCGACCCCGGCCTGAAAGTGTCGGCCGTCGAAAGGCTATACAACAAGTACATCGTCATGCGGAAGGGAAAGAAAAACTACCACCTGGTGATCCTGGAACCCTAGTTCGCGGTATGCGTCATGAGGTGACAAGAAACCGGTTAAAGCCGGTTCCTTACCGAACTAAATCCTCTCTTATACACCCGTATATTCGCCCGAGGCCTTCTACCCGCCCAGGGTGACGTCCTGGGTCTCGTACCATTCCAGGGCCTGGTAAAAGTGATCCGGCTTGAAATCCGGCCACATCTCTTCGACCACGTATATATCCGAATAGATGGCCTGCAGCGGGAGAAAGCCGCTGAGCCTTCTCCTGCCGCCCCAGCGTACGATCAGGTCCACCCGTGAAACGTCGGAGGAGGCCACCTTTTTCAGAAGGTTGGCGCGCCTTCCCCCTGCGGGGGGCTGAAGGGCCACCAGGTGGTGCAGGTCCCACTTCCACCCGTAATTGACCAGGAAGTTGATGCGAATCAGGTCCTTCCCGAAGGTTTTCCTCCTGGTGAATTCGATCAGCTCGGGGGGAAAGAACCGCGAGGTGTGATCGCCGACCACCAAAAGGGACGCGTCGCGGTTGGAAAGCATCTTCACGGCGTCGACGCAGGCCCTCTGAAAGGCTTTCCTCTGATCCGCAGGCCGCTTTGTGTTGTCCTGGGTAAAGCCGTAAAAGGTAAGCTCCGGAATTCCCAGTTCAAGGCACATCTCGTACAGCATCAGGCCCGGTTCCAGGCCCCTCTGGTAACCGTCCTGCTTCCGCAGGCCGTTGTCTACAGCCCACCTCCGGTTCCCGTCCGGAATTATTCCGACATGCTTAGGCAGTCGCTTGAACTTTCGCCGTTCCATAACGCCTCCCGCCGTGTTCCTGCAAAGGAAACTATATCTTGTATAGAATGCCCATTTTTCAGATTTTGTATAGCGGGAGAAAGAGGCGGCTTTTTTAGCTGTGACAAAGGTGATTTCCATGGGGGTGAAGTAGTTTCCTATTCAATATCAAACCCGGCGGCTGAGAACTTCACCCCCTTGTTCAGGCTGTCCCCCACCGGGCACCTGCTCTCCACGATTTCCACCAGCTTCTCGACGTTTTCCCGGGGGGAGTCGGTCTTAAAATACATCTTGTAGCGGATTTCCTTGAAACCGGGCCTGGCCCCCCCCTTCCCTGCAAAACCGGCGGGATCGATATCGCCCTCCAGTTCCACCCGGAACCCCTGCAGGTTAACCCCCGCCTCCCGGGCGAAAAAGGCGGCCACAATGCTCTGGCAGGACCCCAGGGCACAGAGAAGCAATTCCACCGGGCTCATGGCACTGTCGGCGCCGCCCAGGGCCGGGGGTTCGTCCACCAGGATCCTGAAGCCCCGGGCCCGGCTTTCCACTGCCATGCCTTCGGGCAGCTTTCTCGACGTGGCCTTGAAAGTCAATAACGGCATAACATCACTCCTCGCAGTGTTTGTAAACATATAAATGGGAATAGTTGTTATTGAAGGTCCACCACGGTGCAGCCCGCCCCGCCCTCCCCCACCTCGCCCAGCCGGAAGGATTTTACCCGGCGGTGGTTTTTCAGCCGGCCCTGGACCGCGGCCCTCAATGCCCCGGTGCCTTTCCCGTGGACGATGTAGACCCTGGGCAGCCCGGCCAGGCTGGCGTCGTCCAGGTACTTTTCAACCTCGGCCAGGGCCTCGTCGGCAGTCATGCCCCTTAAGTCCAGGCGGGTGGAGATTTCCCTGGCCTTGGCGGCCATGATCCCGGCCACCTGAACGCTGCCGGCGCCGGCACCGGAACGGCCCGGCCGGCGTAGGTCGGTCAGGGGTACCGTCAGCCTGATAATCCCCACCTGCACCTGGACCTGGCCCTCCTCGGGGGGATCCACCACGTATCCCTTCTGGTTAAAGCGGGGGATAAACACCTCCTCGCCTGGACGCACCTCGTCCGGGATTTCGCCCGGGTGCGGTTCCGGGCGGGGTTTTAAGCGGGTACCGGCCTCCATGGCGGCCAGCCGCTCCCGGGCCCGCCTGATGCCCGCCTCCCGCTCCCGGGCGGCCTCGCTGGACAGCTTCTCCCTGAGATCCCTGATCATTTCCTCGGCCTCCCGGCGGGCGCCGCGGACCAGTGATTCGGCCTTCTCCCTGGCCTTGGCCAGCAAGGCCTCACGTTTTTCAGCCAGGTCCTGTTCGAGGCTGCGGTGGCGCTCCTCGATCCGGCGGGCCTCCTCCAGCAGCCGGGCCGCTTCCTCGCGGTCCCGCTGCGCCTCCTGCCGGGCCCTCTCCAGCTGGACCGTCAAATCGGCAGCCTTTAGCTGGTTCGCGGACATGAACTGCCTGGACCTCTCCACCAGATCCGGTTCCAGGCCCAGCCTGGCTGCTATTTCAAAGGCGTTGCTGCGGCCCGGCCGGCCGATCAGGAGGCGGTAGGTGGGCCTCAAGGTCACCGTGTCGAATTCCACGCTGGCGTTTTCCACCCTTGGCCGCTCAAAGGCAAAATTTTTAAGTTCACTGTAATGGGTGGTAGCCACCGTCTTGGCCCCTACCGAATGCAGCCGATCCAGGATGGCCTGGGCCAGGGCCGAACCCTCGGCGGGATCAGTGCCGGCCCCCAGTTCATCCAGCAACACCAGGCTGTCTTCGCCGGCCTTTTTCAATATCCCCACGATGTTTGTCAGGTGGGAGGAAAAAGTGCTGAGGGACTGCTCGATACTCTGCTCATCGCCGATGTCCGCGAAAACCCGGCCGAAAATACCGATCACCGTTCCCTCTTCGGCGGGTACGTGCAGTCCGGACTGGGCCATGACTACCAGAAGCCCTATGGTTTTCAGGGCGACCGTTTTCCCCCCGGTGTTGGGGCCGGTAATCACCAGGGTGTCGAAGTCGTGCCCCAGGCTCACCGTGATGGGCACCACCTCGCCCTCCAGCAGGGGGTGGCGCCCGCCTCTTATGTCCAGGTGGGCGCCCGGTTTGATAACCGGCTCCCAGGCGTCCAGGCTCAGGCTGTACCTCGCCTTGGCCATGGCCAGGTCCAGCCGGCCCAGGGCGTCCAGGGAGGCCAGTATGTCCCCGGAAACCATGGAAACTGCTGCCGAGAGATCGCTCAGGATCTTGTTTACCTCCTGCTTTTCGGCGGCCTGGAGGCGCCGGACCTCATTGTTGGCCTCCAGCACCGCCATGGGCTCGATAAAAAGTGTGGCCCCGCTGGCCGACTGGTCGTGGACAATGCCGGGCACCTGGGCCCGGTACTCCTGCTTGACCGGAATGACGTAGCGGTTTTCCCTGATGGTTACAATCGGGTCCTGGAGGTACTTTTGATAGGCCGCAGACCGGATAAAACCCTCCAGCCGGGCCTTCACCCGGGCCTGGGCACCGGCCAGCTGCCGCCTGATCTGGGCCAGGGCCGGCGAGGCACCGTCGGCCACCTCTCCGCCGGGCAGGATGGATGAAGTGATCCGCCGTTCCAGGTCGACGAAATTCCCCAGGCCCTCCGATATCTCGGCCAGGAGGGGATAGCGGTCCGTTTTCTCCAGGAAAAACTTTTTTATCCTTCTCACCGCGGACAGGGTCCGCCCAACGGCCAGCAGGTCCTCCGGTTCCAGCACCATCCCCCTCCGTGCCTGGCGAACCTGTCCCCGGACGTCATACCAGCCGCCGATTTCGGCGCCCGGGTCCAGCCGCATCAACTCCCTGCCTTCTGTGGTTTCCGACTGCCACCTCCTGATCTGTTCAAGCAGGGTGGAGGGAGACAGCATAAGGGCCAACTCCCGGCCCAAGGGGGAACCCGCGAACCCGGCCAGCCGCTCAAGAACTTTGTGATATTCCAGCCTTCCAAGGTTTTTTTCGTCCAACGCTGCCTCCCAGTTTCCCCGGTTTCAACCGCCGGCCGACTTCCCCGGGTCGAATCGGACTGTCTCCCCCGGCAGGTCTCCCGGAATCGCTTGAATTATCATCACAGTATAATACCATAATTTAAGCCTTAATGGCCGGCAATCCGGGAGGAATTTTTTACTGACCGACAAATGAAAAAGCCTTCCCGGGCTACTTATACCCGGGACTGCTTCCTCCGGGCCGGCGGCGGCTCAAATCCTTGCGGCCGCCCCTATACCCCCCTGTACAGGTGGCCTTTGGTCAACCCGCCGGGGCTTAGGAACAGCAGCTTTTCCCGGGCCTCCCCGAGATCCGGCCGGCCCCTCCAGGCGGAGGACAGCCCGTCCAGGACCTTTCTGTATATCTCTACCGCGCGGGCCACGTACTGCGGCGACTCCCTGCGGGCCTCGATGCGCACGCAGGAAACCCCCGCCCGGGCCAGTTCCGGGATGTCCTCAATCAGGCAAAGGTCCCTGGAGTTGAATACGTGCATGCGGCAGTGCCGGTCCGTTTCCACCGGGAAAAGCGCCCCGGTCCTGTCCCTCAGCAAAAAGCCCCCCTTCCGGCACGGGCCCCGGCAGCGACCGCCCTCCGGGCCTTCATCCAGGACCGCCCCGGGCAGGCAGTGTTCCGATACCATCAGCTCCAGGGCCCCCTGCACCAGCACCTCCACCGGGTATGACCCGGCCAGTTCCCTCACCTGTTCCATGGTAAGCTCCGGAGAAAGGGTCACCCTGGCCGCCCCTTGCTTTAGCAGGTAGTCCACGGCATAACCGTTGAAGGCGTTCAGGCCGAAGTCGGCCACCACCGGGAGTCCCGGCAAACCCCGAACCAGCACCGGCAGGAGGCCCAGGTTGCCGGCCAGCGCCCCCTCGGCCGGGATGCCCCGGAAAAGTTCCACCAGTCCTTCTATTTCCGCGTCCTTGGTGATCCTGGGAGTGGCCAGGATCAGGCCGGCCCGGTTCTTCCTGCAGATTTCGGCCGCCTCCTCCAGTTCCTCCCGGCCCGCCGGGGGTTTCGGGCGGAACCGGTCAGGTCCGAAATAAACCGCGTCTGCCCCTGCGGCCAAAGCCGACCGCAGGGACTCCATGTCTCCCACCGCAACCGCCAGCAGGGGCGTTCCGCTCCGGCCCGGGGATCCCGGTCCGGCGTCCCGCCTTTTTAGTTCCCCTTCCATCCTGGAATTGAAGACCCCCGGGTCCAGGGGCGGCCGCCGGCGGGCCTCCAGGATCATTTTTTCAAGGCCGGCCAGGGCCTCCCGGCGGGCCCGGTTGATCTCGCTTACGGGGTATATGACCCTGCCCCGGATGTCGCAGGCCAGGGCACTCATTTCAAAGGGGGTATTGCCCAGCCTGCCCAGCTGTTCTGCCAGAAAATCCCGGTCCAGCGGCCTTTTGCCTGCGGGCTGGCCTGCCGATGCGGTGGACGCTGAGGCCGTCCGCCCTTCGGGGTCGGTGACGTTGATGACCAGGGGTAAACCCGGCCAGGCCTGCACGCTGAAAATCAGGGGGATCTTCCGCCTGGCCCCCCTGGGCGAGGCGAAGCTTTCCCTGGCCTTTTCCATCAGGCCGGCGTCGTGGGTCCTGAATACCCTGTCGCCGGGCCTCACCCTGCCGGGTACGGCAAGGCCGGCCACCTGGCCGGCGCCGGCACGGTCCACCCTGATCCCCCGGACGAAAATCTCACCGACCGTGAAGCCCACCCGGCCCCCTTCGGACACCCAGATTTCCAGCCCGTCGCCTACCTGCAGGGGCCTCTCCAGGGCCACCTCCACAAGGCCGGCCTTCCTGTCCAGGCACCGCACCCTGCCCAGCCGGACGCCGCGGTTGTTGGGCCTCTTGTAGCTCATCATCTCCCGGCCCCGCCGGCTGAAATAATACCCGGTTGTGAAGTCCCGGTTGAATATCTGGGCCAGTTCCTCCTCCTCTTTTTCGCCGACACCATACGGCCCCCCGGAAGCCGCCCGGTCGATCAGGCCGCGGTATATCCGGACCACCGTAGCCACGTATTCCGGCCTTTTCATACGTCCCTCGATCTTGAAGGAATCCACCCCGGAGGCAATCAGTTCCGGCAGGCGGGTGCTTGTGTTCAGGTCCCTGGGGCTGATCAGGTATTCCCCGGTTTCGGCGGAATCGGCCGCCGGCCTGCCGCCCCGGTCCAGCAGGGCGTACCGCATCCGGCAGGGTTGGGCGCAGCGGCCCCGGTTGCCGCTCCTGCCGCCGATCATGCTGGACAGCAGGCACTGGCCGGAGTAGGAAATGCACAGGGCGCCGTGGATGAAGACTTCCAGTTCGGCCCCGGTCGAATCCTTGATTTTCCTTATCTCTTCCAGGCTCATCTCCCTGGCCAGGACTACCCTGGAAAAACCTGATTCCAGGAGCTTGCACACCCCCGGCGTGTTGTGGGCGGTCATCTGGGTGCTGGCATGCAGGGGCAGTTCCGGTACGACCCGGCGGGCGAGGGAGGCCAGCCCGGCGTCCTGGATGATGGCGGCGTCGGCCCCCAGGTTGTGCAGCCTGAACAGGAACTGCAGGGCTTCCTCCATTTCAGCTTCGGAAATAAGTATGTTCACGGTGACGTATACCTTTACCCCCCGCAGGTGGGCGTACTCCACCGCCCTGGAAAGTTCGCCCTCGTCGAAGTTTGCGGCCGACTGCCTGGCGTTGAACATCCGCCCGCCCAGGTACACGGCGTCTGCTCCGTTCTCCACGGCCGCCACCAGGGCCTCCCAGCCGCCCGCGGGAGCCAGTAATTCCGGCTTTTTCATATGTTCTCCCTATCTTCTGTCTCCTGTCTCCTGGCCGGAGAGACTTTCCCGTTAGCTCCTCCTGTGCCTGATCAGGCCGGCGCAGGGAACCACTTCCACCCCGTTCGCCTCCAGCCTGTCCAGGAATATGTTCATACCCATGGAGTCGCTGGCCATGTGCCCGGCGATGATCACGTTAAGATGGCTCTTTTCGGCCTCCTTGCGGTGCTTCTCACCCATGTGCATGACAATCAGCGTGCCCACCCCGGCTTGGGCCAGTTTGCCGTAGGCGTCCTCGGAACCGCTGGTGCCCCCGGTCATATCCACCATGATTTTGCCCGCCCGGCGCTCCTTCGACCCGACGATGACGGTGGGACCGGCCCCCAGCCTGGCGGCCTCCGCGTATTCGGGCTCCTCTTTGAGTACCTTGATCACGTCGCCCACCGTTTCGGGCTTCTTCAAGTCCATGGCCTTCTGCAGGGCCGAGGTGACCAGGTTGTCCGCCGGCGTATGAACCGACATGAGGGCGTAGCCCAGCAGCCTGGCGGCGTCCACCGCCCGGTTGTGGTTAAGGGGCAGAACGGTGCGCTTGACCTCCCCGATCCGGGCGGACATGATGCCCTCGGCCACGTTTATGGGAACCCCGGCTTGGGCCAGAACGTCCTCCTGCAGGTGCATCACCTTGTAGAGCGCGGCCAGGGCCTTTCCCTCCGGGTGGTGGGACAGGATCAGCTCAACAGGCCGGCCCTTTTCGGACAGGCGGTCGGCCAAAAGCACCTCCCCCACCTCCATGTCGATTCCCACCAAAAGCCTCTTCACCTCCCGGTCCCATTCCCCCACCAGTATCCTGGTGTCGCTGTAAGGGTTGGCCAGGCTCTCCAGGTCGAAGTCCTTCTTTTCATCTTCCTTCATTTCCTCGTACTTTTTCTTTTCTTTCTCAAGCATTTCCCTGACCTTATCAAGGCCCCTGGGATCGGCCTCCATGCCCATGGATACCGCAAGGTCGTAAATTTCCCCTACCTTCATCGGATCAACCTCCATGTTTTTTTTGCGCTGTATGCAGCTGCAGACTTTTTGTAGTTGGCAGCCAACAACTCTATTTTTTCGACACATGCATATTATTTCTTACGTAGAACCTCAGCGGCAGGTCCGCGGCAGCCCTGATGCCCACCCTGGTGGTGACCACCACCGCCGCCGCCTCAATTTCGCGGCCCCTGACGATAAACAGGGGCTCCCGGGTCAGGTCGTGGCCGTACATCCCTGGTTCTATACCCATGGCCTGCACCAGCCTGGCAGGGCCGGAGCAAAGCTCCGGAAGCCTGAAACGGCCCCTTCTCCGGCGCATCAGGTCCGTTCCCTCCAGGGGCTCCAGGGCCCTGATCAGAACGGCCTCTCCAACCCCCTCGGCGGCAGTGACCACGTTGAAGCAGTAGTGCATCCCGTAAGTAAAGTAGATGTAGGCGCGGCCCGGGGGGCCGAACATGGCCCGGTTGCGCGGAGTCATTCCCCGGTAGGCGTGGCAGGCCGGGTCGCCCCGGACGTACGCCTCGGTCTCCACGATTATCCCCGCCGTCAACCCCTCGCCTGAATCGTGAACCAGTACTTTGCCGAGCAGTTCCCGGGCCACCAGGACCGTGTCACGGCTGTAAAAACTCCTGGGCAGGGCATTCTCATCACCGTATTTCAACCTTCCCAAGATATTAAACCCCGCTGTCTCCAGTTTACCCCTTGAGAATTTTCATAAGTTCTTCCAATTCCAGTGTATTCACAATATCGCCGCGTTCCAGGCCGGCCCGCCTGGCTACGGCCACACCGTACTCCATCTCGTCCATCCGCCTCAAATCATGGGCGTCGGTGTTGACGGCTATTTTGGCGCCATACTCCACGGCCATGCGGGCGTGCTTTTCGTTCAGGTCCAGCCTGTCCGGGGAGGCGTTGATTTCCATGATTTTGCCGGCCTTTCCGGCCTGTTCCAGCACTTTCTCAACGTCGAGGTCGTAGGCCTCCCTGTGTCCCAGAAGCCTTCCGGTAAGGTGCCCGATGATGTCGACGTGCCTGTTTTCCAGCGCCTTCATGATCCTGGCGGTAATCGTCCCGCGGTCCTGCCTGAATCCGCTGTGGATAGAGGCAATCACCACGTCGGCCTGCTCCAGGACCGGGTCTTCCAAGTCCAGGCCGCCTCCGGCCAGGATGTCCACCTCGACCCCCTTCAGGACCGTGATGCCGTCCAGTTCCCTGTTCAGCCGGTCTATGTAGTCAAACTGTTCGGCCAGCCTTTCCGGGGTAAGACCCCTGGCAATCTTCAGGGACCTGGAGTGATCGGTGATGGCCACGTAGCCGTACTCCTTTTCCAGGGCCCTGGCGGCTATGTCGCCGATGGACGCCGCCCCGTCGCTCCACTGGGAGTGCAGGTGCAGGTCGCCCCGGATGTCTCCTGTTTGAACCAGGGACGGCAGTTTTCCGGCCCCGGCCGACTCCACCTCCCCTGTCCCTTCCCGGAGCTCCGGCGGTATATACTCCAGGTTCAGCCGGGCATAGATGTCCTCCTCGGACTCCGGGGGGCTATGGCCATCCCCATGACCCCGGTGTCTCACGCCGGTGGGAGTCAGCTCCCAGTCCCGGTTTTGGGCGTACCGGGCCAGTTCTTCCAGGTGGCCCTCACTACCCGTCTCCCAAAGCAGGGCCGGCCAGAAATCCCCGGGACTCACCGTCACCAGTTCCACCGGGATGCCCCACCAGGTTATAATCCTGATGTAGTTTTCCCGGCGATCGGCCACTTCCCTGGCACGCGGATGAAAGGCCAGGGCGTCCAGGGCGGCACCGAAATCCCGGCAGGCGGCTACAAGGTCCACGTCCTCCACCATCTCCCTCCAGCGGCGGACGCTTCCGGCTACGGCCACCCTTTCCACGCCCGGGATGCCTTCCAGGTACCCGGACAATTCCCCGGCCAGATCCCGGGCCACCGCCAGGAGGAACTTTCCCGTTCTGTTCCTGATCATTTGCACATTATTAATTATGTCCATTTCGGTCTTGGCCCCCATACCCTTGAGGAACCTTATCCTCCCCTTCCTGGCCGCCCGTTCCAATTCGTCGATGTTTGTCACTCCCAGGCTCTGGTGCAGAAAGGCGGCCCTTTTCGGGCCGATGCCGGGCAGGGCCATGATTTCCAGCAGGCCCCGGGGTATCTCAGCCCGGAGCTTTTCCAGTTTGTCCATTTTGCCCTTTTCGATTAACTCCCCCACCTTGGCGGTTATGTTCCTGCCTATGCCGGGAACCCGGGACAAGGCCTGCCTGCGGTACATTACCTCCACCGGTTCTTCCAGGCCGGCAATGATCCTGGCCGCCTGGCGGTAGGCCCGGATTTTAAAGAAATCTTCCCCCTTCAACTCCATCAGGTCGGCCAGTTCATTAAAGGCCCAGGCTATTTCAACATTATGCACCTGAATCGCCCCTGGTACGCGTTTATTGACTATTTTCCCCCGCGAAGCCGCGGCTAACCGCCGTAAGCGCTGCAGCGACATAAAGCCCTCTCCTTGCGAAGAGGGCGGGCGTTGTCCGGCAGTCGCCTTCAGCGTCCGGTCCCGGCCGGCGGCCGCCGGCCGTATTATTTCTTTGCCTTCTCCCCTGGCTTCTCTTCCAGCAACTCCACCAGGTTCCGGTGGTCCTCCTTGAGCTTCACATACTCGTCCAGTATGTTGAGGGCGGTCAGAATGGCAGACTGGTACATGCTCAGCCGGGGATTCATAACCTGCACCTCGCCGAGCCTCCTGCTCAGCTGTGCGGCCAGCATTTCCATGTACTCCGGCGGATCGGTCCCCTTCAGGATATAGGTTTCATTACTGATAACTACCTCGACCTTGTTTATTTTTTCCGACATCGACTCACCCCCGGTTGAGGGTAGATTTCGTCGTATGCCAACAAATTCCTCCCTTCGTCCGCTTAAAATATTCGCCGCCGCAACTTTCTACAATCCGCATTCTGTCCGGCGGCGTTTTTTCAACTTCTGAGCTCGGCACCGAATTCCCCGGCCAGGGCTTCGGCCACAGCGGCCATGTGCCCGCTTATTTCCTCGTCGGTCAAGGTCCGGTCATCAGCCCGGAAGCTTAAGGAGAAGGCCATGCTCTGACGGCCTTCCCTGACCTGCTTCCCCCGGTACACGTCAAAAAGCCTGACCTCCCGCAGGTAAGGGCCGCCGAATTTCCTGATCACCCCGATGATGTCCCGGGCCGGCACATTTCGGCCCACCACCACCGCCAGGTCCCTTTCCATCCCGGGGTACCTGGGCAAAGGCCGGTATTTCCTGGGCTGCCCGGCAAGGTCCGCCAGGGCGCCGAAGTCCACCTCCATGGCCACCGCGCCTTCGGCCAGGTCGTAGTTTTCCAGCACGTCGGGGTGAAGTTCGCCGACCACGCCGATTTCAGTACCGCCTGCGATTACCCTGGCCGCCTTTCCCGGGTGGAAAAGTCCGTTTCCGGTTTTCCTCTCCAAGGTGTAGTCCCCGATGGAAACCCTGTCAAAGAGCGTTTCCAACACGCCTTTGAAGTAATAGTAGTCATAGGGCTGGCCCGGCCTGTTCCAGCCGGCGGGAGATTTTCCCGCGGCGGCAGCCGCCAGCACCGGTTTTTCAACAGGCAGGGGTTCGGACCTGGAGGGCAGGAATATCTTGCCCAGTTCGAAAACGGCAAGGTCGGCCACCCTCCGGCTGGCGTTCCGGGAAAGCACCTCCAGAAGACCGGGCAGGAGCATGGTCCTCATCACCGACTGGTCCTCGCTCAGCGGGTTTTGCAAGCGGACCGGGATCCGCAGCGGGCTGTCCTGGGGTACCCCGGCCTTGTCCAGGTAGGCCGGGCTGGTAAAGCTGTAGGTGACCACCTCGTACAAGCCCAGGGCGGCAAGGCAGTCCCTGACCGTCCATTCCAGGGCCTGCCGCGGTGTGCGGGTCCCCCGGGTGGTAGCGCCGCAAGGAAGGGTGTAGGGAATTCTGTTGTACCCGTAGACCCTGGCCACCTCTTCGATTAAATCCTCTTCCAGGGAAACGTCGGCCCGGTGCCCGGGCACCGTTACCAGGAGTTTCCGCCCGCCGTCCTTTACCTGGAACTCCAGCCTGCGCAGAATGCCGGCCGCCTCTTCTGGCGGCACGGATACCCCCAGCACGTGTTCCAGCCTTTCGGGACGCAAAATGACGGTCCTGGGAGCGGCCCGGCCCGGGTAATTGTCCGCAGCCCCCGGGGCCACCACCCCGGCGGCCAAGTCCAGCAGCAGCCTGGCGGCCCTGTCGGCGGCCCTCCGGCACCCGGTGATATCAACACCCTTCTCGAATCTGGAAGACGATTCCGACCGGAGCCCCAGGGCCCGGGAGGTCCGCCTTATGCTGATGGGGTTGAAAAAGGCGGATTCCAGCAAAACGGTGGTCGTATTTTTGGTCACCTCGGTAGCCAGGCCGCCCATTACCCCCGCCACCGCCACCGGGCCGCCGGGGTCGGCGATGACCAGCATGTCTTCCGCCAGCTTCCTCTCGTTCCCGTCCAGGGAAACCAGCACCTCTCCCTTCCGGGCACGCCTGACAATGATCCGGCCGTCCTTCAGGGTGTCGTAGTCGAAGGCGTGGAGCGGCTGGCCCAGCTCCATCATGACGTAGTTGGTGATGTCCACTATATTGCTGATGGGCCTGACGCCGGCTGCCCGGAGCCTTTCCTGCATCCACCGGGGCGACGGCCCGATTTTTATATTTCGGAAAAGCCTGGCCACGTAACGGCCGCAAAGGCCGGGATCCTCTATTTCTACCCTGACCTCGTCCCCGGCGCCCGGCCCGGTTTCGGCCAACCGGGTTTCCGGCAGGCGCATTTTTTGTCCCAGCAGGGCGGCCACCTCCCTGGCCACTCCCACCATGGACATGCAGTCCCCGCGGTTGGGGGTCAGGTCGAGTTCAAAGATCGTATCATTCAGGCCGATGACCTCCTTGACGTCAAGTCCCGGCGGCAAATCAGGATCTAAAAGCATAATACCGTGGGCCTGGTCCGGGGGCATGACGCCGGCATCCAGTCCCAGCTCCTGCCCGGAGCAAAGCATGCCGCGAGACTCAACGCCCCTCAGCCTGGCCTTTTTGATCACCAGTCCCCCGGCCAGACGGGCCCCTTCCAGGGCCACCGGCACCACGTGTCCGGGCTTGACGTTGGTGGCCCCGGTGACGATTTGCAGGTCATCGCCTGACCCCACGGTCACCCTGCAGATAAAAAGCTTGTCGGCGTTGGGGTGAGGTTCGATGCCCAGTATTTTCCCCGTGCACACCCTGTCGATGCCTTCCCCGGGGTTCCGGACGCCCTCCACGGCCAGGCCGGCCAGGGTCAGAAGTTCGGCCAGTTCCCGGGCCGGAACGTTTATATCCACATATTCCCGCAGCCACTTCAGTGAAACGCGCATTGGTTTTTACTCCTCCCCAAAGGCTGATTGGCTTGATCAATCCTTTTTGAACCGCAGCCGTTTTTCTAAAATTGGGCCAGAAAACGGATGTCATTGTCGAAAAACAGCCGGAGGTCGTCAATCCCGTATTTAAGCATGGCCACCCGCTCTACCCCCATGCCGAAGGCAAACCCGGTTACCTCTCCGGAATCGTAGCCCGACATCTCCAGCACCCTGGGGTGGACCATGCCGCACCCCAGTATCTCCAGCCAGCCGGTGTGGGAGCATACCCGGCAGCCCCTGCCGCCGCACATCACGCAGGAGATGTCCACCTCGGCGCTGGGCTCGGTGAAGGGGAAGTAACTCGGCCTAAATCTGGTCCTGGTTTCCGGCCCGAACATCTGCTGTGCGAAAACCTGCAGCACCCCCCTCAAATCGGCCATGGTAATCCTCCGGTCCACCGCCAGTCCCTCCACCTGGTGGAACATGGGCGAGTGGGTAGCGTCGTCGTCCCGCCTGTATACCTTGCCAGGCGCGATGATTTTGACCGGCAGGGCCGGGGCGGTGCGCTCCATGGTCCGTACCTGAACCGGGGAGGTGTGTGTCCTCAAAAGCACCTCCTGGGTTATGAAGAAAGTATCCTGCATGTCCCTGGCCGGGTGGTCCTTAGGCAGGTTGAGGGCCTCAAAATTGTAGTAGTCCAGTTCCACCTCCGGCCCCTCGGCTATGGAAAAGCCCAGCCCCAGGAAGATGTCCTCAATCTGCCGGGTCACCGCGGTCAGCGGGTGCAGCCTGCCGACGTTGAAAACCGTTCCCGGCAGGGTTATGTCCAGGATCTCGGCAGCCAGCCTTTCCCTTCTGATCACGTCCTTAAGCTGGGCCGTCCTTTCGTTCAGCCTGTCCTCGATTTTGTCCCTGACCTGGTTGGCAATCTGCCCGACTCGTGGCCTCTCCTCGGCTTTCAGGGCCGCCATGCCCCTCAGCACTCCGGTCAGCTCTCCTTTTTTTCCCAGGTAGCGGACCCTTATTTCGTTGAGTTCATCCAGGCTTCCGGCTCCCTCCAGGTCTGCCAGGGCCCTGGCCTGCATCTCCAGCAGTTTCCGTTCCAACTTTCCATCACTCCCGCTCCGCTCATCCTCAAAGCGTTATGTTTAAAATAAAAATCGCCCCTTCAGGGACGAATTTCTTCGCGGTACCACCCTTGTTGTTTGCTGCATAAACCACTCACCCGGATTCAGGCCGTCCGGCCCTCACCCGCTCCCCTTTAACGGAGGGAATCCCCGGCTACACCTACGGTGGAACCCACTTTCAGCTGCGGTTCGGGGGTGAATTCGCGGGACCGCCGTCCCCTGGAAGGGCTTTCAGTCACGGCCCTTCCTCCCTGCAAGGAGCAAGTCCCCTACTACTCCCCGTCATCACCTTTTTCCGGCTATATTTCAATGTAAAGCGAGCCTTCTGTACAAAATATACGCGCTGACAGACCCGGTTGCCTCGAACAGCCTCCAAAAAAATTCTGCGGTTAAAAACACTTTAACCACAACCTTTCCACTTTTTTTGGGACCCTTCGGGTCTGATTATATCACAGGCAAAGCCTCAAAACAAGGAACTTTCCTTAAAAAACCCCTTTATTCCTTGCAATATTTCTGCCAGCGCAAAACAGCCGGAGACGGCCACCTTTTCTGAAGATTTTACCATGCCGGAACCCTTCCTGTCATAACCCGGAACCGTCGGTAATATATAGTAATGACTTCCTCTGGAGGGTATCCGGCATGATCTTCAAAATTACCCGCGAACAGATCAGGACCTTCTTCATCACCTCCTCTCTCCTGCTGGCCACCTGGATCCTGATGGGCCATTATGCCGGATTCGAGGTGGCGGAGGACTCCACCGAAGGCCTGGTAATGGTAAATGTTTCCTTTCTGGCCCCCATGAACCACGACCAGGCGGTAAAGCGGCTGATTGTAACCTGCAGCGACGTGCCGGGAAGAACCGTTTCCTACCGGACCCGCTGGCTGTCAAGGAACAAGGTGCAGGTGGTCATCGAAGAGCCCGGATATCCCCGCGGGCTTGAATACCGGATTGAGTTCAGAAAGGCGCCCGCCCTGATCCCCCCCTTCACGGTCACGGCGGGCAAAAAGGTGAGGCTGCCGCTGGCCCCCCGGTTAATAGCCCTCGAACCGGCGGACAACGTTCCCACCTCGGGACCGGTGACCCTGATCTTCAACACCCCGGTGGACCCGGAGAGCTTCAGAAAACACGTCACCACCACCGCGCCGGGCAGTTTCTCCCCCGGGCCGCCTGGTCCCGGAAAGCCGGGCCCCGGGTGCGATTACAGCCGCTGGGTGCTGCAGCCAGAAAAAAAACTGGACAATAACTCCAGGCACATGATTTCCATTACCGGGGGCCTCCGCGGAACCGGCGGGGGAACGGCCCCCAAGAACCAGGAGCTTTTTTTTACCACCGCCCCGGCCCTGGAAATAACCGAAATCTACCCCCGCCCTTATGATCCCAGCGTATGGATCAGCCGGCACATAACCGTAAGGACAAACCAGGAACTGAAGGATGCCGCCATCAAGGTGGAGGGAATGGCTGGAGAGGTCCAGTTGAACGGCAACACCGCTTCGTTCAAGCCGGAGGAACTGTTCATGCCAGCCCGGAAGTACCGGGTGAGCATGACCCTGACATCCCTTTACGGGGAAAAGATAAGCAGGGATTTCTGGTTCGGCACCACCAATCTGGGAAGCCAGCGCTGGATCAGCGTCAAGGTCGGCAATCCCTGCACGGTCAGGGTTTTCGAGGGAAACAGGCCCCTGGCCTCCTGCCAGGGATGGCTGACCATCGTCCAGGAGAAAGTCCCCCGCGTCACCATGTACGAGGTAAAAAGGGGCAGCAGCGCGGAATTCAATCCCCATGACCCCTCGCCGGTAAGATATATCGGGCTGAATGCCGACATCATGATTCACCACCTGCGCCCCGGGGAAAGCCACAACCACGTTACGGCCGGGCTTCCCCCCAGCTACGGATGCATCCTCCTGAACAAGCCGGACCTGGACTGGATCTTCGACAATGTTCCGGCCAAATGCATGGTCGTGGCCCACTGACCGGCGTTTTTGCCCGCTTTATCCAGGGCCCGGCGGTATAACGGCGCCCTCTGGACGGCAGAATTCAGACAAAAGGTCGGGTTCTCAGCGCGACCCGCCCAACGCTTCAATTTCAATCTTTCTTACCTTGGCCTGCTCTTTTTTCGGGCAGCCGGGCTGCGGGCGGAAACTTACCGTCACTGTCTGTCCCCGAACCTGAGGCGCACAATTTCGTAAAGCATGATGGAGAGGGCCACGGCCACGTTCAGGGACTCGGCCTGCCCCGGCATGGGAACGGTTATCCTTTCGTGGGGCAGGGAGAAAATTTCCCCGGATGGTCCTTCAGACTCGCTTCCCACCACCAGGGCCAGGGGCCGCTTCGCGTTCAGGCAGTCGACCGGGATCCCGCCCCGGGGAACCCCCACCAGCAGGCTGATCCCGCCGGCAGACAAGAGGGGCCGCAGTTGATCCGCCCTGACGTTGTGCGCCACCGGCAGGTGGAAAACCGATCCCATGGTGGACCTCAGCGCCTTGTCGTTGTACAGGTCTACAGTTCCCTTAAGCAGAACCGCCCCGTCCGCCCCGAGGGCGTGGGCGCTCCTGATTATGGTGCCCAGATTGCCCGGGTCGCTTACCCCGTCCACCACCACCAGGAGGGCGTCTTGTTCAGCCTTCCCGGCCCCCCGGGCCCCGGCTATTTCCTCCGGCCGGCGGTCCTTCATCCTGCACAGGGCCAGTACACCCTGAGTGGCCTCGGTAAAGGCCAGGGCGTCGACAACCTTTTTTTCGGCCGGCACAATTTTTATGTTCCGGCTCCCGGCCCCGGCTACCAGCCGGCTTCCCCGGGCGGACCCGATCAGGTCAGGGGAGTAAATTATGCTCTCCACCGGCCAGCCGGAATCCAGGGCCTCTTCCACGAACCTGACGCCCTCGATTAGAAACTTTCCCTCCTGCTCCCTGTATTTTCTCTTTTTCAGCTTGAACAGGTACTTCACCAGGGGATTGTGTACACTCTTGATGGGATCCATAGGCATTCCTTCCAGGTCGTCTTTGAGCCGCCGCCATCAGCCAAAAAGCATGGCCTTTAGCCATGCTCTTCTTTACAGTTTGGACTTGGCGACCTCCACCAGTTGCCCGAAGGCCCCGCTGTCGTTGACCGCCATCTCGGCCAGCATTTTCCGGTTTATGTCGATCCCGGCCTGCTTCAGGCCGTTCATGAACCTGCTGTACGATATCCCGTTCATCCTCGCGGCCGCATTGATTCGCGCGATCCACAGCCTGCGGAAATCCCTCTTTTTATTCCTCCTGTCCCTGTATGCATAGGCAAGGGACTTAAGCAACTGTGTGTTGGCCACCCGGTAGAGCTTGCCCTTGGCCCCCCGGTATCCCTTGGACAGCTTAAGCACCTTCCTGTGCCTATGGCGTGAAACCACACTGCTTTTCGCCCGTGGCATAAGAACCCCTCCTCATCATAATGCAAAAGTTCACTGCAGGAATCTCAATAGGGCAGAATCCTTTCCAATTTGCGCCGGTCCGTTTCGTGGACGATAATCGATTTTCTCAGGTTTCTCTTGCGCTTGGCAGTCTTCTTGCCAAGAATATGGCTGTGGAAGGAGTGATAACCCTTGAATTTGCCGGTCCCAGTCCTCTTGAACCTTTTCGCGGCGCCCCGGTGCGTCTTGATTTTCGGCATGGTCCAGTTCCCCTCTCTAGTCCTGTTTGATATCCTGTCTCGGAGTAAGTATCATAATCATGTTTTTGCCCTCCAGCTTGGGCTGCCTTTCAACGTTTCCCAGGTCCTTCAGCTCTTCAGACAGCCTGACCAGGAGCTGCTTGCCCAGCTGGGTATGAACAATCTCCCGCCCCCGGAAAATGATGGTGGCCTTGACTTTATCACCTTCTCTGAGAAAACGGGAGGCGTTTCTCACCTTAACGAAAAAGTCGTGGTCCTCGATGTTCGGCCTTAGCTTTATTTCCTTTATTTCTACTATTTTTTGCTTCTTCCTGGCCTCTTTTTCCTTTTTGCTTTGCTCGTATTTATATTTTCCAAAATCCATAATCCGGCAGACCGGGGGCTTGGCCTGGGGTGCTATTTCGACCAGGTCCAGCTGCCTTTCCTCAGCGATTCTTAAGGCCTCCCGGACAGGCATGATGCCCAGCTGGTTGCCGTCGGTGTCCACCAGCCGGACTTCCCGGACACGGATTTGTTCATTGATGCGAAAATCTTTGGAAATGTTATCACCTCCACAAATAAAAAAACGGGTATCACCACCCGCTGACAGACAAAAGAAAATCTGACAAAATTTCTTTTGTTGGTTCCTGTCGTTACTGTGCACCTGACCGGGGCTGACAGCCGGGGGGCGCCGCCCGGTGAGAAGCGGATGGCTTCTACTTATGGCTTGAACACTTGAATTTTAGCATATCTTTCTATTCCCGTCAAGTGCCGGAGCGGCGATGGTCTGCGTCAAGATTTAGCAGGTAGAACTCCCGGTATTTTTTCTAT
>DYET01000195.1 GCA_020725625.1 Desulfovirgula sp. | reverse complement strand
TTGGTCCGCCAGTTGGTGGGGCAGGTGGACAGGGCTTCGACGAAGGAAAACCCCCTGCCCTGAATCTGGTTTTCCAGCGCCTTTTTCAGGTAGGCCTTGAGTTGCCTCATGTTGGCTATGGTTCCCCTGGCGACGTAGGCGCCCTCCCCGGTGACGGCGGCCACCATCTCCGGTCCCTGCACGGGCTGTCCGGTGGCTTCGGTGTCCCTGCCGTAGGGGCTGGTTTCGGTTTTCTGGCCGGGCATGGTGGTGGGGGCCATCTGGCCCCCGGTCATGGCGTACACCGTGTTATTGGCCAGGATGACCGTGATCTTCTCGTTTCTGGCGGCGGCGTTGACCAGGTGCTGTGATCCGATGGCGTATCCCCCCCCGTCCCCCATGTAGGCTATGCAGATCAGTTCCGGATTGGCCCTCTTGATTCCCGTCATTACCGGCGCGGTCCGCCCGTGGTGGGTCTGCACCGTGTCGAGATTGAAGAAATCCCAGGACAGCAGGGAGCAGCCAATGTCGCAGCCGAAGGCGGTTCTTTCCTGGATGCCCAGTTCGTCTATGGCCTGGCCCAGCGCCTTTAGAATCAGGCCGTGGCCGCAGCCGGGGCAGAATTTGTGGGGCTTGGTTTCCATCCTCCAGGACCTGGGCATGATTACGTCGGCCATCCCTATTCCCTCCTCTCTCCTGGCAATAGTGTTCTATCTAACCCGGCCGTCTATGCGGGGACGCTGCGCCGCCGGAGACAGGGCGACCGGGGCGGACCGAAATGTGCCCGGCCGGGCCGCACGGGGCGTACGACTTTCCTCACAGGTCCAGATCGATCTGCACCGCCTCTTCATCGCAGTTGGGAAACTTGGGGCAGTTGATGCACTCTTTCCAGACCTTCTGAGACAGGCTCTCCTTGGGCACCTGCCGGAAGCCGCAGCGGACAAAAAAACCGGGCTGATACGTAAGTGCAAACACCCTTGGAATTTTCAATTCCCTGGCTTCGGCCAGGAAGGCCTCTACCAGCCTGCGGCCGATGCCCCTCTTCTGAAGGGCGGGCTGCACCGCCAGGGCCCTGATCTCGGCCAGGTCCTCCCAGATTACGTGCAGCATGCCGGCGGCCAGGAGACTCCCCCGCTCCTCGGCCACGGTTATCTCCCGGATCCCCTCGTAAAGCAGGGACCTTGACCTGGCCAACATCAGCCCTCTGTCCGCATAGTAGGTAATCAGCCGGTGAACCTCCTCAATGTCGCACATTTTGGCTTTTCTGATGATCAGCAAAGAACATCTTCTCCTTCACGGGCCCGTCCGGACACTTTCATGTGCTGTCCGGCATTGAACATCAGCTCAAAAAGATTTTGAACTTAAGAGCTCTTCATTCTAACCTTGTACACAGTCCCGGAATCCTTACACAGTCCCGGAATCTTCACATTTCCATGCAGTATTTCACGGCATTTATAAAAACGGGCAGTCCGTGGGGCAGGTCAAACCCTCCCCGGCGCCAGTTGGGGTGCTGGTGAATGTCCACGAACCTCTCCGGGTGAGGCATCAGGCCCATCACCAGTCCCGTCCTGTCGCAGATGCCGGCGATGGCGTTGAGAGATCCGTTGGGGTTGTACGGGTACTCCATGGTGGGCAGGCCGTCCGGCCCGGCATAGCGGAACACCACCTGCCCGGCCGCCTCCAGGCTGTCCAGCTGTTCCCTTTCGGCGTAAAACTTGCCCTCGCCGTGGGCCACCTGGATGCTCAAAAGCCTCCCGGACAGGCCTCTGGTAAATATGCAGGGGCTATCCTCAACCTTCATGGTCACCCACCGGCACTCGAACCTTCCACTGTCGTTATTCATCAGGGCGCAGCGGATGTCACCGAGCCTGCGGCCGGGCAGAAGTCCCGTCCGCACCAGCACCTGGAACCCGTTGCAGATTCCGATTACCGGCTTTCCACCGTCTACGAACTCCTGCAGGCTTTCCCTGAGGAAGGAAGTCAGCTCCACCGCCAGTATTTTTCCCGAGTGCACGTCGTCGCCGTATGAAAACCCGCCCGGCAGGGCCAGGATCTGGTAGCCGGCCAGCCTTTCCTCCCCGGATCTCAGCTGATTGACATGCACCATCCGGCACTCCGCCCCGGCCTTTTCAAAGGCATAAAACGTCTCCAGGTCGCAGTTCGTGCCGTCCGCTCTCAGCACGCACACCCTCGGCTTCACGGGCCGAACACCTCCTTCATGGGGCGTTTCCAGGCTTCCCTTAAGAGGCCGGTGTCGGCCATGAACAGGGCCTCCCCTCCCCGCCTGACCGTGATCGCCTTTTCAGCGGTGGTTTTTCCGATCAGCCGGTGGGGCACACCTTCAAAAAGCCCCGGCGGCATGTCTTCACCCTTTATTTCAACCAGGAAGGTTCCGGCGGTCTCGTTGAACAGGAACTCCTCGGCAACGTCCCCGTCTTCCAGGTCGACGACTGCCCCCACTTCCCCGCCGAAGCACATCTCGGCCAGGGCGGCCGCCAGGCCACCCTCGCTGATGTCGTGGCAGGCCAGGACCCTTCCGCTTTCAATGGCCTTGTGCACCCGCCGGAATACGGCGATTAGAGTTCCGATGTCCACCCTGGGCAAGTTCGTTCCCTCCGCCCCGGCCAGCCTGCAGTATACGGATCCGGCCATCTCCGAGGGAGTCCTTTTGCCCACCAGCACGATCCCCGACCCGGCCCTCTTGAAATCCGCCGAAACGGTTTTTCTCACGTCCCTGATTCTCCCGAAGGCCGACACGCAGAGTACCGGCGGTATCTTGATGACCGTGCCGCCGGCGTCCCGGTAGGTGCTGGACAGGCTGTCCTTGCCGGAAATGAACGGCATGCCCGTGGCCTTGACGAAGTCGACGCAGGCGTCCACGGCCATGTCCAGTGCGCCGAGGGACTCGCTGTCAGGGAACGGCCAGATGAAGTTGTCAATCAGGCAGATATCGGACGGGTCGGCTCCCGCCGCCACGGCGTTGGAAACCGCCTCGGCGGCGGCCCAGAGGCTGCCGTAATAAGGATTGATGCTGTTCAGGACGGGGTTCAGCCCGTGGCTTATGACCACGCCGAAATGTTTTCCGTACAGCGGGGTCAGAACCACGGCGTCGTTCGGAGCGTCGCCGGCCGCCCCTCCGAAAGGGGGCAGGGTATTGGTTCCCTGCACCCCGTGATCATACATGCGCACGATGGGCTCCTTTGAGCACACATCCGGGTGGGACATCACCCGGCAGTAGGCCTCCAGCCAGTCCCCAGGAGGTCCGGGTACGGCCTCCTGCTTCTCGGGCGGGATCCAGGCGGCTTTAAGCCTCCTTTCCGGCAGTCCGTGGTGCAGGAATTCCATCTCCAGACTGCATACCGTCTCGCCCTCATAGGTGACCTTAAGCATCCGGTCGCCGGTAAAGGTCCCCAGTACTACCGCCTCAACGTTGTACATCCGGCAGATTTCGGCCAGCCTTGGCCAGTGGTCCGGCCTGACTGCCAGGACCATTCTTTCCTGGCTCTCGGACAGCCATATTTCCCACGGGCTCAGGCCCTGGTACTTGAGGGGGGCCCTTTCCAGCCAGACCAGAACGCCTGTTTCAGATCCCATCTCGCCCAGGGCCGACCCGAACCCCCCGGCGCCGCAGTCGGTGACCGCCTTTACAAGGCCCTCCCGGCTTGCTTCCAGCAGGGCGTCGGACATCCTCTTTTCCTCAATGGCGTTGCCTATCTGAACCGCGCTGGCGTTGACGTCAACGGTGCGGTGGGTCATTTCGCCGCTGGAAAAGGTGGCCCCGTGGATACCGTCCCGGCCGGTTCGGCCGCCCATGACCACGGCCAGGTCGCCGGGATCCGGCTTTCCCTTCCGGCAGGTGCTTTCCGGCAGGATGCCGTACGCCCCGACGATGATCGTGGGCTTGGCCCTGAAGTCCCGGTGGAAGTGGACCGATCCGTTGTTGGTGGGAATGCCCATCCTGTTGCCGTAGTCCCTTACTCCCGCCACCACCTTGCGCAGCAGGTATTTCGGGTGAAGGCAGCCGGGCGGCACCTCCGACTGGTCCATCCAGGGCGGGGCGAAGCAGAACATGTCGGTGGAGGCGATCACCCTTGCTCCCCGGCCGGTTCCCATGATGTCCCGGAACACCCCGCCGCTGCCCGTCATGGCCCCTCCGTAGGGCTCTATGGCCGACGGGGAGTTGTGGGTTTCCACCTTGCCGCAGATGGCCCAGCCGTCAAAAAACGCCATTACCCCGGAGTTGTCCACAAAGGCGGACAGGACCAGCGGGTGCCCGGTCCCCCGGGTGGCATCCTGCAGCCTCTTCAGCAGCGGGGGCTTGATTTTTCCGCCCACCTCCAGGACGGCCTTGAAGGTCTTGTGCCCGCAGTGCTCGGACCAGGTCTGGGCCAGGGTCTCCACCTCGCAGTCGGTGGGATCCCGCCCCAGGCCGAGGAAATAATTCTTAATCGCCCTCATTTCTTCAAGGTTCAGGAAAAGCTTGTCCCTGCTGAGATCCATCAGATCATCGTCGGACATTCCCCTGATCGGGATGATTTCCGTCCGTCCGGGCCGGCCTTCTAAAATCAGGCTCTGGGGCTTCTCCCTGATTACCCTTTCAACCGTCTCGTTGACCAGCAGTTTCTTTAAGACAAGATCTATGTTGCCCGGAACCGCCCCGGGGCCGTAAAATGCGTACTCCCGGCTGGAGTCGGCCGCCAGAAGCCCCGTTATCCCCAGGTCGGCCGCCGACTTGACCAGGGAGGCGGCCTCAGGATTCATCACCCCCGGCTTGTAGGCGACCTCCACCACCGTGCCGCCTTCCAGGAGGGGGCGGTTGATGCTGAACCGCTGGAACAATTTTTCCGCCAGCAGGCGCTCGGCAAGGACGACGGCCTGGTCCCGGTCTATCCCCTCGAAGCGGTATACCTTGGCCGTCCTGATCCCGGTGATCTCCTTTATGCCCAGGGTGTTGTGAATCTCGTACAGCAGCGCCTCCCCCACAGTGTCCGGCAGGCCCGGCAGGTTTTCCACCCTGACTTCCTGGATGGCCAAAAAAACACCCCCTGTTCAGCCAATAGTTCATGGCCCTTCAGCATCCGTTTCAACGCGCGAGAATTTGGCAAAACCTCCAAGCCGGGAAACCTTTCCCGGGGTTTTTTAAAAACAATCACCGGCCCTTGTCCGGGCCGGGTCAAGATCTTGAATACACATAAAAATTTTATTATATATGTATGCAAAAAACAACCTTGAATTTACTTGACTACCGGTGAACACTACCGCCGTTTAAATCTTAATTTTACCTGACAATCAGCACCGGGCAAGAGGCGTGCCTGACTACCCTGTTGCTGACGCTTCCCATCAGGTACCCCTTTATCTCGCCCAGCCCCCTGCTGCCCATGACAATCAGGTCAAACCTGCCTTCCTTGGCCTCCCTGCAGATTTCCATGGCCGGGTTGCCCCAGATCACCTTGATGTCGGTTTTGACCCCGTAACTTCCGAATTCCGCCTTGGCCTGCTGCATAATCTCCTCGCCGCTGGCCTGGAGTTCGTCGTGGATTTGCTGGTATGCACCCCCCAGCCGGTCACTGTACTTGTTCACATATGGAGGAAGGGCGGGTATCACGTGGAAAAAAAGAACTTCTGAGTCCATGCACTTGGCTAGCTCCAAGGCGTGCTCTGCGGCCACTTTTGCCCTCAGCGACCCGTCCAATGGCACCAGGATTTTCCTGTACATGGCATTGCCCCCTTCGGTTTAATGTTAATAATCATTCCATGCAGGGATTGTAAATCCTCTCCGGCTTGAAACATATTTTACTTTTTGTCGCCCTTCATGAACAATTTTTCAGCTTGGAATAATAAGTCCATCAGGATACTTCAGGCAGGTGTTCAAATGGGAAAAACCATCGAGGTGCCCAAAACCTCCCTGGTGGTCCTTTGCGGGTCGGCGGGGTGCGGCAAGTCCAGCTTCGCCCAAAGGCATTTTAGACCGACCCAGGTGGTCTCTTCGGATTACTGCCGGGCGCTTATTGCCGACGACGAGGAGAACATGGCCGTCTCCCACCGCGCCTTTAAGGTATTCAGGCTGATTATCGACCAAAGGCTGGCCCTGGGAAGACTTACGGTGGCCGACTCCACCGCCCTGACCGCCAGGGCCAGGAGGGAACTGATCGCCCTGGGCAGAAAACACGACTTCCAGCTTGTGCTGGTGGTCTTCGACCTCCCCCTTCAGGTTTGCATGGCCAGAAATCTTTCCCGGGCCAGAAAGGTTCCCGAAGGAATTATCCTGTCGCACCGGCGGATGCTCGACAGGGCACTGGAAAAAATCGGGGAGGAAGATTTTGACCGGATTTACATCCTCAGCGGGGAGGAGAAGGAATCCGCCCGGGTGAAAATCGTCCCCCTCCCCGTTGAAATGCCCCTTTCCGGTCCCTTCGACATTATTGGGGACGTCCACGGCTGCTGCGATGAACTGGAAACACTCCTGGAAAAACTGGGCTATCGAAGGATCGACAATTCCTACTCCCACCCGGCGGGCAGAACGGCCATCTTTCTTGGGGACCTGGGAGACCGGGGCCCCCGCTGCCTGGACAGTATAAACCTGGTCATGGACATGGTCAGCTCCGGAAGCGCCCTTTACGTGCCCGGCAACCACTGCCGCAAGCTTCACGCATACTTTACCGGGAGAAAAATCAAGGTGGCCCACGGCCTGGAAAAGACCCTGGCCGAGCTGAACGGGATTAGTCCGCCGGAAAGGGAGCGTCTTACCGGCCGCTTCATGGAAATGTACGGCGGCGCGCAGCCGTACCTGATCCTGGACGGGGGCAGGCTGGTGGTGTCCCACGCAGGCATCAGGGAAAACATGATCGGCCGGCTTTCCAGGCGGGTCCGGGAGTTCTGCCTTTTCGGGGACACCAACGGCGAGGTTACGGGAGAAGGTCTTCCGGTACGCCTCGACTGGGCAAGCCGGTACCGGGGGAAGGCCCTGGTGGTTTACGGCCACACCCCGGTCAGGGAGGCCGAGTTCAGGAACAACACCATAAACATCGACCAGGGGTGCGTGATGGGCGGAAGGCTGACGGCACTGCGCTACCCGGAAAGGGAAATCGTCCAGGTGGAGGCCGGGGACGTGTACTATTCCCGGGGAGAGGCCGGCGCCGGCCGGCCCGTCTATACCCCAAAGGCACCGGAGAATACCGGTATTTCTCCTTAAGCGGCGGGACCGGTCCTTAAAGTCCGGGGTGACGTTTTCAAGGTTTGTGTTCACCGGAGCCTCCAGTGTGGTATAATTATCTGCCGGTAAATATTACCCAGGGGCGGTGACGGCATTGAAGGATAAAATGCCCAGGGTGCAGATATACACCGACGGCGCCTGTTCCGGCAATCCGGGGCCCGGGGGTTACGGTGCCATTCTCAAGTATGGAAAAATGGTCAGGGAACTTTCAGGCGGGTACCGCCTGACCACCAACAACCGAATGGAGCTGATGGGCATTGTAAAAAGCCTGGCTGAGCTTAAAAAGCCCTGCCGGGTGGACCTGTACAGCGACAGCAGGTACGTAGTGGACGCTTTCAGGCTGGGCTGGGTAAACAGTTGGCTGAAAAACGGCTGGGTCAAGGGCGACCGTTCCCCGGTAAAAAACGCCGACCTGTGGAAAAAAATAATCGAACTTTCCAAGCGGCACGAGATAAACTGGATCTGGGTCAGGGGGCACTCGGACAACGAGTTCAACTCCCGCTGCGACCGGCTGGCCGTGGAGGCCTCCAGGGGCGACCGGCTGGCTGTGGACAGCGGATACGAGGAATCATGATCCCCGCCCCTGGGGGCACAATAATTCCGGAGGTGTTTTTCATGGCCGGAAGTCAATTTTCAGTTCAATCCCCTGGGAGGTCCCCTGGATCATGACTTCACGAACCGGTAAGACAGAGAGAGAACTGCCAGGCCCGGTTCTCTCTTTTGTTGGAAAGGCTTTCTCCGCACATTATGCGCGATTATGCGGCCAGCATCTCCCAGGCCATCACTCCTGCTATACCGCCCAGTACCACCACCATTATGTTCATGCGCAGCAGGGCCAGGACGACGGCCACCAGGGACCCGGCGGCGGCTGATTCCACGCTGCCGGTGGACTGCAGAACGCCGGGGAATATAAGGGCGCTCAGGGCTGCAAAGGGAATGAACCTTAAAAAGGAATTAACCCGGGGGTGCAGCTTCACGTTGTTCAACAGCACCACGGGAAGCATTCGCGGCAGGTATGTAACCGCCCCCATGCCCAGGACCACCAGCCAGAGATAATCAGTCATCATCAACCCCCCTGGGATATATTACCGCCCCCGCTGCGGCGGCGGCCAGCGTGGATATAATAATTCCCCATCCCGAAGAAAGGCCGGTGAATAAGGGAAACCAGTGAATAAAAGAATGGATGATCACCGCCGCCAGCGAAACCAGCAGCACAGGTTTTGATTTCCTCGCGGAAGGCACCAGCAGCCCGATGAACATGGCGTAGAGAGCGATGCCCATGCTGTCACTGATTATTTCCGGCAGCCCCTTGGCCAGGAAAATGCCTGCCCAGGTGCCCGCATTCCAGGCGGCAAAGGCCAGGAAATTCAAGGCCAGAACGAACTCCGGGCTGATCAGCGGCTCCTTCCGGAAAGAGGCCACGGAAAACGTTTCGTCGGTGATGCCGAAAGCCAGCAGCGGTATCCACCTCCGCAGGCGACCCCGCTCAATCCGCCTGGAAAGGGAGGCCGACATCAGGAGGTGGCGCAGGTTGATAATGAAGGTGGTGAATATGATTTCCCAGGCCGCAGCGCCGGACGAAATCAGGGTAACGCCGGCGAACTGGCTGGCCCCGGCGAAAACGGCCAGGGACATGATCACCGTGACGTGGTTTGGAATGCCTGCGGATTTGGCCAGGACGCCGAAGGCTATGGCAATTGGTATGTACCCTGCGGCTATTGGAATGCCGGCCTTTAGCCCGTCGGCGGCCGTCAGGCGGGCTGTCGAAGCCCCTCCTTCGGACCGGGAGCCGGCTGTGCTTTTATCTGTCCTTACTGCCAAAACTTGCCCTCCCGAAATAGTATATACTCTTTCATGATTTTCCGGCCGTGATCAACTGCCTTTCCCCGTAGTCCTTCATGGTTATGCCGTTAAATCCTGCCCCGGCCAGCCATTCCCGGTACTGGTCCAGGGTCCAGGTGCCCCCCCGCGGGGTATTGACCAGCATGTTCACCCCGAACATGGCCGCTCTGGGGCTTACCCCGCGCACGAAGTCCTGGACGGCTATCCGCCCGCCGGGTCTCAGCACGGCATGCACCCTGGCGAACAATCTCCTGTTTTCCTCTTCGTCAAATATGTGGCAGACATTCCCGAGGTAGGCCAGGTCGAAGGGACCCCCGGGGAGGCCTGCGGTCATGTCGCCGGGAACCATCTCTATCCCGGTGCCGGCCTCCAGGGTGGGCTTCATCATCTCCACCACCTCAGGCAGGTCCAGCACCGTCACTTTGCAGCCCAGGGCGGCAAACTCCCTGGCGTAGGTCAGCGGGCCGCCCCCGGCGTCCAGCACAGAGGCGCCCCCGGCCAGTCCCTCCAGGCTGTCCCGGGCTATGGTGGGGGCCACCTTCCTGGCGTTCAGGGCCATGGACAGGATAAAGCTCTTCATGCTTTCCCCTGTTCTTTCCCGCTTTACCGGCTTCCCGGTCCTGATCACCTCGGGCAGGGAAAGCCACGATTTGCATAGCTCATACCCGTGCATAAAGGAAAAACCGGTGTATATTTCGCTCTGCTGGTTGTAGAACATGTCCCTGGCCTCCGCGGTCAGGCCGATCATTGAATCTTTCTTTTCCAGGTAACCCGCCTCAACCAGTGCCTCCACCACCACCCGCAGGCTCCTGACGTCGGAGTTTATCCTGGCCGCCAAATCATCCCCGGATGCAGGCCCTTCTTTCAGCGCGTCAAACAGCCCCACCTTTACCGCCGCTCCCACCAGGAGAAGTTCCTGGGGCGGGAACAGGTTCCTCTGTATTGATGTCATCTGGCAGCTCCCCTTTAAAATGGCTTTCAGCTATCAAGGCCTGAATATTGCATTCTTATTATGGATTGCTAAAAACATAGACCTGACGGCCGTCAATGGCTGTCGGCTGCAACTGTGAAATTTAGCCACTCATACAGATTTATTTTCAGTCCAGAATATTAACATAAATATTG
>DYET01000194.1 GCA_020725625.1 Desulfovirgula sp. | reverse complement strand
TGGGTCCTGGGGGTGCAGGAGGCCACCACCACCCGGTTCAGCTTCATTGAATTGACCCTCTTTTTGATCCTCTCGATGCTGTCCTGGGCGCAGGCGAACAGGAACTCCTCGGCCAGCACCACGCCCTTGAGCCCCCTGGCGTATTTTACCACCCCGGGAACATCGATCACGCCGCCTATATTTATGCCGCAGTTGCACACGAAAACGCCCACCCTTGGCAGTTCACCGATCACGTTCCTTTCCGGAACGTAGGCCTTGGAGCTGGTCAGGGTGCCCCTGGAGTCCGACAGTAGCCTGGAGGCGTATCCCGCGGCCGCACTGCCGTCAATAACGGTTTCCGGTATGTCCTTGGGTCCCGCAAAGGTACCGGCCACGAACACTCCGGGCCTGGTGGTGGTGCCGGGCAGGCCGCCGCTTTTGCAGAACCCGAATTCATCCAGCTCCACGCCCGTGGCCGCGGCCAGAGCCCCGGCCTGTCTGGGGGGAGCCAGGCCGACGGACAGGACCACCAGGTCGAATTCCTCCTCCGTCATTTTGCCGTCATCGGAACGGTAGCGGATGATCAGGTTTCCCGAGGGGATCGCCTTGACCGATGAGACCATGCACTTCACGTACCGGACCCGGTACTCGTTTTTGGCCCGGTCGTAATACTGCTCGAACCCCTTGCCGTAGGCCCGGACGTCCATGCAGAAGATGGTGGACTCCAGCCCGGGAACGTGCTCCCCGGCAACTACGGCCTCCTTGGTGGCGTACATGCAGCACACGCCCGAGCAGTAATTCCGGTCCCTTCCGGGCTCCCGGGAGCCCACGCACTGGATGAAGGCTATCTTTTTCGGCTCGGAGTGGTCCGAGGGCCTCACCAGGTGTCCCTGGAATGGGCCCGAAGCGCTCAGCATCCTCTCAAACTGGAGGCTGGTAACCACGTTTTGGTATATACCGTAGCCGAACTCGCCCCTCTCCCGGGCGTCGAAAATCTCGAAACCTGGGGCCAGGATCACCGCCCCCACCTGGAGATTCACTATTTCTTCCTTCATATCCAAATCGATGGCCTTGCGGGGGCACTTTTCTACGCAGGAGCCGCAGGACAGGCAATTCTCTCTATCTATCACGTAGGCATTGGGATAGGCCTGGGGATAAGGCTTGTATATGCACTTCCGGGTGCCCAGGCCCTGGTTGAAGTCGCTTCCGACTACCGTCCCGCAGGCGGTCTCACACCTGCCGCAGCTGACGCACAGGTTGACGTCCACGTATCTCGGGTGCTTCTTCACGGTGGCGGTAAAATTTCCGGGACTGCCTTCCAGGCCCACCAACTCGGAGAGGGTAATCACCTCTATGTTCAGGTGGCTGCCGATGTCCACCACCCTGGGCGACAGGATGCACATGGAACAGTCGTTGGTGGGAAAGGTTTTGTCAAGCATGGGCATGGTGCCCGCAATGCTGGGCCTTCGCTCCACCAGGTAAACCCGGTAGCCCGATTCCGCCAGGTCAAGAGCCGCCTGCATTCCGCCAATTCCGGCGCCGGCCACCAGCACCGCGCCGGTGGTTTTGTTTTGTTCCAGAACCTGATCTGTCAAGCAGTCCACCCTCTTTTAGAACGGAAATCAAAAGCAATTCTACTTTATAACAGCCCATAAGGATGCCAGCACCTGGGACTTTTCGAAGTACCTCTGCTGGGTGGCCCCGTTGGGGCAGGCCGCCACGCAGGCCCCGCAGCCCTGGCAGAGAACCTCCGACACCCTGGCCACCTTGTCTCTGGCGTCAATGACCCTGGCGTTATATCCGCAGGCCTTGACGCAGGAGCCGCAGCCCCCGCACTTCCTGGTATTGACCTTGGCCACAATGGGCACGTTTTCAAGCTTTTCCTTGGACAGCAGGGTTGCCGCCCGCATGGCGGCGGCATTGCCCTGGATGATGGTTTCCCTGATGTTTTTGGGAGCGTGGGCAGTCCCGCAGAGATACATGCCTTCGGTGGAGAAGTCCAGCGGCCGCAGCTTCATGTGGGCCTCCAGCATGAACTTGTCGGCGTCCAGGGGGACCTTGAAAATTTTGCTCAGCCTTTCGTTGTCCTCCCCGAACTCCATGCCGGTGCTTAATGCCAGCAGGTCGGGCCTAATCAGCAGCGGTACCTGCAGTATGTGGTCGGTGACCAGTACCTCCGGCCGGCCCCCGGAAAGCCTGACTTCCGGTTTCTTGTCCTTGTCGTACCTGATGAAGACCACTCCCCTGCGCCTGGCCTCGGTGTAATAGTCCTCCATCAGCCCGTAAGACCTTATGTCCCGGTAAAGAACGACTATATTCACGTCCGGGTTGTCTTTCTTAAGCAGAAGGGCGTTCTTCAGGGCCTCCTGGCAGCAAACCCGGCTGCAGTAGGGCCTCTCTTCGTTCCTGGAGCCGACGCACTGGATCATCACTACAGTTTTCAATTCCCGGCACTGCCCCCCGTGGATCATCTCCTCCAGTTCGGTCTGGGTAACGACTTTTTCGCACCGCCCGTAAAGATACTCGCCGGTGGTTACTTCCCTGGAGCCGGTGGCCAGGATTACCGCCCCGTGTTCCAGTTCCCGCTCCTTGCCGTCCACCTTCAGCCTCGTCCGGTAATTGCCCGGATAGCCGCCGAAGTCCTCCACCTCGGCGCCAGTGATAACCTCAATGGTCCCGCTGCCCTTAACTTTTTTAATCAGCCTGGCGACCAGCAGGCTGGGGTCCTCCCCGCCCAGGGAATAATGCATTTTCGCCGCCCGCCCGCCGAGTTCCCCGGTTTTTTCCACCAGATATACCCGGAATCCCTGTTCAGCCAGTGAACATGCGGCGGTCAGCCCGGCCACCCCGCCCCCCAGCACCAACGCAGCCGGGTTGACGTCCATGTAGGACTGGGCCACCGGCTTGAGCAGCCGGGCCCTGGCCACGGCCATGCGGACCAGGTCCCTGGCCTTTTCGGTGGCCTCCCTGGGCCTTTCCCGGTGCACCCAGGAGGAATGCTCCCGGATGTTCACGTGGTCGTAGAGGTAGGGGTTCAGCCCGGCCTCCCTCAAAGCGCTCTGGAAGAGCGGGGCGTGGGTCCTGGGGGTGCAGGAGGCCACCACCACCCTGTTTAGATTGTAATCCTCGACGGCCTTCTTGATCTTCTCGATGCTGTCCTGGGAGCAGGTGAACAGGAATGTTTCAGTGTGAACCACATTGGGCAGCTTGGCGGCGTATTCGGCCACCGCGGCCACGTTGACCACACTGCCTATGTTAATCCCGCAGTTGCAGACAAACACCCCGATGCGGGGCTTTTCCCGGCGGACGTTCCTTTCCGGAGGATATTCCTTCTTCCGGGTGCAGGTGTCCCGGCTCCCGGCCAGCAGCCTGGAAACGTGGCCGGCCGCTGCGCTGGCCTCCACCACGGTCTCCGGGATGTCCTTGGGGCCGGAAAACACTCCCCCGGCATATATCCCCTCCCGGGAGGTGAGGCCGGGATCGAATTCCCCGTTCCTGCAAAACCCGTATTGGTCCAGGTCCACCCCCAAGGCCCCGGCCAGCTGCAGGGAGCTGGCGGAGGTCTTAAGACCCACCGAGAGGACCACCATGTCGAACTCCTCGGTTACTGCTGTTCCGTCATCGGCTGCGTACCTGATGGCCAGTTTGTCCCCGCCGTTGGGGCTGGCCGTTACTTCGTAAATCCGGCTGTGGACGAAATTGACCCCGTGTTCGTCCCTGGCCCGGGTGTAATAGCGCTCGAAATCCTTACCGTAGGACCTCATATCCATCAGGAAAATGGTGGTGGACAGCTGGCCGGGGATGTGCTCCTTGGCGATTACCGCCTCCTTGATGGCGTACATGCAGCACACCGACGAGCAGTAGCCCCGCCCAATCTTTTGGTTCCTGGATCCGACGCACTGGATCCAGGCGATTTTTCCGGGCTCGCGGCCGTCCGAGGGCCTTACCAGGTGGCCCTGGTATGGGCCCGAAGCGCTCAGTATCCTTTCGAATTCGATGCTGGTAACTACGTTGGGCAGCCTCTTGTAGCCGTAATATTCCAGTTCGGAGGGATCGTAGGTCTCCCCGCCCGGGCTCAGCAAAAGGGCCCCTACCTCCAACTCGATTACCTCGTCCTGCATTTCGTGGTCGATAGCCCCGGGCAGGCAGACCTTGACGCACTCCCGGCACATGGAACAGACGGCGCAGTTCAGGCATCGCTCGGCCTCGGCCGAGGCCTCGTCTGGGCTTAAGGCCGATACCACCTCGCCAAAACAGGTTATCCTGGTTGCCGGGTCGGCCAGGACCGGATCGCGCCTGGGGTCCTTGCAATATGGCCTTCCGGCCGGGAATTCCGCCGTCTTGTCCCGGTCCCCCGGAACCCCGGCTGCCGTGGAGGCGCCCTCCGTCCCGCCGGACAAATAACTGTGGATTGATTCGGCCGCCCTTTTCCCGGCCCCGATGGCCTCGATCACCGTGGCCGGCCCGGTGACAGCGTCCCCGCCGGCGAACACGCCGGGCAGGTTGGTGGCCAGGCTGTCATCGGCTTTAATCCTGCCGCCCTTGCCCAGGGCGGCATTGAGTCCCTCCACCCTGTCCGGGGCCTGCCCCACCGCCATGATGACGGTATCGGCCTCCACCCTGAACTGGCTACCCTCCACCGGTACCGGGCTCCTGCGACCGCCGGCGTCGGGTTCGCCCAGCCTGTTTTCTATAAACTCGATGCCGGCGACCCGCCCGCCCACTCCGTAAAAGGCCACCGGGCTGACCAGCATGCGGAACACTATTCCCTCTTCCCGGGCCTCGTTGATTTCTTCCCTGGCGGCGGTGATCTCTCCGAAGGTCCTCCGGTAGTACACGGTTACCTCCTTTGCCCCGCCCCTCAAGGCGGTCCTGGCGGCGTCCATGGCGGTGTTGCCGCCGCCGATGACGGCCACCCGTTCTCCCACCGGCACCTTCTCGCCGCTGTTCACCCGGGCCAGGTAGTCCACGCCCACCAGTACGTTTTCCAAGTCCTCCCCGGGGATGTTCAGTGAAAGTCCCTTCTGGGCGCCGACGGCCAGGAAAACTGCCTTGTAGCCCTGCTCCATCAAGTCTTCCACGGTCAGTCCTGGCCCCAGCGGGGTTCTGGTCCTGATCTCCACGCCCAGCTTTTTGATCAGTTCGATTTCATGTTCCACCAACTTCTTGGGCAGCCTGTATTCCGGAATACCGTATATAAGCATGCCCCCGGCCCTCTCCCGAGCCTCGAAAATGGTCACACCGTAACCTTTGAGGGCCAGCTGGTAAGCGGCCGAAAGACCGGCCGGGCCGGATCCGACCACGGCCACCATCTGACCGTTTTTCGGAGGAACCTCCGGCAGGGGCAGATCCTCCTGGCTGGCGTAGGCGAAATCGGAAGCGGTCCTTTTCAGCGCTCTTATATTCACCGGCTGGTCGATTTTCCCGCGGTGGCAGGCGGTCTCGCAGGGATGGGTGCACACCCTGCCGCATATGCCGGGCAGGGGGTTGTCACGATAGATGGTCTGCCAGGCCTCGATGAATTTTCCCTGTTTAATCAACTGGACGTAGCCCTGCACGTTTATTCCGGCCGGGCAGGCGTCCCGGCACGGGGGAATGCCCTGACGGTCAATGGCGTAGGCGGTGGGCATGGCCTGGGGGTAAAGCTTGTAAGCCGCCTTCCGGCTACCCAGCCCGGCGTCGAACTCGTTGGGCACTTCCACCGGGCATACCCTGGCGCACTCCCCGCACCCGGTGCACTTCTCCATGTCTACGTATCGGGCCTTTTTTCTCACCCTAACCCTGAAATTGCCCGGCTTACCCTCAACACCTTCCACCCGGGCGCCGGTAATTAGATCTATATTCAGGTGCCTGCCTACATCCACCAGCTTTGGCGAGACAATACACATGGCGCAATCGTTGGTTGGAAAGGTCTTGTCCAGTCTGGACATGAGGCCGCCGATGGCGGGTTTCTCCTCAATTATATAGACTTTTATGCCCGCCTCCGCCAGATCCAGGGCCGATTGCATGCCGCTGATCCCGCCCCCGACGATGCAAACGGCCCCCTTGGGGGAAGCATTGACCACTGTCATTTTTCAGGCCTCCCACTGTAAAGATTATATATTTTTCCCCGTTTTATTTCAAGTATACACAGGACGATTTTACGCTGATACTAAAAATTATGAAAATATAACTACTTTTATAAATAGCGAAAATACATCACATTATTTACGATATTTATTCTCATTCTTCCCGGGGTTGTTACCCACCAATGCCCGGTCCACCAGCTCGTGCACGAAAACCACCTCCACGCCCAGGTTGTAGCGCTCAGAAATCCTTCTCAGCTGTTCGTGGCAGTTGAGGCAGGACGTGGCCACTATTTTGGCCCCGGTTTCGGCAATCTGGTCGGCCTTCAGCCTTCCCATGGCGAGGCGGAGCTGGTCGTACTCCTCCGACAGGAGGGCCCCGCCGCTGCTTCCGCAGCAGTAGTTATACTGCCTGCCCGGCTTCATCTCGCGGAAATCGGCACAAACCCTTCCCAGTATGTACCTCGGCTCCTCGGTTATACCTTCTTTTCTTCCCAGATTGCAGGGGTCGTGATAGGTCACCGGATCCGGATTGCGGGACGGGTCGACTTTGATCAGCCCCTCCCTGATCCACCGCGCCGTGGCCAGCATCTGGCTCTTTGAGCCGCCATAAGCCCGGCATTGGAGCATAAGATCGCCCGGAGGCTTGATTCCAAACCGCCCCCTGATCACCTGGACCAGTTCGGCCATGTTTACACTGTTCGGGCAGTCTATGGTGCAGCGCTCGCAAATGGTGCAGAGCCAGATAAACGATGAGTTCAGCACATCTTCTTTTAGCCCCAGGGCAACCTGGCGCATGAACTTGCGGGGGTCAATATCGCCCCGCAGGCCTGAAAAGGCGCACCCGGCGGTGCATGTGCCGCAAAAGTAACAGGACATGAAATTGCTGTTGTTGCCAATTTTTTCAAGTATCTTTTGCTTGAACTCAAAATCCGGTTCGGAAGGTATCCCGGAAGTGTAATTAAGGTTCAAGACAACACCTCCTCGGGTCAGGATGGGATAATGAAGCCTCAATATTGGTTTATTGTAGCAGATTTTCTCTATGCATAATAGACCTATTTTCATAATAAACATTTTTTCTATTAAAATTGAAACCATGATCCATGGCCGGATTCATTTTTTTGCCCTACAATTGCCTGTTTTCGGCAATGGGCGTGTTTTTCTATTCAACTTTTGAGTTTTTCTTTTTTTAATATTTATAGTGAAATTGTATTTTACCGAATTATTAGAATAGTACAGCTATTTTTTTTTCGTATCACCCCACCCTTCTCTAATTATCCCTGATTTGCCCTGATTTTAATTCAGACTCCGGCTTCGGTCCCGCTCCCCGTGTTTACAAATTCTATTGTTAGCGTAATTTTCGCATATCATGATAATAATTGTAAACGCCAGCCTTTTGAACTACAGCTAAGAAATAGCCATTAATCGCCGATATTTGCCCTCAGGCCGGGTTTGCTTTTGCATCCGGGCAGTTTTACTCTGAAAATAAAAAAATAGAAAATCCGATATAGTATTTTAATAATTTATTTCGCTAAAGACATGGCGATCAAGACGATTCAGGAGGTGATCAGGATGTCCCACCCTGCTGTCAGTGGTTCCGTTGGAGCAGTGCTGGTGGTTGGCGCCGGTATTTCTGGAATGCAGTCCTCACTTGACCTGGCGGAAGCCGGGTTCAAGGTCTACCTCCTGGAAAGCGCGCCGGCCATCGGAGGCACCATGGCTATGCTGGACAAGACCTTCCCCACCAATGACTGCGCCATGTGCATAGTCTCCCCCAAGCTGGTGGACACCGCCAGGCACCCGAATATCGAAGTGATAACCAATGCCAATCTTCTGGCACTTGAAGGGTCACCCGGAAATTTCAAGGCCAGGGTAATGAAAAAGGCCCGCTTTGTGGATGTTGGTAAATGCACCGGCTGCGGCGACTGCGCCGCTGTATGCCCGGTCGAGATTCCCAATTCTTTCGACAGCGGCATAGGAAAACGGAAGGCAATATTTAAACTTTACCCACAGGCCACGCCTGTGGCTTTTTCTATTGAGAAAAAAGGCCTGCCTCCCTGCCGGAACGCATGTCCCGCCGGCGTAAACGTTCAGGGATACATTCAGCTGATCGGCCAGGGAAAGTTTGCTGAGGCCTGGCGGCTGATATACCGTGACAATCCTTTTCCCGGTGTGTGCGGAAGGATCTGTACCCACCCCTGCCAGGAGGCCTGCCACCGGGGTGAAATCGATGCACCGTTGAACATAATGAGGCTGAAAAGGGCCGCTGCCGATTATACATACTCCCGGATTGAAGAGATCATCCTGCCGGAGATGCCTTTTCCCGGAAACCACCGGGTGGCCGTGGCCGGATCCGGGCCGGCCGGCCTTTCGGCGGCATACCAGCTGGTTAAATTGGGCTGCCGGGTCACCGTTTTTGAGTCTATGCCGGTTGCCGGCGGCATGCTTAGACTGGGCATACCGCGTTACCGACTGCCCGGGGAAGTGGTCGACCTGGAGATTGGGCTTTTGGAAAAGGTCGGCGTGGAAATAAGGCTTAACACGCCCCTCGGGCCCGGCAGAACTATCGGCGACTTGTTTTCTCAGGGATTCGAGGCGGTATTCTTATCCACCGGGCTGCACCTGCCGGTAAAGCTCCGGGTCCCCGGCGAGGAACTGCCGGGCGTGTTTTATGCCGTCGATTTCTTAAAAAAAATCAATCTGGGGGAACCGGTAACCCTGAGCGGCAGGGTGGTGGTGGTGGGTGGAGGCAACGTGGCCCTGGATGCCGCCAGAACCGCCCTGAGGGTCGGTGCTGACCGGGTGACGGTGATCGCTCTCGAAAACCGGAACGAAATGCCCGCCTCCGCCGGGGAAGTGGCATTATCCTTGGAAGAGGGCGTAATCATCCTGAACGGCCTGGGTGTAAAGTCCATCGCCGGACCCGGCCGGGTCAAGGCGGTGCAAACCCTGCTGGTATCCTCGGTCTTCGATCAGCAGGGCCGCTTTAATCCCCGGTATTCGGGTGACGGCGGAGAAATCCCGGCTGATTACGTGATCATCGCCATTGGCCAGACCGGCGGCCTCGATTTTGTCGATGAGTCTTACAGGACGGCTTTATGTCCCGGCAACCGGCTGGTGGTGGACCAGGACACCCTGGCTACACCCGTACCCGGAGTCTTTGCCGGGGGGGACCTGGCCACCGGGCCGGCTACAGTTGTTTCGGCCATCGCTGCCGGTAAAAGGGCGGCCGAATCAATTCACCGCTTTATCACCGGCCGGGATCCCAGAGAAGGAAGAGAGTTTTCGGTCCCCCGGGAAAAACTGGCGGGACCCGGCAGGCCGGTCCCGGAAAGTTCTGCTCCGCCCCCGGATCCCAAGTATTTGCCCCCGTCAGAAAGGCTGTCCGGGTTCGTGGAGGAATCCTTAGCCCTCACCCCGGACGAAGCGGTTAGGGAATCCGGGCGATGCCTGAACTGCGGCGGGTGTTCCGAATGCCTGCAGTGCGCGTCGGCATGTATGCCCGGAGCCATAGACCACGGAATGAAGGACGAGGTGGTCGAACTCAACGTGGGCGCTGTGATCCTCAGCCCCGGCCTGGTTCCCTTCGACGGGGAAAGGCTTTATAATTACGGACTGGGCAGATATCCCAACGTCGTCAGCAGCCTGTCCTTTGAGCGTATGTTAAGCGCCTCGGGCCCCTTCCAGGGGCACCTGGTGCGGCCCTACGACGGCAAAGAGCCCGGTAAAATCGCCTGGATCCAGTGCGTGGGATCAAGAAACGAAAGGATAGACCGCGGCTACTGCTCTTCGGTCTGCTGCATGTACGCCATCAAGGAGGCGGTTATTGCCAAGGAGCATTGCCCCGGAGGGTTGGAAACGACTATTTTCTACATGGACATGAGAACCCACGGCAAGGATTTTGAGCGCTATTTCGAACGGGCCAGGAATGAATACGGCGTCCGCTTCATCCGCAGCCGGGTTTACGGGGTCGAGGAACTTCCCGGCCCGGACCGGAACCTCAAGATCCGGTATGCGCTGGAAAACGGTACAGTAAAGGAAGAAACTTTCGACCTCGTAGTCCTGTCCCTGGGCCTTCAGCCCTCCGCTGAAACCCTTGAACTGGCTTCCGCCGCAGGCATAGAATTCGACTCCCACGGCTTTTGCCCCGGTACCGAATTATTCCCGGGGACCACCTCCCGGCCGGGGGTTTTTGTCAGCGGGCCCCTTTCCGGCCCCAAGGACATTCCGGAAACAGTGGTCGATGCAAGTGCGGCGGCGTCAATGGCCTCCCAACTGCTCAATGAGGCCAGGCACTCTCTGACTTCAAAAAAAACTTACCCTCCCGAAAAGAACCTCGCCGGGGTACCCCCCCGGTTGGGGGTTTTCGTTTGCAACTGCGGTATAAATATCGGCGGCGTGGTCAGGGTTTCCGAGGTGGCGGAATACGCCCGCCAGCTTAAGGACGTGGCTCACGTGGAAGAATTCCTGTTCACCTGTTCCCAGGACAGCATAAAAAAGATCCAGGAAATAATAACCCGGCACAACATCAACCGGGTGGTGGTGGCTTCGTGCACACCGCGCACTCATGGCCCGCTGTTTCAGGCCAGCATCAGGGAGGTGGGGATCAACCCCTACCTTTATGAGCAGGTGAATATCCGGGAGCACTGCTCCTGGGTCCACCGCGACTGCCCCGACCTGGCCACCGCCAAGGCGAAAAAGCTTGTGGCCATGGGGGTGGCCAAGGCCCGCCTGCTCAAGCCGGTCATGACCACATCGATTCCGGTGTCCAAGCGGGCCCTGGTGCTGGGCGGCGGGGCGGCGGGCATGACGGCGGCGCTGTCCCTGGCAAACCAGGGCTTCAGGACATCCTTGGTGGAAAAGGAAGGGGTTCTGGGCGGCAACCTCAACAACCTCCGCTATGCGGTTTCAGGCGCGAGAACGGAAGAGATCCTGGCCGATCTGGCGGGTCGCGTGAAATCCAGTCCGTTGATCGATATTTACCTGAATTCAACTGTTCACTCAGTGGAGGGTTACCCGGGCAAATACAACACTGTTATTGACACTCCTGGGGGGAAGGTGGAAATAAATCACGGGGCGGCGGTCATCGCTACCGGCGCCTCCGCCGTTAAAACCAGCGAGTACCTGTATGGAGACCACCGGGCGGTGGTAACCCAAACCGAACTGGAGGACATGATCAGCAATCAAAAAATAGATCATCTCAAACAGGTTGTGATGATTCAGTGCGTTGGGTCCCGGCAGGAAAACCGGCCGTATTGCAGCAGGGTATGCTGCACCCAGGCGGTTAAAAACTCACTGCTGATCAAGGAGTCCCGGCCGGATTGCAATATATTCATTCTCTACAGGGACATGAGGACATTCGGGCTTAATGAGTCGTACTATACCGAGGCCAGGCGGAAAGGCGTGATCTTTGCCAGGTACAGGCCGGAAAGGAGACCGGTGGCGGCTCCGGCGGGAGACACCGTGGAGGTCCGCTTCGAGGACCTGATCCTGCAGAGGGAGATTGTCCTGAAAGCCGACCTGCTTGTTCTTTCGGTCGGAATCGAGGGCGGACTTCAAAACGCCGAAATAAGCCGCCTGTTCAGAGTGCCATTGAACAGCGACGGTTTCTTTTCCGAAGCCCACGCCAAGTTGAGACCGGTCGATTTTTCCGGGGACGGCCTATATCTGGCCGGGCTCGCCCATGGCCCGAAACTGCTGAAAGAAGCGATAGCCGCCGGCAACGCAGCGGCCGTCCGCGCCGCCACCCTGCTCTCCAAGGACTACCTCGAGAGCCTGCCCAATACCGTATCCGTCAACCCGAGGCTCTGCCAGGGCTGCGGAATATGCGTCAAGACGTGCCAGTACCAAGCCAGGGAACTGGACCCGGTCACCAGGTTGGCCAAGGTTATCGACGTTATCTGCCGCGGCTGCGGGGCCTGCGCGGCTGCCTGTCCCAGCGGGGCTACCGGCCACAAAACCTTTGAAAAAGCGCAGATATTGTCATCCCTCAGCTCGCTTTAAAACGCGTCGGGGGTGCCGGATGAGTTCCGGTACCCCCGCGCGTGATCGGGCCTCTCTCCTCTCCCGCGAAGCTCCGCAGGCCGTCCTCCGCGTCCAAATAAACGAGCCGGCAGGGAAAAGGGAGTCATTCAATCTGCATATCTGCAAAACTGAATCTTTTAAACGTAAGCCCCGCTTTTAGGATGTTTTCAATCACTGTTTCGGGGCTGCTTTTGCAGGTATTTATCACAATCATTGCTTCTCTTTTGTCAAAATTAAGGTCGGCCAGTACAACCCCCTGAATACCCGCAATGATTTGACGCGCTTCGTCATGAGTAAAGTTTTCTAAATTAAGCCTCCCCAGGTACAACCTTGCCTGCCCGGACATCTTCAACACCTTCTTAAAGGACGAGGCAATTTCAAAGGTAACCGGCAACTCCACTGATTATGACGGTCCTAACCCCCATGCCCCACTGGGACACAATCTTGGCACGTATCAGCTATTACCAGGACAGACTCCCTCTCAAATTGTTATGGACATATGTCGATATATAAATCATATTCCCCTCTTGAACATATGTCAATAGAATATTTTTCTCCCCCCGGCCACGATGATGGTATCAGCTTCCAGGGTAAATTTGACGTTTTGGGTAGTCCTATTATGACAGGAATTCACTTTGATTTCGCTATGAATATTAATTATATAAAATATTAAATTTATCCCGGTTTTTTTCTCTATATACTTGACACGACAACGCATTAATCCTAAAATAATCTCCATGTACGCCTGTTATTTACTGGCTTACGCTAATTAATAAGTAAAAGCATAATTTTGATTAAATATAGACCGAACCATGTATGTTTTTTGTATACAATGCCTTGTTTTACTTTCAATTAATAGCAATATAAATAATTTAACTTTTGATTTTATTTAATTGAAAGGGAGATGAAATGGGTTGTTTAATAGTCAGTCATTTATTGAGGAAGTCAAAAGCAGGTCCGGCCAGCCCATAGAACTCTGCTTCCAGTGCCAGAAGTGCGCCTCCGGCTGCTACATGGCCAGGTTCACGGACCACGCCCCCAACCAGATCCTGCGCTATATCCAGCTCGGCCTAAAGGAAAAGGCGCTGAGAAGCTCCATGATCTGGCTCTGTTCCAGCTGTGAAATCTGTGGATCGAGGTGTCCCAACGGCATCAAGATGTTCGACGTCATGGACGCCCTCAAGAAAATCGCCATCAGCAACAATATCGTGGCGGAGAAAAAAATCCGTCTCTTTAACGATATCTTTCTGGATACGGTCAGGTCCAAGGGCCGGATCCACGAGGCCCTGATGATGGCCGAGTACAAGCTGAGGACCGGAGACCTGTTTTCCGACCTTGATCTGGGGCTAAAGCTATTCCTCAAAAGAAAGCTCCCCCTTATAGGCAAAAAGGTGAAGGACAGGAAGTACCTGGATGTCATTTTTAAACGCTGCTTCGACATGGAACGGAAAGCCTTCGCCAAGTACCAAGTCCGCCTTGACGGGGGGAAGCTGAATTGAATCTCTCGTATTACCCCGGATGTTCCCTGGAATCCAGTGCCCGGGAGTATAACCTGTCGGCTTTGTCCGTGGCCTCGGCCCTGGGGCTGTCCCTTACCGAAATCGAGGACTGGATCTGCTGCGGAGCCACCTCGGCCCACAGCACCAACCAGTTGCTGGCCTACGCGCTGCCGGCGGCCAATATCGCCCTAGCCCAGCAGGCCGGGCGGGACCTGGTGGTACCTTGCGCCTCGTGCTACAACCGGCTTAAAAAAACCGACCACGTTCTGAGGAACGACCCGGCCAGGAGAAGGCAGCTGGAAGAGGTGGTTAATTTCACCTTTACGGGCAGGATCGGCGTGATGTCTCTGCTGGAAGCCTTTACCGTCAGGATCGGGGCTGAAGAAATCTCCCGGCGGGTGGTCAGGCCCCTAGAGGGCCTGAGGCTGGCCTGTTATTACGGCTGCCTGCTGGTCCGCCCACACCACGTGACCGGATTCGACAACCCCGAAAACCCCCGCTCCCTGGACGCCCTGATGGCCGGCACAGGTGCCCGGCCCCTGTCCTGGTCCTACAAAACCGAGTGCTGCGGGGCCAACCTGGGGCTTACGGTTGGCGACGCGGTCAGGCAGATGGTTTCAAGGCTGCTGGAAATGGCCGAGGAGGCGGGCGCCCAGGCCATCGTTACGGCCTGCCCGCTCTGCCAGATGAACCTGGAAGTCCGCAGGCCGAACAACAGGAACGGCATCCCGGCCTTTTACTTCACCGAACTTATCGGCCTCGCCCTGGGCCTCAAGGAAAGCGGCAGCTGGTTTGCCAGGCACATAGTGGATCCCCTCCCTCTCCTGCGCTCCCTGTCGCTGGCAAGTTAGCTGTTATTGGTTATTGGTTTTAACAATGCATATGGTGGAGGTTTATCCCGACGTGGTAGACAATGCTGCTGAATCTTCAAATAATGTACTTGGTTCTGTCCTGGTTGTGGGAGCCGGCATCAGCGGAATGCAGTCGGCCCTCGATCTGGCCGAAATGGGCTACAGGGTCTTCCTGGTGGAAAAGTCTCCGGCCATCGGCGGGCGGATGCCCATGCTGGACAAAACCTTCCCCACCAACGACTGCTCCATGTGCATCCTCTCCCCCAAGCTGGTGGAGTGCGGCAGACACCTTAATATCGAAGTACTCACCCTGTCCGAGGTGGTTGACCTCAGGGGCGAGCCGGGCAACTTCACCGCCGTTATTAAAAGGCATCCCCGCTATGTGGACCAGGACAAGTGCCTGGGTTGCGGGGCCTGCGCGGATGAATGCCCTGTGGATGCGCCAAGTGAGTTCAACCAGGGCCTGGGGACCAGAAAGGCCATTTACAAGCCCTACCCCCAGGCCTTCCCCAGCGCCTACGTCATAGACAGGGAAAAATGCCTGAAGATTAAAAAGCCGAAGGCCTGCGGAAAATGCCTGAAGGCCTGCGAGGCCGATGCCATCAACCACAACATGGCGGAGGAAGAAATCGAGGTGAACGTCGGGGCGGTGGTGCTGTGCCCAGGCTTCGAACTTTTCGACGCCGAGCTGAAAGGCGAATATGGGTACGGAATCTACCCTAACGTAATTACCAGCCTGCAGTTTGAGCGCATGTTAAGCGCCTCGGGCCCTTATCAGGGGCACTTAAGGCGGCCCTCGGACGGAAGCAATCTGAAAAAAATCGCCTTCATCCAGTGCGTAGGCTCCCGGGACATCACCATGAATCAGGGCTACTGTTCCTCTGTCTGCTGCATGTATGCCACCAAGGAGGCCGTTATCGCCAAGGAACACCTGCCCGGACTGGAGGCCGCCATTTTCTGCATTGACGTGCGGGCCTTCGGCAAGGACTTTGAGCAATACTACAACCGGGCCAGGGATGACTACGGCGTCAGATACGTGATGTCGGCCATCTCCTCCGTCAAGGAACTCCAGCAGACAAAGAACCTGCGGCTGCAGTACCGCAGCCAGGACGGCCGGATGGTTGAGGAGGATTTCGACCTGGTGGTCCTGTCCGTGGGTCTTAAGCCCACCCCGGACGTCACCAGCCTGGCCGGGATCATGAAGGTGCCGCTGAACCGGTACAATTTCTGCAAAATAGCCCCCCTTTCCGGCGTTAAGAGCGTGCGGCCGGGAATATTCGTGGCCGGCGTTTTCAGCGGGCCCAAGGACATCCCGGAAGCCGTCATGCAGGCCAGCGCCGCGGCGGGTGAGTGCTCTGCCTTCCTGGCCGCCGGGCGAAATACCCTGGTCAGTGAAAAAACGCATCCCGATCCAAAGGATGTGGACGGTGAAGAACCCCGCATAGGGGTTTTCGTATGCCGCTGCGGCACTAACATCGCCTCCGTGGTAGACGTCCCGGCGGTGGCAGGGTTCGCCAAAACGCTGCCTTATGTGGCATATGCCCAGGAGGGCCTTTACGTGTGCTCCCAGGACAGCCTGGCCAAAATGAAGGAATTAATCCGGGAACACAACCTTAACCGGATTGTGGTGGCCTCCTGCAGCCCCAGGACACACAGGTCCCTCTTCCAGGAGACGCTGCGGGAAGCCGGGCTGAACGGGTACCTGTTCGAAATGGCAAACATCAGGGACCAGTGCTCCTGGGTGCACCGCGGGGACCCGGACGGGGCCACCCTGAAGGCCATGGACCTGGTGGGAATGGCGGTAAACAGGGCGGCCACCCTTAGTCCGGTCAGTCCCGTGACGGTCGAGGTCAACCCCTCCTGCCTGGTGGTGGGTGGAGGCGTGTCCGGGATGAGCGCGGCCCTTTGCCTGGCCGGCCAGGGTTACCGCGTGCACCTGGTGGAGAAGTCGGGCCGGCTCGGCGGCCTTGCCCTGGGCATAGACGAGGGGTTTAACGGCGAGGACATCAGGGGTTTCCTGGAAGAGACCACCCGCCGGGTGACGGGCCACCCCTTGATTGAGGTGCACATGAACTGCCGGGTGGCCGAAGTTTCCGGGCACGTCGGAAATTTCACCTCCACCCTGACCGACGGCGCTGAAATCCGGCACGGCACGGCCATAATCGCCACCGGGGGCGGCGAGTTGAAGCCCCCCGGGTACCTGTACGGGGATCACCCCGCCGTGCTGACCCACCTGGACCTGGAGGAGTCTATGAGGGCAGGAGACCACCGGATAAAAAAAGCCCGGACGGTGGTGATGATCCAGTGCGTGGGATCCAGGGACGGCGACCGCCCCTACTGCAGCAGGATTTGCTGCGCCAGAACCATGAAAATGGCCCTTAGGATCCTTGAAATCAACCCGGCTGCAAAAATTGTGGTTCTCTACAGGGACATCAGGACGTACGGGTTTAAAGAAGACCTCTACCGGGAGGCCCGGGCCAGGGGAGTTATTTTTATCCGGTACGACAGCAGAGACTCGCTCTCGGTGAGGGCGAAAAACACTGGCGGCCGCAAAGTCGTCGTGGTTTCGGCCACCGATCACGTGGTGGGCGAAAAACTCGACCTTGAGGCAGACCTCCTGGTCCTGGCCGCCGCCACGGTGCCTGCCGAAAGCAACGCCGAACTCTCCAGGATCTTCAAGGTGCCGTTGAACCCCGACAAATTCTTCCTTGAGGCCCACGTCAAGCTTCGCCCGGTGGACACCTCCGCCGACGGGGTGTTTATCTGCGGGCTGGCCCACGGCCCGAAAGGGATTGAAGGATCCGTCACCCAGGGCAAGGCTGCGGCGGGCAGGGCCGCCGCCGTAATGGGCAGGAAGACCCTGGAGTCGAAGGGGGTTACCGCCGTGGTTGATCGTTCCAGGTGCGCCGCCTGCCTCACCTGCGTCCGCCTCTGCCCCTACGGAGCACCCGGGATAAAGGGCACCAGGGCCCGGATCGAGGCGGTCCTGTGCAGGGGCTGCGGTTCCTGCGCCGGCGAATGCCCGAACAAGGCCATTAAGCTGCAGGGGTATTCCGACGACCAGTTTAACGCCGCCTTACATGGACTTTTGCAGGTAAAACAGCGCTGCCGGTGACAGCCGCCGGCAGATATTTTTATAATGCGGGGCCGATCAGGATCGGGCAGCCCAGTTCACGGGCTGCCTTTTGCACGTTGATTTTCACCGCTCCTTCGGCCGGCTTTCCCGAAGGGTTGGGCAGGATCACCAGGTCGAAGGGCCCCAGTTCGCGGCAGGTTGAAGTCAGCACCCTGTACGGGTTACCTGTTTCCAGCGCGGTGTCGACCTGCAGTCTCCTGTTCCTACCCCTTCGGGCAGTCTCCGCCAGCACCTGCCGCGCCTTTTTTTCAAGCTCCCGCTCCATGTACCGGAAAAAAACTCTCCTTACCCCTTCGCCGCTGATCCACTCGTCTCCCAGCAAGTTCCTCCAGCCGAGGTCGACAATATACAGCGCCGTCACGGCCGCCCGATACGTCCGGGCCAGTTCCAGGGCGATTTCCGCTGCAGCGGGGGATCCGGGGGACCCGTCCAGGACCAGCAGCATTTTCTGAAACAATAAACTGCCTCCCCTTGTAACCTGTACCGCCCGTCATTGGGCGGCCCTTTCACCCCGGGGGCTCATAGCAGCACCACCAGGGTCCCGGCGTAAACCCCGTCGTCGTCATACACCGGCGCAATTTCACACACCAGGCCGTGTGCAGCCAGCTCCATCCTTTTAACCGACCGCGATCCGATATTTTCATAGATAAAATCCGCCAGGGCGTGGTCGACCGCGCCGATGCTGGTTCCCTTGTCCAGATTGCCCAGGTAGCACTTGGCCATCAGGTTCGCCATCGCTACCTCGTGGTCCTTGTCGACAAAAAAGGCCCCTTCCGGAATAATGTCCAAAAGCTTTTTCAGCACGTTTTTGAATACCTTTTCTTCCTTGACGTTTACCCTGACTATGGTCAGCGATCCGAGTTTCTTTCCTTTCTTTATAATCGGAGAGTGGATTGCCTCCAGGAATTTATCGGGCATCTTGAGAGTCAACATGCCGGATTTCTTGCTTTCCTCATGGACATCCTCGATGCGGCCCAGTATTTCGTTCAGCCTTATGTCGTGCAGCGTGCTCTTTCTCTCGGCGAAGAGTTCGTGGGCTGCATTGTTGGCGAATATTATCCTGCCGGAATTGTTGGTTATGATTACCCCTTCGTTGACCTTGTTGAAAATGGCGAAATCTATGTTTTCAAAATAGGTTTTGACGCTGTTGACCCCCCATAGTTCCACCAGCAACTGGTACAGGCAGCAGTACAGTATGAACACCAGAAACAGGATGGTAATAGTCCGGAAGGTTTCAAAGTTGTTTTCCTTGAAGAAAAAGTACAGCCTCCACGGGGGCTGGCCCGTTTCTCCGGTCACAACGTTGTACTGGTCCCTGCTGTCATAAAACTTGGCCTGGTCCTGCCTGAAACCGTCCAGCTTTTCCCTGTCAAAGGGCCAGAATACCGGGTAGTTGTTGTGGTCGAATACGGCTACCTTGTAATTTGAATTTATAAATTCCTGGAGCATTTCCTTCTGGTACTGGTCAATCTTGAAATCCAGGGCCAGCGCGGCAAAGGGCCTGACCGGACGCAGGGGAACCACCGCGCTGACGACCTTCAGCTGGGTGGTCTCATCGGTGTAAACGCCGGATATCAATACCCTCCCGTCTTTATCCCGGACCACCTTGTCGAACAGGCGGTCGACATCCCGGGCCCGGTGCTTTGCGTGCAGGGCATTCCGGACGGACCCGTCGAAGCCCAGCAGGTAAACATTGACAATCCGGTGGTCGTATGCGGATATGGCCTTCAGCAGGTCGTCAACGTTTTCGTCCCGGGCCGCGATCTTCTTGGCGGCGTTTTCGGCCACCGCCTTGAGGTCGTTAATCAGAAGATCGGTTTTGTTTAAAGCGATTTGCTTTATATTGTTTTCATAATTCGAAAGTATATTTTTGGAAAAGCGAAATTCCATGATGCCCAGAACAATAATCACACTGAGGAAGAACACCACCAGAACCATGGGTATTAAAGTCTTCGATGCGGGGTTGCCTTTCATGCAAATCCTCCCGGCCCTCGCATTTTCCTACTTAATCAGGCCCCTTTTGGCTGCCGCCGTGATTAATTCCTCCACGGTGCTGACTTTCAGCTTGGTAAAAATACCGTTCAGCCTTCTCCGGAAGGTGGACAGGCTTATGAAAAGCCGCTCGGCGATTTCCTTCTGGTTCTTTCCCTCGGACAGAAGCTTCAGGATGTTCAATTCAGTCTCCGACAGTCCGGGATCGGAAAGGTTGAGAAGCGTGTCCGTGCTGAGGCCGGGGTAAAGATAGGACCCCCCCCTGTAGGTCATCAGGATGGCCCACCTGATCTCCTCGAAAAAGGCGTATTTCGGCACGAAACCGTTAACGCAGCGATCCATGGCCTTTTTTATGATAATGGCGTCGTCGTAGGTGGTAAGTGCGATGTGCCTGATGCGGGGATACTTTTCCCTTATCCTGGCGCAGAGGTCCAGTCCGTCCCCGTCGGGCAGCCCGATGTCCAGCAGGGTTACATCGACCGCGGCGCTGACCTTTTGCATCGCCTCCTCGCAGGACCCCGCCTCGGCAACCACGGTCATGTTGTCCTCGAGATCGATCAGTTTTTTCAGCCCCTGGCGGAAAACGTTGTGATCCTCGATCAGCATCACCTTAATCTTTTCCATAAGCTCACCCCTCCGTTAAAACCGGTACGGTCAGAGTCACGCAGAAGCCCGACCCGGTGCTGTCAAAGGTGATATCGCCGCCAATCAGGTTCGCCCTTTCCTTCATTCCCCAGATCCCTTTTCCGGCCGTGAAATCGCCTGCCGCCCCTCCATTGTCCGTGACCTCTATTTTCAGGGTATCGTGGGAAACCGTGAATTCCACGTCCACCTCGGTGGCCTTGCCGTGTTTCGTCACGTTGGTGAGGGCTTCCTGGATTATCCTGTAGATAATGATCTCGTCTTTTTTTCTTACCTTTATGGACCTGTCCTGGTAATAAATGTACACCTTTATCTTGTTGAGCTTTTCAAAAGTGGCAATGTAGGATTCAAGGGCCGATATCAGCCCCACCCTGTCAATCAGGTAGGGGTGGATGTCGTTCATGATCCCCCTCATCTCGATGGCCGCGTTCTGGCAGTGGGCGCGCAGGGCCAGCAGGTTGTCCCGCCACTCTCCCGGGGCCGAATCTCTGCCGAGGCGCAGTATATAGTCCAGGGAGTGAATCATGGTGGACATGTGCCTGCCTATCCAGTCGTGAATTTCAATGGAAATCCTTTTGCGCTCGGCCTCCAGGGTTTCCAGCAAAACATGCTTGTCCTTCAGCTCCTCGACCCGGTGGGCAATCATTACGGCCCCCTCGGCCCTGCCGAAAAAGTCTACGGGGACGTAATCAGCCGCCAGGTCAATCTTCTTGCCGAAGAGTGAGTACTTCATTCTCTGGCCGTTCAGATCCGCCCGCTGGAGAATGACTTCCTGCAGCGGCTGGACAACGTTTTGCAAGTTTGGGAAAAGAACGGGTATTTCACTGAGATTCCTGCGCAAAATCAGGTCGGGGGACACACCCAGGAGGTCCCCGGCGGATTTGTTGAAAACGACTATGTTCCCCTTCCTGTCGGCGCCGATCACGGCGTTGTTGGTCCGGTCGGAAAGCCTGTCCAGGTACGCGCAGCGGGCCAGCAGGGGCTTAAGCGCCTTGAACAACTCCATGATAAGCAGCCACAGGGCGGCCAGAAAAACGGCCAGTAAGACTACCACTTTGGTGTTCTTGCCGATAATCTCCCTTTTGAAATGGTACTCCGTTTCTTTTCTTTCCGCCGTCACAACCGCATCGGCCTTCCCGGTCAGGTTCCTGGCATATTCCTTGTTTCTCATCTGAATATACCTGACGTCGTATTCGCTTAACCGGCCCGATTTCATCAACGGTATTACTTCCTTTTCAACAAACCAGTGGTACGCCTTGCTGAATTCGACAAGGTCCTCCACATCCTGCTTTTTCGAGGGGCTGACGAGATTGTACAGCTCCAGTTCGTGTTTAATGGTTATTGAACTGTGTCTTCTGAAATCTTCAATGTACTGCTGGTCTGAGTAAAAGATATAATCCTGAACGGCAGTAATTACCCTTAAAATGTCCTCTGAAATCTCGTGTCCCAACATTACTTTCTTAAAGTTCAACTCGAGGTCATTTATTTTACTTTGGGTGTTGAACGACTCATTTACGATAAATAGAAAGGAAACCGCCGCAAGGGTAAATAATGTCAGTATTATTACGGTTTGCCTTTTGTTAACAGCCATTATTTGTCACCATAATAAAAGTTTTCACAAGACTTTAATAATAATGACTTATGTTGTTAATTAAGATAGCTAATTAGTTCTTCACCAAAAGCCGCTTTTCCTTTTCAAAGGATTGTCTTCTTTTTAGCCGGACCCCTCGTCTTTTCCCGGCTGATAGCCGTTTCCCCGGAAGCCGGCGGCGGCCGGAAAAACTCCTTCAGACAGACGGCGGTAATGATTTATTTTTGTCATAATTATGACTCATATTGTCCGCTGCGGCGACATAAATATCTCATTAGGCCGTTCAAAAATACCATCTTGCTTCCGATCCGTTGAATCCCGGCCATCCGGAGAATACAATTTTTTTAACATGTTTGTGTGACCGGGTCCGTCCGGTCGTTATATCGTTCACATATTTAGCAAAGGGAGGTGATCTGTCCGTTACTTTGCAACTTAATATTTTATTCCAAATTAATGGGAGGGGGAAAAATGTCTTCACCGGCGAATGCCGGAGGCTCCAAGCTGTTCAAACTTGAAGACTGGTGGGCGGTTTGGATCGGCCTCTTCGTTTTTATCCTCGGTCTGGGGCCCGTGCTTTTCGGGTCCGATCTGCTGGGCTGGGTGGTCAAGGCCAAGGCCTACACCGATCTCTCCAAGGCGCTGGCGCCGATTTCCAAGGCCTTCGAAAAAACCATGTCCGGCTTTACGTCCTTGTTTTTAACCTACCTCTTCCTGCTGGCCGTCACCACCGTCGGCGCGGCGGCCATGCGCTTCAACATCATGCGGTTCATCGCCGGCTTCACGATCATCTTCTGGCTGACCTACGCGTGCATAATCATAGGGGAATACGCCTACATCTCGGCCACCCCCGACAAGCGCGCGGCCTTTAAAATCCCCTGGTCCCTGGGCCTGGGCGAGATGGGCCTGGTCTTTGCGATGATCCTCGGCCTCATTATCGGCAACTTCTTCACCGGGCTGGCAAAATTCCTTGAGGACGCTGCCAAGCCCGAGTGGTACATCAAAACCGGCATCGTTATTCTGGGTGCGGCCATCGGGATTAAAACCATCGAGGCGGCTGCCCTGGCCGGCACGGTGATCGTCCGGGGGCTGTGCGCGGTGGTGGAGGCCTACCTGATCTACTGGCCGGTGGTCTACTTCGTATCCCGCAAGTGGTTCAAGTTTACGCCGGAATGGTCGGCCCCCCTGGCCTCGGGCATATCCATCTGCGGCGTTTCCGCCTCCATCGCCACCGGCGCCGCCATCAGGGCCAGACCCGTGGTCCCGGTCATCCTCTCGGCGGTGATCATCGTCTTCGTGGCGGTGGAGCTTCTCATCCTGCCCTGGCTGGCTGCTGGCTTCCTCTACAACGAGCCCATGGTGGCAGGAGCCTGGATGGGCCTGGCCGTTAAGAGCGACGGCGGAGCCATAGCCAGCGGCGCCCTCACCGAGGCCCTGATCTATTCCAAGGTACAGGCTGCCTCGGGGGTCAAGTACGCCAAGGACTGGGTGCTGATGGTCACCACCACCACCAAAATCTTCATCGACATCTTCATCGGCGTGTGGGCCTTCATCCTGGCGGTGATCTGGTCGGTTTACCGGATTGACAAAAGGCGGGAAGTCGCTGTTGAGGCCCAGCGGGGCGAGAAGGTCTCCCCCATGGAAATCTGGGAGCGCTTCCCCAAGTTCGTCATCGGCTTCCTCATCACACTGCTGGCCATGTTCCTGATCGGGCTGGCCGGGCCGCCTGAGATCATCAAGCCGGCCAAGGCCGGCGCAGACCAGGCCAATGCCCTGCGCAGCATATTCTTCGCCCTGTGCTTCTTCTCCATCGGGCTGGTGACCAACGTCCGCAAGCTGTGGGCCGAGGGCATGGGCCGGATTGTGGTAGTCTACGCGGTCTGCCTGTTCGGCTTCATCCTCTGGGTGGGCCTGTTCATCTCGTGGATCTTCTATCACGGCATCATACCCCCGCTGGCCAAGTAGTCGGAACCGGATCAAGGAGGTGGATTTAAGTGTCCGAAGTTACCCCTCAGGTGGCCGAAAAACCGGCCTCGGTTTCGGAAATTCTGGAAACTGAAGAGTGGTACGACCTGCTGCCCATCGAGAAGAAGCTCATCGCCTGGTCCCTGGGACTGGGGATCGTCCTTCTGGTTATCTTTATCCTGGTGTTCGTGGTTTTTAAATAATTAAAAAACCGGTTCAACGGCAGTCGAAAACCGCCGCCTAGGGCTGCCGGGGCGGCGGTTTTTCGTTTTAAAAAATTAAACGAAAATGAAGGTATACCGGTATTCAATGTTATAATATATTAATCGATATTCTGATAAATATCGGAGTGTGCGACTTGAGGCCAATCAAGACCCCTCTGCTGTTGAGAACAATCCCCGGAATTATTTTGATGTTCTCCATTGCCGTCCTTGCAAAAGGCGGGGCGGATCTGGGCCTGCCGCAGTGGCCCGGGCTGGAAACACACTTCGCCGCCCACCCGGACCTGAAGAGAGTCCTGATCGACAACCTCAGGATTAATTACATTTTATTATCAATAATTATCGGCATGATAATCGGAAACGTATTCGCCTTCCCGGCCTGGGCCCAGGCGGGGGTAAAAACCTCGCGCCTTTTCATTAAGCTGGGGGTGATCCTCCTGGGATCGGTGTACAGCGTGGCGGACATCGCCCAGCTCGGCGGCGAGGCGATTATCATAGTCCTGTCCTTCATCACCTTGACCATACTTTTTACCCTCTGGCTGGGAAAAAAGGCCGGCATGAGCCCGGCGGCGTCCGCGGTTCTGTCGTCAGGCACCGCCATTTGCGGAGTTTCCGCCATTGTGGCCACCGCGCCCGCAGTCCGGGCCAAAACCACCGACGTGGTCTATTCAATAGCCACCATTCTTTCCTTCGGTCTGGCCTCCCTGTTCATTTTCCCGGTCATCGGCACCCTGATCGGAATGAGCCCCCACCAGTTCGGAGTCTGGTGCGGTACCGGCATTCTAAACTCCGGCCAGGTCCTGGCCGCCTGCCTGGCCTTCGAGCCCGGGACCGCCAGCCACCCTTCGGAGAGCCTGAAAACCGGGGAAATATATAACCTGGTACGGGTTGTCTTTCTTCCCTTCGTGGTCCTTGCCCTGGCGGTTTACACCAGCCGGTCGGCCCAGTTGCCGGAAGACGAAATCAACATCAACACCGGGCTGTGGAGCAGGTTCCCGGTCTTCGTCTTCGGTTTCCTGGCCATGGTCTTTCTTACCTCCTTCGGTGTGTTCGGGCAGACCACTCCCCCTTCCCCGGAACTGATCCTGATCAGAAAGTTGTACGAGTGGTTTTTTGCCATCGGCCTGGCCGGACTTGGCATGCAAATATCCTTCGCCGAGCTCCGCAAGGCCGGGGGGAAGCCCCTGGCCGTCGGAACGGCGGCGGCCCTCTTGAAAGCCGTGGGCGCCCTGGCCGTGGTTATCCTTTTCATTCCTAAAAATCCTTAAATTCTGGAGACGGAAAAAATGGCTGACTCCGCATTCAACAACGGAAACGGAAAGGACCGCGAGGATTATCACCTTTTCACCCTCTTCGCCACCGAGAGGATTGAGGACTACATCGTCCTTTCCCTGGCCCTGATCATACTTATCATGATCCTGTTTTTCTACTGATGCGGCACCATTAGGATCCCCGGCAACGTTATGAAAAGAGGCCCGGCAGTTTGTTGCCGGGCCCTGGCTGTTTTTTTCAATTTATTCCAGGTCTGCCTTGGGCCGGGGGAACAGCCCGGTCCGCTCAACAATCTCGGGCACAACCTCTTCCCAGGCGATGGCCATGATGTGCACGCCGTGCACGCCTTTCACGTTTTCCCTGATGTACTTGATTTGCTCGATGGCCACCTCGATGCCTTCCCGCTTCTGGTCCTGGGCGTTCTTCAGCCGGTTCACCAGGGAGTCGGGCACCAGCATGCCGGAAACCCCGGTCTGCAGGTACTTGGCCGCCCGCCAGCCCTTTAAGGGTGTTATCCCGGCCAGGATGTACACCCTCTGGTCGATGCCCCTGGCCCTCACCATCTCCATGAAGCGTTCAAACCGCTCCATGTCGAATATGCACTGGGTCTGGATGAACTCGGCTCCGGCCTCCACCTTCTTTTCCAGGCGGTCCACCCGGTACTCGAAGGGGTCGGCGAAGGGGTTGGCCACGGCGCCGATGAAAAACCTGGGCTCGTGTTCCTTGATCTCCTCGCCGGAGAAGAACTTTTTCTCGTCCCTCATCCTGCGCAGCAGGTAGATCAGCTGCATTGAGTCCACGTCGTAGACGTTCTTGGATGTGGGGTGGTTGCCGAACTTCTGGTGGTCGCCGGACAGGCACAATACGTTCCTCATGCCCAGGCTGTAAGCTCCCAGGAGGTCCGACTGCATGGCGATGCGGTTCCTGTCCCGGCAGGTCATCTGGACGATGGGTTCGATGCCGCAATCCAGAATGTGTACGCCCGAGGCGATGCTGCTCATGCGCACGATGGCGGTCTGGCAGTCGGTGATGTTGGTGGCGTCCACGTGGTTCTTCAGCATATGGGCATGGTGCCTGATGCCGTGGGCGGACGCGTGCTTGGGCGGGCCGATTTCGGCCGTGACCGCGAATTGCCCGCTGTCCAGAATCTTGTGCAGCTTGCTGTAATGGCTCACCCGATCATCACATCCTCCCTGACCGCCCTGCGCGGGCCGCCGTCCCTGGACGTCGACCAGTCCTTGGCCGGCTGTATCTCCATCAGTTTATCCAGCCTGCCCAGCTTTTTCATGCGGTCGTATATCAGCTGCCAGGCACAGTCGACGTCCTTGCTGATCTCGCACTTGCCGTACTGCGACCCGCCGCAGGGACCGTTTAAAATGCTCTTGGAGCAGCGTATGATGGGGCAGATTCCACCGGTCTTGTGGAGGATACAGTCCCCGCACAGCCCGCACTTTTCCTCCCACACCCCGTGGACCCTGGACCCGCCGATGAAGTTGGTGTTCAGGGCGGGCACCACCCACTTGTCAAACCGCTCCGCCAGGTACTGCACCCCAACCCCGCAGGCCAGGGATATCACGGCGTCCACATCCTTGACCAACCCTTCCAGGGCGTCCACGTACTCCGGGTCGCACTGGCGGGTGGCGGTAAAGGTTACGGTTTCCAGCGGTTTACCCTCCAGCCTGCGCATCATCCGCATGGCGGAAGCCAGTATTTCGGTCTCCTTTTCACCCCCTGAAAGGCATACCGTAACGCAGCCGGCGCAGCCGATCAGGGCCACTTTCCTGCAGTCGCTGACCATGGCGGCTATATCTTTGATGGGCTTTTGCTGGGCGATAATCATTTGGCGCCACCTTCTTTCGAACACCCGCAGCAGGCGGCTCCCACCCCGGTCAGAGGATTGGGGCCCAGTTCCCTGATGCGGGCGGTCATTTCATCGGCAATCTCGGCAAAGCGGCTGCCCTGGGCCGATGAAAGGTTGTACATTTCCAGTCTTTCCCCACCGATCCCAATCTCGTCCAGGAGTTTCTTGACCGCGTGCACACGCTTTTTGGCCCGGATGTTGCCCTTCAGGAAGTGGCAGTCGCCCTCCATGCAGCCGGCCACGAAAACGCCGTCGGCGCCCTCCTCAAAGGCGTTGAGGATGACTCGGTGATCGATGTTTCCGGAACAGGTCATTTCCACGATTCTGACGTTGGGAGAGTACTGTAGTCGCATCGAACCTGCCAGGTCCGCAGCGGAGTACGCTCAGTAGTGGCAGCAGAAAGCGACGATTTTAGGCTCGAAACTCACCTCAACCCACCTCCTTGCAAAGGCCCTTGATCATGCTCATATACATCTTGTCGCTGTATCCCTGCAAAGTAATGGCCTTGTTGGGGCATTCACCGGCGCAGCTGCCGCAGCCCTGGCACAGCACCGGGGCGATCTGGGCGGCGTAGTTTTCCACCTTGGGCGCGCCGTAGGGGCAAAGCCTGACGCAGGTAAGGCAGGCGGCGCACTTGTCCGGCTGCACCACGGCCACCACGCCGTGGGACTCCAGTTCGTCCTTGGCCAGGATGGTGCCCGCCCTGCCGGCCGCGGCCCTGGCCTGGGAGATGTTCTCCTCGATGTTCTTGGGGCCGTGGGCCAGTCCGGCCAGGAAGATGCCCTCGGAGGAAAAGTCCACCGGGCGCAACTTCATGTGCGCCTCCAGGAAAAAGCCGTCCTCGTTCAGGGGGACCTTGAACAGCTCGTTCATCCTTTTGCTGTCCGGGGCCGGCAGTATCGCCGCCGCCAGGCCGAGGATGTCGGCTTCGATGACCACCGGCCGGCCCAGCACGTGGTCGGTGACGGTGACCTTCAGCCTGCCGCCGGTCTCCTCCACCACCGGCTTGTTTTCCGCATCGTAGCGGATGAAGACGACCCCCTTGCGGCGGGCTTCGGTGTATAGATCCTCGAGGAACCCGTAGGTCCTTATATCCCGGTACAGGATGTACACGTTGGTGTCGGGATTCCTGTCCTTCAGCTTGAGCGCCATCTTTACCGACTTGGCGCAGCAAATCCTGCTGCAGTACGGCCTGCCGGGCTCCCGGGAGCCCACGCACTGGATCAGTACAACGTTGCCGGCCCCGGCCACCCTGGCGTCGCCGGCGGCCATGGCCTCTTCCAGCTCCAGCTGGGTCAGCACCCGTTCGTTCTGCCCGTACAGGTACTCCTCCGGTTTGTATTCCGCCCCGCCGATGGCGATGACGGTCACCCCGTGCTGGACCTCCCGCCCGCCGGACAGGGTGGTCACGAAATTGCCCACGAATCCCTTGGCTTCCTGCACCTCGGTTCCGGCAAACACTTCAATGTTGGGATTGGCCTTGACCCGGCCGATCAGGTCCGACAGGTAGGCCTGCACGTCCTCGCCCCGGAGGCCCTGCCTGATCCGGCCGGCAATGCCGCCCAGGCGATCCGACTTCTCCACCAGGTACACCTTGTAGCCCTGGTCGGCCAGGGAGAGGGCGCTGTTCATGCCGGACACCCCTCCGCCGATGACCAGGGCGGCCTTGGTGACGCCCACCGATTCCTGGTGGATGGCGCCCAGCAGGCTGGCCTTGGCCACCGTCATCCGGACCAGGTCCTTGGCCTTTTCGGTGGCCTTCTCCGGATCGTGCTGGTGCACCCAGGAGCACTGGTCCCGGATGTTGGCCATCTCGAAAAGGTAGCGGTTCAGCCCGGCCTCCAGCATGGTTTCCTGGAACAGGGGCTTGTGGGTCCGCGGGCTGCAGGAGGCCACCACCACCCGGTTCAGGTTGTTTTCCTCGATTATCTGGCGCATGGTGTTCTGGCTGTCCTGGGAGCAAACGTACAGGTACTCCCCGGAGTACACCACGTTGGGCAGATTCTTAGCCATTTCCACCACTTCTGGTACCTTCACCACGCTGCCGATGTTCACGCCGCAGTGGCACACGAAAACGCCGATGCGGGGATCCTGTCCGGAAACGTCCCTCTCGGCTGGGTATTCCTTCTTCCGCACCAGGGTCCCCCGGGAGTCGGAAAGAAGGCTGGCCGAAACCCCTGCCGCCGCGCTGGCCTGCATGACGGTTTCGGGAATGTCCTTGGGCCCGCAG
>DYET01000193.1 GCA_020725625.1 Desulfovirgula sp. | reverse complement strand
CTTCCGATCTACCCGGAGTGCGACCTGGATTATGTGCCCAACCAGGCGAGAAAGGCCGATGTCAATGTCGCCCTCTCCAACTCGTTCGGCTTCGGAGGTCACAACGTCACTCTCATCTTTAAAAAATTCGGGGAATGACGGGGTGGACAGAATGACCCGGGAGGGCACCATCGAGGCCGTGTGCGAAAAAATAGGCATCCGGTGGAAAAACATCGACCTTCTGCACATGGCCCTTACCCACAGATCCTTTTCCTTTGAAAGTAAGGATAAGCTGAAAAACAACCAGAGGCTGGAATTTTTGGGAGACGCCGTTCTTCAGCTTGTGGTCAGCGAATTTTTATACAACACCTGCCCTTCCCGCACCGAAGGAGAGCTTACCAGGCTGAGGGCCTCCATCGTCTGCGAGCCCTCCCTGGCCAGGGTGGCCAGGGATTTGGGCATCGGCTCCTGCCTCTACATGGGCAGGGGAGAGGAAAGGTCCGGGGGCAGGCACCGGCCGTCCATTCTGGCGGACGCCTTTGAGGCCCTGCTGGGCGCCGTGTACCTGGACGGGGGCCTGGAGGCGGCCAGGAACTTCGCCTTGAGCCGGCTCCGGGACATTATTTCCGATGTGCTGGAGGGACGGGTGGAGAGGGATTATAAAACCGAACTGCAGGAAATATTACAAAAGGTATCGGCCAGCCCGGTCAGCTACGTGATCCTGAAAGAGGAAGGCCCGGCCCACGACAGGTTCTTCACCGCCGCGGCGGTGCACATGGGCAGGCAGATGGGGACAGGCTCCGGGCACTCAAAGAAGGAGGCCGAACAACAGGCTGCCAGGAGCGCCCTGGAAACGATCGGGGAATGGGGCCCGGAGTGAACAACTCCTTTGACTAAATCAAGATACACGGCGGAGGTTGTCTCGAAATGGGTTTTTTCGGCAGGCTCAGGGAATCTCTCAGCAAAACCAGGAAGGATTTCGTGGAAAAAATAGACGGCCTGATCAGCGGCAGGAAAAGCATAGACGAAAGTTTGTACGAGGAGCTGGAGGAAATCCTGATCCAGGCGGATGTAGGCGCCGAGACGGCCTTCAACCTGGTTGAAGAACTGCGGAAGCTGACAAGGGAGCGCAGGGTGGGCGACCCCTCCGGGCTAAAGCCGCTGCTCAAGGAATTAATCCGGGGCGTACTGGGGCAGGAGCCCGCGCCCCTGGCGAACGGGGGAAACCCGACGGTAATCCTGGTGGTGGGGGTCAACGGCGTGGGGAAGACCACCACCATAGGAAAGCTGGCTTACAACCTGAGGCTGCAGGGGAAAAAGGTAATCCTCGCCGCCGGCGACACCTTCCGGGCGGCAGCCATCGACCAGCTTGAAATATGGGCAGGGCGGGCCGGGGCGGATGTGGTCAAGCACAGGGAGGGGGCGGACCCGGCCGCGGTGGTCTTCGACGCCCTTCAGGCCGCCAGGGCGAGGGGATCCGACGTGGTGGTGGTGGATACTGCCGGAAGGCTGCACACAAAGAACAACCTGATGGAAGAACTGAAAAAGATAGGGCGGGTACTTTCCAGGGACAATCCGGGAGCTCCCCACGAGGTTCTGCTGGTGCTTGACGCCACCACCGGCCAGAATGCCCTCAACCAGGCCAGGGTGTTCGGGGAAGCCACCGGTGTTACCGGAATCGTCCTTACCAAGCTGGACGGTACCGCCAAGGGCGGGGTCGTCATCGGGATCAGCCGGGCCCTGCAGATTCCGGTAAAGTTCATCGGCATCGGCGAAGGCATAGAGGACCTCCGCCCCTTTGACGCCGGAGAATTTGTAGAGGCCCTGTTTGCCTGATTGAACCATTGTTAAGCATTATAGAGTAAAGACCGTTGGGAGGATTGGGCAGTGTCCGTAAAAACAGCCATTATCGGCGGAACCGGTGTGTACGATCCCCAGATTCTTTCCGGAGTCAGGGAGGAAAGAATAACCACGCCTTACGGGCCGGCGAAGGTGGTGGTAGGCAGCTACCGGGGAAGGGAAATCGCCTTTATGGCCAGGCACGGGGCGGATCATTCGGTTCCGCCTCACCTGGTTAATTACCGCGGAAATATAGCCTGCCTGAAGGAACTCGGCGTTAAAAACATTTTCGCCACCGCCGCCGTCGGGTCATTGAACAAGGACATGAAACCGGGCCAGTATGTTTTTGTCGACCAGTTCCTGGATTTTACCAAGGGGAGGCCTTCCACCTTTGTTGAGGAAGGTGTGGTCCACCTGGACATGACCGAACCCTACTGTCCCGGGCTGAGGGGCATTCTGGCCGGCGCCGCCGAAAAGCTGGGGCTGGAATTTCACAGGGGCGGCACCTACGTCTGCACCGAGGGTCCCCGGTTTGAGACCATGGCAGAGATAAAAATGTTCAGGCAGCTGGGCGGCGACCTGGTCGGCATGACCAGCGTCCCGGAGGTGGTCCTGGCCAGGGAGGCCGGTATATGCTATGCCGCCATCGCCATGGTGACCAATTTCGCCGCCGGCATTTCGGCCGGCAAGCTGTCGCACCAGGAAGTGGTGGATATGATGGCCGAAAACGCTGAAAAGCTCAGGAGTTTAATTATGCAGGCGATTTTGGACCTGGACGGGGACCGGCACTGTTCCTGCCACCTGGCCGCCGGGGAGGAACCGGTCAGGGTGGGGAGGGGTTAGGGTTGGAAACCATGCGCTGGGAAGGCCGGGAGTTTTTAATCCTGGACCAGACCGGACTGCCGGGCCGCGCTGAGTATATCCGCTGCCGGGATTACCCGGAGGTGGCCGAGGCCATCAGGAGGCTGTCGGTTAGGGGCGCCCCCGCCATCGGGGCGGCCGCCGCCTTCGGGCTGGTGCTGGGGGCGATGAACCTGAAGGTCGACGATCCCTTGGAATTTCTGGCCCGGGTTGAAGAAATAGCCGACCGCCTTTCCACCACCCGCCCGACGGCAGTGAACTTGAACTGGGCACTGGAAAGGATGCTGGCCAGGCTTCGCTCGTCTATGCCCGGAAAGCCGGGAGAACTGGTCGCCGCCATGGCCGGGGAAGCGGAGAAAATATACCGGGAGGACCTGGAAGGGAACCGGAAAATGGGCCGGTTCGGGCAGGAGCTCATCCCCGCCGGGGCCAGGATCCTGACCCACTGCAATGCCGGCGCCCTGGCTACCGCCGGCTACGGGACGGCCCTGGGAGTGATCAGGGCGGCCCACGAGGCCGGCAAGAAGGTCTGTGTTTATGCCGGTGAGACCAGGCCCCTTCTCCAGGGAGCCAGGCTGACCGCCTGGGAAATGGTCCGGGACGGGATACCGGTGACCCTGATTACCGACGGCATGGCCGGCTACCTTATGGCGAAGGGAATGGTCGACCTGGTGGTGGTGGGGGCGGACCGCATCGCTTCCAACGGCGACGTGGCAAACAAAATCGGAACCTACGGACTGGCGGTCCTGGCCCGGGAGCACGGGCTGCCCTTCTACGTTGCGGCGCCCTTTTCCACCGTCGACATGAGCCTCGAATCAGGGGCCGGGATACCCATTGAGGAGCGGAACGCCGAAGAGGTCACCCACCTCGCCGGGGTCAGGGTGGCGCCGGAGGGGGTCGGGGTCTGGAACCCGGCCTTTGATGTCACGCCGGCCAGGCTGGTGAGCGCCATCATCACCGACCGGGGCGTGGTCCGGCCTCCTTATGAAAAGACATTGCGGGAATTGGGGATTGGGGAATAGGGATTAGGGTTAGATTAACTTGCCAAAAAACAATTTAACCACAGAGGAAGCAGAGACCACAGATAAAAGAGCTATTAGCTTTAAGCGATAAGCAGTAAGCTTTAAGTAAAATTGAAAAATATCAGAAGGAATGCCTAAAATCTCCTGTCTCCTGACGGGAAAGTTTTTAAATAGATACCGGAAAAGGGAAGGTTTATAGTATGTCTCTTAGCACTACAGCGTAAATTAATTCCTGAACCTTGACAATTATCCGGATTCCAGAAACATCAACTTCTTTTTCCGATGAGACTGGTACGCAACAAAGTTGCGTCTTAAATGGTACCTCAATTCTGCCAGGGCCTTGCGGAT
>DYET01000192.1 GCA_020725625.1 Desulfovirgula sp. | reverse complement strand
TTTTTGGGGGTCAATTTCCGCCATAGAAGCTATTTTCCTGCTAAAAACTCCAGTATTTATGCTTTTTTCCGGGGTAAAAACTATTTTGATCTTCTTATTTGCCCTTTATTTTCAGGCGTTTTTGAAGATCGCAATAGGCTCTTTATATATCGCGGAGAGAGCGCCAATAAATTATTGACACCCGTTGTTGCTGTTGGTATTATACAATTGATTTGGAGAAAGTGTGCCTGAGGGTTCCGCGCCCGGCCGGCCTCCTGATGGCGGGACGGGCGGCATGGTCCGAGCGGCACAGACCTCTTTGTGGATCGCGCCCGGCCGGATGGAATAGGGAACAAGGGCGTATTGACAAGGGGGTTACACCGGAAGGGGCAAAAGCCCAGGCGGCAGGTTTCTCTCGAGAAAGAAAGCCTGTATGCCTGGGTTTTTTGATTTACCTGAAAAGCGGGGCTTTATAATCCCGTTAAATGGAAAGATTATACTTCAGGGGTGATTACATTTATTATGAGTCAGGTTCTGGTGGGGATAGTCATGGGCAGCGACTCCGACCTCCCGGTGATGCGGGAGGCTGCCCAAATTCTTGGGGAACTGGGAGTTCCCTGCGAGATGGTGATTTCGTCCGCCCACAGGGCGCCGGATAAAACAGCGGAATACGCCAGGACGGCGGCGGGCCGCGGTCTTCAGGCAATCATCGCCGGGGCCGGGGGGGCGGCCCACCTGCCCGGGGTAATTGCAGCCTACACAACGCTGCCGGTAATCGGGGTGCCGGTAAAGTCCGGGGCCTTAAACGGCCTTGACGCCCTTTACGCCATAGTCCAGATGCCGGCCGGCGTACCGGTGGCCGCCGTGGCCATCAACGGGGCCAGGAACGCCGGGATACTGGCGGCCCAAATCATCGCCCTGAAGGACGGGGAAGTCAGGAGGAAGCTTGAGGAGTACAGGGCCGGCCTGGCCGCAGGGGTGGAGAAGAAGGATCGCCTTCTGCGGGCCCTGGGCGTTGAAAAGTACCTGGAAAACAGACAGGAGACACGAGACACGAGACAGGAGACAGGAGAAAATTAACCAATTCATAGTCGGAGTGGACGAAGGAGGGAGGACCTTTCAGGCCGGAGCGATGTTCCGGAGGTTGTTACCCGGCTCTTGGCGATGGAGCATACGGAATGCCGGGCAGGCTGCAGGACATTTTGGAGGTTGGACGCCTGAGGTCGGAAGTCGGAACCGGAGCAACAAAGAATCCCACCTCCCACCCCCGGCCTCCGACTTTCAAAATGGCAGGCCGCAAGCGAAGATCATAGAGCCGGTTCAACCGCCTGACTATAAGCCCGGGTCTCCCAACCGAACCCCCGGCCCCGTATTTATATTATCCGTGGTGCCGCCTAGGCGGCTAATTCCCAATTCCTGCATTCACGGGAGGCCTGCGTGATGATCGATCGCTATACATTGCCGGAGATGAAAAGGATCTGGTCAGAGGAAAACAAGTTCCGGAAATGGCTGGAGGTGGAAATATACGCCTGCGAGGCCATGGCCGATCTTGGCCTAATCCCGCCGGAGGCGCTGAAGAACATCAAGGAAAGGGCCGGCTTCACCGTCGGGCGGGTGAACGAGATCGAGGCGGTGACCAACCATGACGTCATCGCCTTCCTGACCTGCGTTGCCGAACACGTGGGAGAGGACGCCAAATACATGCACATGGGGATGACCTCCTCCGACGTCCTGGATACTGCCCTGGCCGCCCAGATGAAAGAGGCCGGCGAGCTGATCCTGGACAAGCTGAGGGCGCTCCGGTCGGCCCTGCTGGCCAGGGCAAAGGAGCACCGGGACACCATCATGATCGGGAGAACCCACGGGGTGCACGCCGAACCCATCACCTTCGGCCTCAAGATGCTCCTGTGGATGGCCGAAACCGACCGCAACATCGAGAGGATGGAAAGGGCCGTGGAGGCGGTCAGTGTCGGCAAAATTTCGGGGGCGGTGGGGACCTTCGCCAATATCGATCCCTACGTGGAGGTTCACGTCTGCAGGAAGATGGGCTTGAAGCCAGCCCCCATTTCCACCCAGGTGGTGCAGCGGGACAGGCACGCCGAGTTTCTTGCCGCCATCGCGGTCACCGGCTGCTCGCTGGAGAAGTTCGCCACCGAGATCCGGAGCTTGCAGCGGACTGAAATAATGGAGGTGGAGGAGTACTTCGCCAAGGGTCAGAAAGGTTCC
>DYET01000024.1 GCA_020725625.1 Desulfovirgula sp. | reverse complement strand
ACGTGTTTTCGGGTGACATTTTCTCAGTCCATTGACACGCCCATGAATTCTGCATTGCGTCAAGATTCAGTAGTGTCTGGTGGGTCAAATCCGGGAGGTGCAGCTTAATATGTAAAAGAACCCGGGCAGGCGGGACTAAAAGAACACCGCCGGGGCAGCGGCGGTGTTTCAGGTTCGTGTCCTTCGGCAGGCGTTGACAAACTAGTGGAGCTTGGCATAGAGGGCATTTTCACTGGGGTCGTACTTGGCCTGGTACTTGCCCTTTTTGTTGATTCCGAAGTAATTGAAAAAGCCCTTGCCGAAAACCTTTGTTTTTCTCATTTCGAGGCCGCCCTCGTCGACGGCCCTGATCCTTATCGTTTTGGTGTCCCTGTCAAAGGCCAGTTCAATTTTATTCTTTCCCAGTTTTTGCCTTGCCACACTGTTAAGGACAATTGAAGATTTGGAAAGTGATATTGCAGGCACTTTTTCCATCCGTTCACCGCGGGGTTTATAAACTTCAAAAGCCATGTTTCCAACCTCCCTATAGATATTATTTCCACCATCGAGCGAAGTTAATACATATTTTTTGAAAGTGCCCCAAACCAGGAGTGATTTGTCATGAAGCTGCAGTATGGCGATATAATCCTTGTTCACGGAGATAATCTTGTTTCCGAGGCAATCCAGCATTTGACCCAAAGTTTTTTCTCTCATGCCGCGCTTTGCACCGAACCGGGCAAAATTGCCGAAATGAACAGTTTCGGATTTAGATATCACGACAATCATTACCTCTCGGGATCCAGGCCCTTTGCCGTTTTTAGGCACAGGCTGCTCCTGCCGCCGAATCCGGGGAGGTTCTTTTACCTTGACAGGATCAGGAGGGCAGTTGAGGAATACCGGAGGAATCCGCCCAAATACGATTATTTTGAAATCCTCAACCAGGCGTTGAAGTTGATCCTGGCCAGGGAAGAGAACCCCTCCGTGGCGGACGGGGACAGCCAGGTCCCGGTCAGCCTCTTGATCCTGGTTAGTGAGAGGCTTATCTGTTCGGCCCTTGTGGATGCAGTGTACGAAGCGGCAGGGATAGATCTCTTCCCAGGCCGGGCGGCCAGGCACACCACGCCCGCCGACATAGCGTCCCTGGCCGCCGGCGACGATCCCCCGCTGCTGGAGGTGTTCAGGAGTCCCGGATCAAGGTAGAAAAGACGCCCCAAGGCGTCTTCTTCAGTCAACGAACCGATTGTCAGATGTCGATACCCTCGATCCTCAAGAGCCTTCTTTTCCAGTCGAGACCGCTTCCGAACCCCCCCAGGGTCCCGTCATGAGCTATCACCCGGTGGCAGGGGACAACCAGAAGAACCCGGTTGGATCCCACCGCCCCGCCCACGGCTCTTGCCCCCCCTGGGCTGCCGACTTCAACGGCAATCCGGCCGTAAGAAACAACCTGCCCCCAGGGAACGGCATATACCTTTTCAAGTACCTTCCTCCGGAATTCGGTGAAGTAAGACCAGTCCACCGGGAAAGAAAGGTCCACCCTCCGGCCCCTGAAGTATTGACTGATTTCACTTTCCAGCCTTTTAACGTCAATCCCTCCGCCTTCCCCGGCAACCCCGCCGGAAGTTCTTGACGGCAGCCTGTCCAGGACGGGCCGCAGTTCCAATTCGGCTTCGTCAACAGTGGGCGCCGGCAGGTTAAGTACAACCAGCCCGGCCCCGGTCCAGCAAACACCGGTGAAGCCCGCCGGCGTCTCAATGACCGCCTTTTCCACGGCAAACCTCCTCTTTTGTTGAACGGCACCTGGTTTCGACCCAGAAAATCCCCGGGGCCGGTCGCCGGTGCTCCCGGAATACCCCTTGGCCGGCCGCGCGACCCCACCGGATCCCAGGCGTGCTTAATCCGTAAACAGGTCCGTGGACAGGTACCTCTCCCCGGTGTCCGGCAAAAGCACCACCACCATTTTGCTCCTGTTTTCGCTTCTCCGGGCAACCTGCAGGGCCGCGCCGGCGGCCGCCCCGGAGGAGATCCCCACCAGCAGGCCCTCTTCCCTGGCCAGCCGGCGGGCCGCCTCCGCGGCCTCCGGGAAGGATACCGGAATTATCTCGTCCAGCAGGTTTGTGTCCAGAACCCCGGGAATGAAACCGGCCCCGATACCCTGTATTTTGTGTGGGCCCGGCTGTCCCCCGGAAAGCACCCTGGATTCGGCCGGTTCCACCGCCACCACCTTTAAGCCCGGCTTTTTATTTTTCAGGACGCTGCCCACGCCGGTAATGGTGCCGCCGGTCCCCACGCCGGCCACGAATATGTCCACGCCGCCGCCGGTGTCCCGCCAGATTTCCTCGGCGGTGGTGCGCCTGTGGACCTCGGGGTTGTCCGGGTTGGTAAACTGTCCCGGCATGAAGGATCCCGGCGTCGCGGCGGCAAGCTCTTCGGCCGCCTTGATGGCCCCCGGCATTCCCTCGGGGCCGGGCGTCAGCACAATTTCGGCCCCGTAAGCCCTCAGGAGCTCCCTTCTTTCCCTGCTCATGGTCTCGGGCATGGTCAGGATCAGTCGATACCCCCTTGCGGCGCACACCATGGCCAGTCCAATCCCGGTGTTGCCGCTGGTGGGCTCTATAATCACGCTTCCGGGGCCGATCAGGCCCCTCGCCTCGGCCCCCTTGATCATGCCCAGAGCTATCCTGTCCTTGACACTCCCCCCGGGGTTAAAGTATTCCAGCTTGGCCACCAGGTCGGCCCCGGCGTTCCGGCCGAAATTTCCCAACCTGACCAGCGGGGTTGACCCGACCAGGGCGGTCAGACTATCGGCTATGTTCACCCTCCAATCAGCTCCCAAGGCACCCATCGTTTTTTCCAATTTACCACTTCAGCAGGCGATAGTCAAATCAACGCCAATAAAAAAGACCCCCCGTCCGGGGGGCCTCCTTTTTAACCGGCTGTTACATCATCGGGGGCATCCCGCCGCCCATGCCCATGTCCTTTTCCTTCTCGGGCTTTTCGGCCACCAGGGTTTCGGTGGTCAGGATCATGGCGGCAATGCTGGCCGCGTTCTGCAGGGCCGATCTGGTCACCTTGGCCGGGTCCACGATACCCGCTTCAACCATGTTGACGTACTCGCCGTTCAGGGCGTTGAACCCTACCCCGGCGGCGGAATTGCGTACCTTTTCCACCACTACGGAGCCTTCCATGCCGGCGTTGTTGGCAATCTGGCGCAGGGGCTCCTCAAGGGCGCGGCGGATGATATCCACTCCGGTTTTCTCGTCCAGGTTGGCTGTTTCAATGCCGTCCAGGGCGCTCATGGCCTGCACGTAGACGACCCCGCCGCCCGGCACGATCCCCTCTTCAACGGCGGCCCTGGTGGCGTTCAGAGCGTCCTCGATGCGAAGCTTTTTCTCCTTCATTTCGGTCTCGGTGGCCGCGCCGACCTGGATCACGGCCACGCCGCCGGCCAGTTTGGCCAGCCGCTCCTGGAGCTTTTCGCGGTCGAAGTCAGAGGTGGTCTCCTCGATCTGCTTCTTGATCTGGGCCACCCGGGCGGTGATTTTATCCTGGCTGCCCGCTCCTCCCACGATGATGGTTTCTTCTTTTTTCACCCTTACCTTGGAGGCCTGGCCGAGCATGTCTATGGTAGCCTTGTCCAGCTTCAGGCCGAGTTCCTCGGTAATCACGGTGCCGTTGGTCAGAATGGCGATATCCTCCAGCATGGCCTTGCGGCGGTCGCCGAAGCCGGGAGCCTTGACGGCAACGCACTGCAGGGTGCCGCGCAGCTTGTTCAAAACCAGGGTGGCCAGGGCTTCGCCCTCGACGTCCTCGGCAATGATCAGCAGCGGCTTGCCCGACTGCACCACCTTTTCCAGGACGGGCAGGAGATCGGCAACGGCCGAAACCTTCTTGTCGGTAATAAGTATATACGGGTCGTTGATTATGGCTTCCATCTTGTCGGTGTCGGTGATCATGTACGGGGAGATGTAGCCCCGGTCGAAGTTCATCCCTTCCACCACTTCCAGGGTGGTTCCCATTCCCTTAGACTCTTCGACGGTAATTACCCCGTCCTTGCCCACCTTTTCCATGGCGTCGGCAATCAGCTCGCCGATGGAGGGGTCGTTGGCCGAAATCGAAGCCACCTGGGCAATTGCGGACTTGCTTTCGACGGTCTTGGCGGACCCCTTGATGGCATCCACGGCCTTGTCCACGGCCTTTTCAATGCCCCGCTTGATGATCATCGGGTTGGCCCCGGCGGCCACGTTTTTCAGGCCCTCGCGTACAATGGCCTGGGCCAGCAGGGTGGCGGTGGTAGTGCCGTCTCCGGCCACGTCGTTGGTCTTGGTGGCAACTTCCTTGACCAGCTGGGCGCCCATGTTTTCAAGAGGGTCGGCCAGTTCGATTTCCCTGGCTATGGTCACCCCGTCGTTGGTGATCATCGGGGAGCCGAATTTCTTCTCCAGCACAACGTTCCGGCCCTTGGGTCCCAGGGTTATCTTCACGGCGTCCGCCAGGGCGTTCACACCCCTTTCCAGGGCGCGCCGGGCGTCCTCCCGGAAGATGATTTCCTTACCTGCCATGTTTTTACCTCCTCTTTTTAGGCGAATATATTGTTATTTCTCGATTACGCCAAGTATGTCGGACTCCCGCATAATAAGGTACTCGACGTCGTCAATCTTGACCTCGTTTCCGGCGTACTTGGAGAATAAAACCTTGTCCCCCACCTTAAGATCAATGGCCACCCTTGTCCCGTTGTCCAGAAGCCTTCCTGAACCCACGGCGACCACTTCACCTTCCTGGGGCTTCTCCTTGGCAGTATCCGGGAGAACTATCCCTCCCTTGGTAATCTCCTCGCTCGGCAGGGGCTTCACAACCACCCTTTCGCCTAAAGGTCTGATCACTTGAAAACCCTCCTTATTTAGATATTGGTTTGCCATATTGTTAGCACTCATTTTTAGTGAGTGCTAATACTCAAGCAATACTATAATAATAGAACGAGAAATTCTAAATCAACCATCTTTTACATGCAAAAATCGCCCTGGACGGGTGATTTGGGAAAGATTAATTAAAATAGCTTAAAATTTCTCCTTGTATTCCGTGATTATATACTCTTATGGAACCGGTTTTTCTTCTAGAAATATTTTCCCCTCGGGGAAAATATTTTATACAGTTTTTCTATAACTTAATCACCCCGGAAAGGCGGGGAACCGCACTCCCCTCCCCTGCCGGTCAGTATTTCCAGGCCATGGGGAAGTCCGTCCATAATCGCCTCGAGGCATTCCCTGACGGCCTTCTGGCTTCCCGGAAGGTTGATAATCAGCGTGCCCTTCCTGATCCCGGCCGCCGCCCGGCTGAGCATGGCCCTGGGTGTTTTCTTCAGGCTTGCCGCCCTCATGACCTCGGGAATTCCCGGGACCTCGCGGTCAATTACGGACTTTGTAGCCTCGGGAGTAACGTCCCGGGGGGAAAAGCCGGTTCCCCCGGTAGTCAGGACCAGGTCCAGCCTTTCCCGGTCGGCCATGTCGATAAGGGCATCCCTGATGGCGTCCAGTTCGTCGGGAACGATGCGGTAATCCACCACCCGCCACTCCAGGGTCGACATGATTTCCCTGATGGCTGCGGCGCTCAGGTCCTCCCTCAGTCCGGCCACGCCCTTGTCGCTGGCCGTCAGAATTCCTACCCTGTACATAATGTAACCTCCCGGTAATTGATTGGATTGGTTGCGTAAAGGCGCCGGTGCGGTTAAAATGGATTAAAATCTTCACCGGAGGCAAGTCATGAGTCTGTCCAGTGTCGTCAAAGTCTGTAAATACCACGGGGATCGCCTGAAAATATGCCGGGACCTTGTGGCCAGGGAGTTTCCGGTAACACTTTTCCTCAATGATGAAGAACTGGTCACCCTGGTCTGCACCCCGGACAGCCTGGAAGAACTGGCCGCCGGGTTCCTGTACGGCGAGGGCCTGCTTGCCGGGCCGGGGGATCTGAAAAGCATCAGGGTCAATCGGGAAGACGGCCTGATTTGGGTTGAAACCACCTCTCCGGCACCGGCCGAAGGCTTCTTGAAGCGCTATCTGACAACCTGCTGCGGCAAGGGAAGGGCCTCCTTTTACTTTGTGAACGACGCCGGCGGCATCCGGCCGCTTCAGGCGGCGGGTTTCAGGATATCCCGGGAAGAAATAGCCGCCCTGTCCTCGGCCCTGGAGGCTGAGGCCGGACTTTTCCGGTCGACGGGGGGCGCCCACAGCGCGGCCCTCTGCCGGCCCGAAGGCATCATCGCCTTTTACGAGGACATCGGCCGCCACAACGCCGTGGACAAGATCGCGGGCCACTGCTTCCTCAAGGGGATCCCGCTTTCCGACAAGGCCATCGCCTTAAGCGGCAGGGTGTCCTCCGAGATACTGATCAAGGCGGCCAGGATGGGCGTCCCCATGGTTATATCCCGGTCGGCTCCCACCGACCTGGCCCTGCAGATGGCCGAGGAACTGGGAGTCACCGTGGCGGGTTTCGCCCGCGGTAACCGGGTAAATCTTTACACTCATCCTGAGAGGGTAACTGGTCAGGAGACAGAAGACAGGAGACAGGAGCAGACTACTAACGGCTAAAATTAAGGGCCGGAATACAGGGCTTATCGTGCATGTATTCTTTTACTGGGCCTCAGGGAATATCTCCATGTTTTCTCCTGTCTCCTCTCCCGGAATTCACTCCCATTACCCTTCCCACATTATCCTGCCGCAGTCCCTCAGGTCGTACCCGCCGAGGGCTTTGACCGCGGACCTGAACTCCTCCATCCGCATGACTTCCAGCAGGCGGGTGATGTAGGGAGTCTCCATGTACTCGGCCGGTATGCAGAGGTCGTAACGCTCCTCCACCACGCCTATGAAGTCCAGGTCCAGGGCTCTGGCCGCAGCCCTGATGCCCATGCCGGCATCCGCCGAACCGCCGGCCACGGCGGCGGCCACTGCCATGTGGGTATATTCCTCCCTCTCGTAGCCGCGGATTTTTTGCGGGTCAACACCCGCTTCTTTCAGCTTGAAGTCCAGCAGAACCCTGGTCCCGGCCCCCCGCTGCCGGTTGACGTAGCCCACGTCCCCCCGGGCCAGGTCCTCGACGCCCCTAATGCCCTTGGGGTTGCCCCTGGCCACGATCAGCCCCTGCTCGCGGTAAACCAGGTTCACCAGCACCATTTTCCTGTCCGGCAGCAGCCTCCTGACGTAGGAGACGTTGTACTCCCCGGTATCCTCGTCCAGCAGGTGGGTCCCCGCGCAGTGGGCCTCGCCCCTCCGCAGGGCCGCCAGCCCGCCGAGGCTGCCCACGTGGGCAGAGGAAAGGCTGGCCTCGGGGTGAAGCACCCTCAGGTAGTTGGCCAACACGTCCAGGGTGATATCGTGGCTGCCTACGACAACCGTGGTTTCCCTGACCTCCTCCAGGGGGCGTAGAAGCTCCACGGAAATCAATTCTCCGGCGCTGAAGCCCTCGGAGAGCCTAGGCACCCTCAGGATGCCGTCGGCCCGGATAAGGGACATGATCACCCCGGCCCCCCTGGAAATGGGGGTGGCCACCACCTTCTCCCCCACCCGGCCCAGCTTTACCCTGACAAACTCCTCCACTCCCAGGGAGGAGACGATCTTTCTTGAGGCCAGGGCCTCGACCCGTGGGCGGGGCGGCACCGCCGACCCCAGCTTCCCGTACACCACCGGGCGGACGAAAAGCTCCATGCCGATTATGGCGGAGACCGGATACCCGGGGACCCCCACCACCGGCTTGCCCCGGATCATGCCGAGAACCACCGGCTTGCCCGGCTTGATGGCCACGCCGTGGGTATGCACCGTGCCCAGATCGGCGATCAGGGCGGCCGTGTAGTCCTCCCGGCCGGCCGACGACCCGGCGTTGACAAGCACCAGGTCGCACTCCTCAACGGCTTCTTCCAGCTGCCTTTTAAGAAGGTCGTACCGGTCCGGGACGATGCCGTACCTCACCGGCAGCCCCCCCCACTCCTCCACCAGGGAGGCAAACATGCTGGTGTTGTATTCCACGACATCGCCGGGCTTGAGGCTGGACCCCGGCGGAACCAGTTCGGTGCCGGTGGGTATCAGGCCCACCCTGGGCCGGGGGTGGACAAGGACCTCGGAGACCCCCCCGGCCAGCATGCCGCCGATGTCGACGGGCCGGATCCGGTGGTTGGCCGGAACAATCATTTCGGTGGCCACTATGTCCTCGCCGATGACCCTGACGTGCTGCCAGGGCGCCGCCGCCGAAACGATTTCGAACTCGCCTTCACCGGCCATATGCACGTCCTCGATCATAATCACGGCGTCGCAGCCTTCGGGGAGGGGATCCCCGGTATCCACCATGACCGCGTTTTCACCCAGCCGCAGTCTCTTCGGGGTTTTTTCCGAGGCGCCGAAGGTGTCCGCCGACCGCACGGCGATTCCGTCCATGGCGCTGGCGTGGTAGTGGGGGGAGGAATTGGCGGCGAAAACCGGGGCCGCCGTAACCCGCCCGGCCGCCTCCCCGACCGGTACCCTCTCGGGCCGGCCGGGCTTTAAAGCCCCGGCCGCCCCGATCATGTCCATGTACCCCCGGGAAGCCTCCTCCAGCGGCCGGTCGGACAAATACACATCTCTCTTTACGTCTTTTGTCAAAGGTGTAATCACCTCGTCGCCATAATCTTTAACTATTGCTCATTTAACACCTAAATAAGCTTTACTCTCACAAAATCCCCGGCTTCAACGCCCTCCAGGTCGGGGGGTATCCGGGCCAGCCCGGCTGCCCTGGCCATGGTGGCAATCAGGCCGGACTTGCCCAGCACCGGGTCGGCCAGGATTTGCCCCCCCTCCTGGCGCAGGCCGACCCTGACAAAGTCCTCCCGCCCGGCCGCCGACCGCAGGTTACGGGTAATCCTCGCGGTCACGGGGAATTCCAGCAGGAATTCGTCCTCGTCCAGCGGGTACCTCCCCCGGGTCAAAAGCGGCTCCACCAGCAGGGTGAATACCACCATGGCCGAAACCGGGTGGCCGGGCAGGCCGAAAACCGGCTTTCCCTCCACCACGGCGCCGATGGTAGGCTTTCCCGGCCTGATGGAGATCCCGTGAAAGAGTATTCCGGGGGATCCCAGGGACTCGATCACCCGGGCCGAAACATCCCTCGCCCCCACTGAGCTGCCTCCGGAAAGGAGAATGATGTCGGACCTCGTCATTTCCGCCGCCATGATATCCTTAAGCCTGCCGTAATCGTCTCCCACTATGCCGGACAGCACCGGCAGGGAACCTGCCCGGCGCACCAGGCCGTAAAGGGTATAGCTGTTGACGTCTCTGACCTGCCCGGGGCCGGGGGCCCGGGTCGGGGGAACCACCTCGTCCCCGGTGGAAATAATGGCCACCCTCAGGGGATCCACCACGTCCACCCCGGTTATCCCGGCAGCCGCCAGGACGCCCAGTTCCTGGGGCCGGATGACCTGTCCCCCGGGGATAATCAAATCGCCGGCGGAAATGTCCTCGCCCCGGCGGACGATATTTTCGCCGGGGGCCACCGGCCTGGTCACCCCTATGGTGGCGGCGTCAAGCTCCTCGGTATGCTCCACCATGACCACTGCGTCGCATCCTTCCGGAAGCATCCCTCCGGTGGAAATGCGCCAGGCCTTTCCCGGCACGGCCGATCCCGCCGCTCCCCGTCCCATAAACACTTCCCCGGCCACGTCCAGGTACGCCGGCATGCTCTCCGAAGCCCCGAAGGTATCCCTGGCCCGCACGGCATATCCGTCCATGGTGGAGCGGTCGAAACCCGGCACGTCCTCGGGGGACCTTACATCCTCAAACAGCCGGAAACCCAAGGCCTCCTGGAAAGGCACGGTTTTCTTCCGCCGGGGGACATTCATATGCCGGGCTATCTCCCGGCATGACTGTAAAATGGTAAGAGCCCTGAACAGTTCCAATGATCACCATTACCTTTCGTTAAAAACATCCCAGCTCACAGGCATATATTTTGATTTTCAGATCATTGCAGGCCGACCCGATTTCCCTCGGGCTGACCCCCAGGTCCCGGGCCAGCTTCCTGGCCGTTGTGCAGGAAATCCTGCCGTCCGCGGCCGCCTTTAAAACGGCCCGGCGAACTTTTTCCTCCGCCGTCACTGCCGCCACCTCCGATAGACATATTCCGGCTGAAATTTATTCCTTCGCCGGAAAGTCCCAATATCCTTTTCAAAATCTCAGCCGGAGGTAATTTTTGGAGTCACCTTTAATATTCCAAAAATACTCAAAAAAAATGCCCGGAAAGAAAAATCGCGGGACCCGGTCCCGCGATTTTCAAGCCAAGTGGAGTATGACTTGCTCCGGCGTCAGCCCTGCTGCTTTTTGATTTCCTCTTCCCGCAGGAACCTTCTCAGCACTTTCCCGACGGCGGTCTTGGGCAGCTCCTTGCGGAATTCAACCAGCCTGGGCACCTTGTAGGCCGCCAGCTTTGACTTGCAGTAGCCGATGATCTCCTCCTCGGAGGCCTGCTCGCCCTCCTTGAGCACGATGAAGGCCTTCACCGTCTCCCCGCGGTAGGGGTCGGGCACCCCGGCCACCACGGCTTCCATCACCTTCGGATGCTCGAAGAGGACTTCCTCCACGTCCCTGGGGTAGATATTGAAACCGCCGGCGATAATCATATCCTTCTTGCGGTCGACGATGTAGAAATAACCGTCCTCGTCCATCTTGGCGATGTCCCCGGTATAGACCCAGCCGTCCCTGAGGGTCTTGGCAGTTTCCTCGGGCATATTCCAGTACCCCTTCATGATCTGCGGGCCGGCAATGCAGAGTTCGCCGGTTTCACCCGGAGGAAGGATTTTCTCGCCGGTTTCAAGGTCCACGATCTTGCAGACGGTGTCGGGCAACGGCAGCCCTATGCTCCCGGCCTTCCTCAGACCGATCATGGGGTTGCAGTGGGTCACCGGCGAGGTTTCGGAAAGGCCATAGCCCTCCACCAGGAAACCCCCGGTCAGCTCCTCGAACTTCTGGGCCACCTCCACCGGCAGCGGGGCCGACCCGCTGATGCAGTATTTTATCGACCTGACATTAATCTTGGCGATTTCGGGGTAGTTGATCACCCCGATGTACATGGTCGGCACGCCGGGGAACAGGGTAGGCTGGTACTTGTCAATGGCCTGGACGACCGCCTCGATTTCAAACCTGGGAACCACCACCAGGGTGGCCGCGTTGGCAATGCCGAAGTTGATGCAGCAGGTCATGCCGTAGGAGTGGAAGAAGGGCAGCACGGACAGGACCGTTTCCTCTCCGTACCTGCAGCCTTTGAACCACTCTGTGACCTGGAAGGCGTTGGCCACCAGGTTGCGGTGGGTAAGCATGGCTCCCTTGGAGACCCCGGTTGTGCCGCCGGTGTACTGCAGGACGGCCAGGTCATTGACCACGTCGAACTCCACCTTGGGCGGCCGGGGTTCGGCCGAGGCCAAAAGGCTTTCGAACTTCAGCACGTCTTCCCCGGTCACGTCCAGGGCCTCGCCCAGGCTGAACAGGATGACCTTCTCAAGAGGGGTGACCTTCCGTACGTTCTTGATTCGAGGGTAAAACTGGTCGTAGGCGATGAACACCCTGGCCCCCGAGTCGTTGAGGATGTGTTCAAGCTCCCGCTCTACATACATGGGGTTGACCTGGACCACTACGGCGCCGATTTTTTGAATGGCATAAAAGGCTACTATGTAATGCGGGCAGTTGGGGGTCATCAGGGCCACCCGGTCGCCTTTTTTCACTCCCAGTTCGCTAAGGAAGGTGGCGGTTTTCAGAACCATTCCGTACACGGTCTGGTAGTTTAGTTCGATCCCGGCGAAGGCAATGGCCGTCCTGCCGGGCAGCTTCGCCGCCGCCTCCGCAAGCAGGTCCGGCATGGTTTTGTCGGGATACTCCAGGGTCGGGCACATGCCCTCGGGGTAACTCTTGAGCCAGGTTTTGTCAATCTTGTCCGTCAATTTTATATGACCTCCTCTGCAGTTGATGATTGACAATTCATTCAGTTTTGGTTTAAAAAATAAAAATCAACTAAACATAATTTTTTCTTAAAATGAATAACTTTCTGTTATTTCCGGTTTACACTTTACGGGTTAGAAATTCTATCAAAAGTAGCATACTCCTCCTGTTTCTTAAAATGTTTTTGCATGGTAAATTATGGATAGCTGCGTTTACCGCAATCCGAGGCGGTACCTGGACTGCAGCAGGTCGGCCACCCCAGCGGAGTCTTCCAGGCCGAAAACCGGCACTCCGACATTCCACCCAACATCGCTGACAACGGCAATTAGTTCCGCAGGGTCCGAAATCAGTCTGTTGGAGTGAGCCGAGCGGTTTACCTCGATTTTAGGCTTGTCCCCCTTTTTGTAGCCTTCGGCAAGGATGATGTCCACGTCCCCTATCAGCCCGGCCACCTCATCCAGGTTCATTTCCCTCTCCAGTTTTTTAAACAGGCCCACCTTTTCCGGGGTGGAAATGGCCACGGCTTCGGCCCCTGCTCCGGCAAGCCGCCAGGTGTCCTTTCCCGGCCGGTCGATGTCGGCGCCGTGGAGGTGGTGCTTTACAACGCCCACCCTTACTTTCCTGGCCTTCAGCTCTTTGATGAGCTTTTCCAGGAAAGTGGTCTTGCCGGCCCCGGATTCCCCCACCACCGAGACCACCGGGATACTCTTCATGCAGCGCCGCCCCCCTTTGCTTTTTACACCGCGTCTATTATAAAATAACACAAGACAACCCCTGTTAAAACAATCAGCCAACGGAAATCCGGCTGGTTGTGGGCAGCCGGGGGCAAAGGGTGTGTGGCGTGAATTTATCGGGAATAATCCTGGCCGGCGGGAAAAGCAACCGCATGGGAAAAAACAAGGCGCTTCTGGAGCTAGGCGGCATGACCCTGATTGAACGGGTAGCCCGGGTCCTGTCCGGGGTCTGCTCAGAAATAATCATCGCCGGGGGCGATGTTAAAGAGCTGGGACACCTGGGCTACCCGGTGGTGCCGGACATCCACCAGGGCTGCGGCCCCCTTTCGGGGATTCACGCGGGACTGACGGCTGCCCGAAACAGGTACGGCTTTGTGGCGGCCTGCGACATCCCCTTCCTGGATGAGAAACTGGTGCAAAGGATTATCTCTGAAGCTGACGGCTACGACGCGGTGATACTGAAGCACGGAAACTACTTTGAGCCCCTATTCTCCCTGTACGGCAAGGCCTTTACCGGTGCAGCCGAAACCTCCATTAAAAACGGAGTTTACAAGGTGACGGCCCCCCTCTACCTGGTGAGGTGGAAAGCGGTGGAAGTAGACTTTTCGGAATTCCCGGACCTCCAAAAATTACTGATGAATTTAAACACCCCGGAAGACTACGAAAAGGCTAAGAGAATCAATTAGTTGGGGCAACCCGTCCTTTGAGCAAGCAACTGATAGTGCCCGAGGCCGGAATCCGGCCATCCAAGAGGGTCCGCTGCCGGTATGGGAGCGGACCCTCTTCATATGTCAGATATCCTTCTCTTATGCTATTCTCTCCACTTTTACGGCACAGACCTTCAGTTCCGGTATCTTGGCTATTGAGTCCCGGGCAGGGTTGGTCAGCCGGTTAACGGCCACCTCGGGGAAATGGAAGGAGGTGAAGACCATCCCCGGTAACACCACGTCGGTAATCCTGGCCTCCAGTTCCACGCTGCCCCGGCGGGAGGAAACCCTCACCGTATCCCCGTCCCTGATGTCCAGCCTTTCCGCGTCGGCCGGGTTGATTTCCAGGTGTTCCCGGCCGTAGTGGACCTCCAGGGAACCGGTGCGCATGGTCATGGTGCCGGTGTGGTAGTGGTAGTACCGCCGGCCGGTGCTCAGGATCAGCGGGTAGTTTTCGTCCGGCATTTCGTCGGGCGGCACGTACTCCACCGGGTGGAACTTGCCCAGGCCCCGGGAGAATCTGCCCACGTGCAGGACCGGGGTCCCCGGGTGGTCCGGGGACGGGCAGGGCCACTGCAGGCCCCCCTTCTCCAGGCGGTCGTATGATATGCCGCCGTACGACGGGGTAAGGGCCGCGATTTCCTTCATCACGTGGGCGGGTGAACTGTATTTCATGGGATAGCCCATGGCAGTGGCCAGTTCACAGATAATCTGCCAGTCCGCCTTTGAGCCGCCCACCGGCTCAACCGCCTTGCGCACCCGCTGCACCCGGCGCTCGGTGTTGCTGAAGGTGCCGTCCTTCTCGGCGAAGCTGGCGCCGGGCAGAACCACGTCGGCCAGCCTGGCCGTTTCGGTCAGGAAGATGTCCTGGACCACCAGGAACTCCAGTTTCTCCAGCGCATGGACCACGTGCCCGGCGTCGGCGTCCGAGAGCACCGGGTTTTCTCCCATGATGTACATGCCCTTGACAGTGCTGTGGGCGGCCCCTTCCATCATCTCACCCACGGTCAGGCCGGGCTTGGCCGGAATCGGCCCGCAGCCCCAGGCGGCCTCGAACTTGGCCCTGGCCTCGCCGGAGGTGACGGGCTGGTAGCCGGTCAGAACGTTGGGCAGGCCGCCCATGTCGCAGGCGCCCTGTACGTTGTTCTGGCCCCTCAAGGGGTTGACCCCGCTGAATGGCTTGCCGATATGGCCGCAGATCATGGCCAGGTTGGCTATGGCGAATACGTTGTGAGTGCCGCAGATGTGCTGGGTTACCCCCATGGTGTAGAGTATGGCCGCGTTTTTGGCCCGGGCGTAGCCCCTGGCCACCTCCCGGATGATGCCGGCCGGCACCCCGGTGATGCCTTCGGCTAACTCGGGGGTGTACTTGGTCACGGCGGACCTGAAGGCATCAAAGTCCTCGGTGCACTGTTCGACAAACTCCCTGTTGTACAGGCCTTCTTCGATAATCACGTTGGCCATGGCGTTAAGCAGGGCTATATCCGACCCGGACTTAATCTGCAGGTGGCGGGCGGCCAGACCGGCCACCGCGGTCCTGCGGGGGTCAACCACCACCAGGGTGGACCCGTTCCGGACCGCCTTTTTTACCTGCAGCCCGATAACAGGGTGGGACTCGGTGGTATTGGTGCCGATGGCCAGTATAAAGTCGGCCCCGGAAATGTCGGAGATGGGGTTGGTCATCGCCCCGCTCCCGAACGCTGCCGCCAGACCGGCGACAGTGGGGGCGTGTCAGAGGCGGGCGCAGTGATCGATGTTGTTGGT
>DYET01000191.1 GCA_020725625.1 Desulfovirgula sp. | reverse complement strand
TGGAGGTGCAGCGACAGGAACTGACCGGAAAGCCCCTGGAGGAGGCCGAGGTGGTCATTGCCGGCGGGTGGGGCGTGGGATCCCGGGAAAACTGGCAGCTGCTGGAGGAACTGGCCGAACTGCTGGGGGCGGCGGTGGGTTGCACCCGGCCGGCCCTGGACGAGGGGTGGACCGAAGGGGATCACACCATGATCGGGACCAGTGGGAAAACGGTGCGCCCCAAGGTTTACCTGGGATTCGGAATTTCCGGCGCAACCCACCACGTGGTGGGGATGAAGGATTCGGGCCTGGTGATCAGCGTGAATACCAACCCCAATGCCGAAATATTCCAGTTTTCAGATTTTAAGGTGGTGGCCGACGCCCGGGCCGTGGCCCTGGCGCTGATCGGGGAACTGAAGAAAAACAGGAGTTGACTTTTAAGAGGAATACAGGAGATAGGAGTCGGGAGACAGGAGGGAAATCAGGACATAGGGGCCTTCCGTTCCGGCTCATGTTTTTTTACCCTGAAAAACCCTTTGGTTTTTGGATTCCGGATTCCGAATCCCGGAAGCTTATCCCGGCAGTTTCAGCCTTTCTGCCCCCAATATTTTAACCGCCGTCCTCCAGCAAAGGTCCTCGATGGGTTTCCGGTACGGCAGTAACCGCCCAAAAATAAATGATGTCATTAGCATTACCGGGGTGGGATGCCTTGCGACAAAAAGCACCAAACTTTAATTCTGATGCCAACATTGATTAATTTGACCTAAATTAAGTTCCTTCAAACTAAGGATGGCATTGACTCTAGAAATGCTTGCTTTTGACGTGGGTATCCTTGCTTGTCAATTACTGTACCACCTTTATAATTGGCGCAAATTTTCCTGTTGGATACCGCATTTTTGCAGGAAACAGGGAGTTTGCCGAAAATCTATATCACATTGTTGCTGTGATGAAAAAAACGTTATAGTGTGACTTAAATCATAGCTGCAGGTGTCTTTTTAAAATAAATTTATAAATGTTAATCGAGCTTAAGGAGGAATGCACGATGTTTTGCTACCAGTGCGAGCAGACGGCAGGGGGAACCGGCTGCACCAAGGCGGGGGTTTGCGGCAAGAACGAGGATATCGCCAGCCTGCAGGACACGCTGGTTATCGGGCTGAAGGGGATCGTGGCCTATGCTTATCACGCCAGGGAGCTGGGCGCCCGGGATGAACAGGTGGACGCCTTCATGCACGACGCCCTCTTCACCACCCTGACCAACGTCAACTTCGATCTGAACAGCCATATCGAGAAGGTCCTCGAGTGCGGTGAGATTAACCTGAGGGCAATGGATCTTTTGGATAAGGCCCACGTGGAGCGGTTCGGATTACCTGAGCCGGTGAAAGTGCCGACAGGCTTTAAGCCCGGCCCCGGGGTAATCATTACCGGGCACGACCTGCTGGACCTCTACGAACTGCTGAAGCAGGCCGAACCGGAGGGCGTCAACGTTTACACCCATGGCGAGATGCTGCCGGCCCACGCCTATCCGGAGTTGAAGAAGTTCCCGAACCTGGCCGGGCACTACGGATCCGCCTGGCAAAATCAAAAGAAGGAATTTGAAGAATTTCCCGGCGCCATCCTGGGAACAACTAACTGTGTCCTGATTCCCAGGGATTCATACAAGGATCGAATGTTTACCTGCGGCATCGCCAGGCTCCCGGGTGTAACCCACATCAAGGACCGTAACTTCAGGGCAGTGATTGAGAAGGCCAAGTCGTGCCCGCCCCTGCCGGAAAAAGAGGGCAGCGTTGAACTGACCACCGGCTTCCACCACAATTTTGTCCTGTCCATAGCAGACAAGATCGTTGACGCGGTGAAGGCCGGAAAGATCCGCCACTTCTTCCTGGTGGGCGGTTGCGAGGGTTCCAATGCTTCCCGCAGCTACTACACCGAGTTTGTCCAGAAGGTGCCCAAGGACTGCGTGGTCCTGACCCTGGGCTGCGGCAAGTACCGCTTCAATTACCTGGACCTGGGGGACATCGACGGCATCCCGCGCCTGATCGACATGGGCCAGTGCAACAACGCCTATTCGGCCATTCAGGTGGCCGTGGCCCTGGCCAAGGCCTTCAACTGCGGCGTCAACGACCTGCCGCTCTCCCTGGTGCTGTCCTGGTTCGAGCAAAAGGCGGTGGCCATCCTGCTGACCCTGCTGCACCTGGGCGTGAAGAACATCCGCATCGGCCCATCGGCCCCGGCCTTCCTGACGCCCAACGTGCTGGGCGTGATCCAGCAGAACTACAACCTCAAGCTGATCACTACGCCGGATCAGGATCTCAAGGAGATCCTCGGCTAAAACACGGGAATGGACAAGGGAGGAGTGTGGGGAAACACTCCTTCTTTGTACATTAGTCCAAATACATAAATCCAAAACAAATGCCGGGAGGGTTGTACCGTGTCCGTGGTATTGATGAAAAACATTGAATTCTCAAAGGTGTTGGTATTGAAGGACCTGGTCGGCTACCAGGAGGGGCAGGTAGTAAGCAGGACCATAGCCCAGCTTCCCACTGTCAGCATCACCCTGTTTTGCTTCTCCAGGGGCGAGGGAATAAGCGCCCACAGCGCCCCCGGGGACGCCATGGTGCAGGTCCTGGAGGGTGAGGCCGAGATTACCATCGGCGGGCAGGTGCTGACAGTCGGGGAGGGGGAAGCGGTAGTCATGCCGGCGGATGTTCCCCACGCCCTGGAAGCCCGGAAGGCGTTCAAAATGCTTCTTACCGTGGTGAAGAGAACCGGTTGAACGGATCGGGCGCGACTGCCCGGAGTTCAGCCGGGCAGCCCCGCTAGGGCATGATTACGATGTTGGTGACCACCGGGCGCTGCCTGCCATCGGAAGGGCGGTTGAGAACATTGCCCTTGAAGACAAAGGTGCTGGAACCGCCCCCATCCAGGTTGTAGCCCTCCTTGACGCCCAGTTCGGCAAGCTTGACCTGCAGGCGCTCCAGGGTAACCCCGCTGCTCCAGTCGGACTGGCGCCCGTCAACCACGATCATGATCAGGTCCCCGTTGGCATATTCGCCGATAATGGTCCGGGGCTGCCTGGTGGTTGCCCATTGCCTGGGCACCTGGAGAGGTCTCCCCTCCTTTATCAGAACGGGCAGGAAGCTCACCCCCTGCCAGGGGTCGAGCCTTGCCAGGTCGCCGTATGTGGAAAATGTGCCGCCGATAAACTTGCCGTTTTTCCGGATGCCGGCAAAGAAAACGTCATCGTCCGCCGTGAAGCCGCCGACAAACTTTCCGTCGATGACGGTGTTTCCAATGGGGTAGGCCAGTTGGCGGCCGTCCTTGACCGCGCTGTAATACCCTCCCCCGTTGATGCCCAGGACGGCTCCGGTCCGCGCCACGGCGCTTCCGGTGGTTTCCTTTTCGCCCAGCCTGTCCCCGGCCAGCACCACCTTGAAGGCCGAGGGGTCAAAGAGCTTAACCTTGGCTATGTAACCGCGGTAGCCCAGTTCGTCGAGCTTGAAGACCTTGATTTCGACGCGGCTTGAGCGGTGCACTCCAATGGGGGGGCCAAGCATGGCCAGGATTCGCTCTTCATAAATCTGGTCGGACATCTCCTTTTGGGCTTCGCTTTTTACAGCCAGCCGGCCCAGGAAGCTTTCCTGTTCCCTGTACCTCCGCTCCTGCTCCGCCGCCGAGAGGTTCAGGGAGGATACGCTCTGCTGCAGGGAAGCGGCTTCTTTTTCCGCAGCCTCGACCGGCCGGCTCATTCTGTCCAGGGGGAGCCCCAGTTCCTCCGCCTGCCGGCCGAACCCGGCCAGGGCCATGCCTAGGCCGATAAAGGGAGCGAAGACAAGGATTATCAAGAGGTTAACGAGCCGCATTGGGCGCCTCCTTCAGTATCTTAAGACTCCTTTCCAGCTCCTGAAGCTGCTTGTCCAGCTTTTCTATCTTTTTGTTCAATTCCTTTTGGGTGGTGTCGGAATTGGAAAGGGTCAGGCCGGCGCTGCGCAGTGCGTTCTCGATCTCTTTCAGGTCCGCGGACAGGGTGTCGAGTCGGGCCTCAAGCATCTGGACGTTCACGGCGTTGGTCTGCTGCACATTCTGGATGGACTGGTCGAAGTACTGTTTAGCGTAATAGTATCCGCCGTAAACCATGCCCGCCCAGAGAGCGACAAACAGGAGAGCGATCAGCGGATTTAACCGGCCGGGAGAACCTGTCCTCCGGCGCGGCCTTCTTTCATCGTGATGGCCTTTTAGAAAGCCCAGGTGGCGGTCCTCCATCCCGTCACGCTCCTTGTAGTATAGTACACCGCTGAAACTTACCGTACTGTACTACATTCTATAATATTCGACATTATTCCTTCCTTCTGGGAAAAACGGTGCCCGGAAGGACGAGGTTCACGTGACGGGACTTATGTTGCGTTTGCCGGCGTTTGGGTAAACTGCAACCGCAGGCGGGTTACCGGGGCCTGGCGTCCTGGGCTGCGGCCGGGCCGGGTGTATGGCTGCCGGCCGGTTCCGGCCGGCAGCCTTGGGAACAAGTCATTTTTTATCTCCCGCCAGTTCCAGGATGCGGGCCAGGATTTTCTCCCGGCGGGCGTCGACTTCATCGAAGTTCATGTACGGGACGTAAAAGGTCTCCATGCGGTCGTGCTCGGCCTTGGCCTTGGCGATAAAGTCCACTGCCAGTTCCATGCTGCGGCGGTACATCTCCCTGGCGGTGGTCTTTTCCGCCAGGTACTGGGTGTTCAGCAACGGGTTGACGAACTGCATGGTGTCGATTACCCGGTCTTCACCCCTCGGCCGGTAGAAGTGGGGCTCCACCGAATTGATCACCGCCGTATCTAGGGCAGGGATGACCAGGTGGTCTATGTTGTCCGGGGTTAGTGCGCAGTGATAGGCCTCCACGTTGAACCCGCGCATCATGGCTGCGTCCATGAGCCTCCGGACCAGGGTGGTCTTGCCGGTGCCGTCGTCCCCGCTGATGATGTATCTCCTGCTGAGCCGGTCCGCAACGGTGTCAAGGTGGCTTACCGGCCCGTCCGGGGTGATGGCGGTAATGAAGAGGTGCCTTGCCCCGGGCTTGTCGGTCTGCCGCTCCCTGCCCTCGAAAATCTCGTGGGTCAGATCCAGGCAGAGTTTGTCCAGGGCGCCCACGTCCAGGGCCCCGGTGTCCTGGTAGTAAGACTCCACCTGGTCAAGAAATATTTTGGCGCTGGCCAGGTAGCCGTAGGCCCGGCGAAACAGCCTGCCCACCTCCCGGTTGGATTCCAGGATTTCCTGCCTGTTGCCCGCTATGCCCCTGGTGTTCCAGTGGTCCCCCAGGTGGATGATCTCGTCGACAGCGCCCGGATTTCTGGGATCAACAACGTGTGGCGCGGTGCCGTCCAGCAGGGCCACCCCTATAGCCGGAATGACCACCCCGTCAAGGGAACCGTTGTCCGAGGAGCAGCAGTGGAATTCCACGTCATAACCCTTTTCCAGCATCGCCTCCCCTATTTTCCTCATGAAGGTGGATTTGCCCACCCCCGGCCCGCCTTTGATGACGAAGATTCTGGAGGCGTCGGGCTTGATGATGTAGTCGTAGAAGGAATAAAAACCCTTGCTGGTGTTGCCGCCGGGAAAAACCTTTTTGAGCCTGCCGAAGCCCATTTCACCTTAACCTCCTTGTTAGGATATGCCAGTAAAAAACGGCCCATGAAGGGTTGCCCTGAACTTTTTCATGGCGCCGCCTCCGAAAAGATCAATACCTAATATATGCCGGGTGATTCTGTTGTGACAGTGGGCGACGGGCCAAAAACAGCCGGCAAACCGCAGCGCCTGTGCTGCCCCGTAAAAAATAAAAATAATTGCGTGACAAGACGGTGATGTTGTGCTACCGTTTATCATCAAAGGGGTGCTGGAGGTGTTTTTAGCATTGACCGGTGAAAATAAGATACACATCCTGGAAGGTACTTTTTTGAGCAACACGGAAAATTTTAAACGCACTCTCCTGAGCGTAAATGACGGCGTATATCTCACCGACAGGAACAGGCGGATTATCTTCTGGAACCGCGCCTGCGAGGCCATTACCGGCTATGGCGCGGATGAAGTGCTGGGACGCCGGTGCTCGGACGATATATTAAACCACGTCGATATGAGCGGAAACCGGCTTTGTGACAGCGATTTCTGCCCGCTGTACCAGAGTATAGCGACGGGTTTGCCCGGTAAAAAACCGGTGATGGTACGCGCTTTGCGCAGGGACAATTCGCGGCTGACCGTGGAGGTAAGCGTGGCCCCCCTCTTTGGGGAAGACGGGGAGGTAATCGGGGGGGTCGAAGTTTTTCGTGACGTCACGGAATAGCAGGAACTGGCGGAGATGAAGGCGCGCTTCCTCTCCAGCAT
>DYET01000190.1 GCA_020725625.1 Desulfovirgula sp. | reverse complement strand
CTGCGTCCGGCAAAAATTCGTGGAGGGGCGGGTCCAGGAGCCTGATGGTCACCGGCAGTCCTTCCATGACCTTGAGGATGCCGTAGAAATCGCCCCGCTGCATCGGCAGAAGCATTTCAAGGGCCCGGGCCCGTTCCTCGGGGGTCGCGGCCAGGATCATCCGCTGAACAATGGGAAGCCGGTCCTGGGCCATAAACATGTGCTCGGTCCTGGTCAGGCCGATGCCCTCGGCCCCGAACTCCCTGGCCTTGGCGGCATCCTCGGGGGTGTCTGCGTTGGCCCTGACCCCCAGGGTGCGGAACTCGTCCGCCCACTGCAACAGCTCCCTGAACTCTTCCGACAGTTCCGGGTCAACCATGGGCACCTCGCCTCGGATGACCTGCCCGGTGGCCCCGTCTATGGAAATCAGATCTCCCTTCTTGAATTCAAGGTCGCTGACGGTAAACCGCTCCCTCTCGTAGTCGATGCGCAGCGCCTCGCAGCCGCACACGCAGGGCTTGCCCATGCCCCGGGCGACCACGGCGGCGTGGCTGGTCATTCCCCCCCGGGAGGTGAGAATTCCCTGGGCGGCCACAATGCCGTGAATGTCGTCCGGAGTGGTCTCGGTGCGCACCAGGATGACCTTTTCTCCTTCCTGGCCCAGTTTTTCAGCTTCGTCGGCGTCGAAGATCACCTTGCCGGAGGCCGCCCCCGGTGAGGCCGGAAGGCCCACCGCCACTACTTCCAGCTTTGCCGTGGGATTTATTCTCCTGTGCAGGATTTGGTCCAGCTGGGCGGGGTCGACCCTGACAAGGGCCTCTTCCTTGGTAATCAGGCCCTGCTTGACCATGTCCACCGCGATCTTGATTGCGGCCTGGGCGGTGCGCTTGCCGTTTCTGGTCTGCAGCATGTACAGCTTGCCGCGCTCAATGGTGAACTCAATGTCCTGCATATTCCGGTAGTGCTTTTCAAGGAGCCGGCAGGTATCGGCAAACTGCCGGTAGACATCGGGCATCTCCTTTTCCAAGGCTGAAATGGGCTGGGGGGTCCTAATCCCCGCCACTACGTCCTCGCCCTGGGCGTTAATCAGATATTCGCCATATAACTGGTTGGATCCGGTGGAAGGATCGCGGGTGAAGGCAACCCCGGTTCCCGAGTCGTTGCCCATGTTTCCGAAGACCATCAGCTGAATGTTGACGGCCGTTCCCAGGTCGTCGGGTATCCTGTTGATCTTCCTGTATATTCTGGCGCGGTCGTTGTTCCAGGAGTTGAACACCGCGTATATGGCCATGAACAGCTGAGTCATCGGGTCCTGGGGAAACGGGTTCCTGGTTTCCCGCTCGATTATCCGCTTGTACTCGCGAACCACTTCCTCCCAGTCCGAAGCTTCCAGTTGGTGGTCGAAAAAGACCCCCTTTTTGTCCTTTTGGAACTCCAGTACACGCTCAAATTTCTGGTGATCGATACCCAGAACCACGTCGCCGAACATGTTCAACAACCGCCGGTAGCAGTCGTAGGCGAACCGGCGGTCCCCGGTGCCGGCGGCCACCCCCTCGACGGTAAGGTCGTTGAGCCCAAGGTTCAGGACGGTATCCATCATGCCCGGCATGGATACGGGAGCCCCCGACCTGATGCTCACCAGCAAAGGGTTGTCAGGATCGCCGAGTTTTCTCCCTGCTTCCTTTTCAAGGTTACAAAGCGCCTCCCTGACCTGATCCTCCATCCCCGGAGGGAATTTCCCTCCCTCTATGTAAAACTCCCTGCAGGCCTCAGTGGTGACGATAAACCCCGGCGGTACAGGTATGCCGATGCGGGTCATCTCGGCCAGGTTTGCCCCTTTGCCGCCGAGCAGGTCCTTCATGTCCGCCCTGCCCTCGTCGAATCGGTAAACATACTTCCTACTTGCCATGTCTCTCACCCCTGTAGTATATCTCCAGAACCCTGCTGGCCGTTTCCTCCACGGCCTTGTTGGTGACGTCGATTACCGAGCAGCCGGCCCTTTTCATGACCCCTTCAGCGTACTCCAGTTCCTTCAGAATCCTGTCCATGTTGGCGTAATCGGCATGGGAGGTCAATCCCAGCGTTTTCAGACGCTCCCTGCGAATCTCGTTGAGATGGTTGGGACGGATGGTGAGCCCGATCAACCTGTGCGGAGGAAGCTTGAATATCTCCTCCGGCGGCGACACCTCGGGCACCAGCGGAACATTGGCCACCTTCAGCCTCTTGTGGGCCAGGTACATACACAGCGGGGTCTTGGAGGTCCGGCTGACGCCGATGATGACCAGGTCGGCCTTGTTAATCCCCCGGGGGTCCTTGCCGTCGTCGTACTTGACCGCAAATTCGATGGCCTCCACCTTGCGGAAATACTCCTCGTCCATTTTTCTGACCAGCCCGGGTTCCAGCTTTGGGGGCCTGCCCTCGGCCTTGGTCAGGGCGTCAAGCATGGGAGTCATTATGTCCACCGTGATTATATCGTACTTGGCAGCCTCCCTGACCAGGGCTTCCCTAAATTCAGGCAGCACCAGGGTATAGGCGATGACGCTGTTGAAGGCGCTGGCCTCTTCCACGATTTCGGGAATCTCATCTATGTCGTTGACATAGGGCACCCTTCTTATGTCCACCATACCGCCGTTGAACTGGCTGGCCGCGGCCCTGGCCACCAGTTCGGCAGTCTCCCCGATGGAGTCGGATATTATATACACGACGGGCCTGCTTTTTTCGGCGCCTATGGAAACCTCCCCCTTCATTTAAAAAAGCTATTGTACTGCGGCATCAGCCGTCTTCGCCCAGTTCTACGAAGAACCTGGTGATGTTGGTCTTGCTCAGGCGGCCCACCACTTCCAGCCCCCTGCGCCCGTCCGGGTTTTCCTTCAGGCGGACCACCGGCATGGCGTCAATCTCGTGGGTCAGTAGTTTCTTGGCCGCGGCCCAGACCGATTCCTCCTGATCGGTGTATATGACGTTGGGCATTCTGGTCATCACCACCCCCACCGGCAGTTTTTGAATATCGTGCCCGCCCAGGGTGATTTTGAGCAGATCCTTTCGGGATACCACCCCTTCCAGGAAGCCGCCCTCCTTGACCACGAAAAGGGTTCCCACATCCTCGGTGAACATGGTTACCACCGCATCGTATACGGTACACTTTTCATTGACCACCACCGGCACCGACTTGATGGCCCCCACCTTCACCTTGTGCAGCTTTTCGGCCATTATCCTGCCGGGGGTTTTGCCGCTGTAAAAATAGCCCACCCTGGGGCGCGCCCCGACGACCCCGGACATGGTCAGGATGGCCATATCCGGCCTTAGGGTGGCCCTGGTCAGCGACAGCTTTTCGGCAATCTGCTCGCCGGTGATGGGTCCCTGTTTCTTGATGATTTCGAGAATGGCTTCCTGTCTCTTGGTAAATTCCAATAATATCGCCCCTTAAAGAGCATTGTGTTATACTAAATGAAAACAGCCACCAATATAATATATATTATATTGGTTTTTTGTTATCCATTCAAGTTTTTTTAATGTACGACAATTTTACTCAGGTCCGCCAGGGGGGACACTAAAAGGGCTATGTTCTTGAGGAGGGCAAGCCGGTTGTCGCGGACTCTTTCGTCCTCCACCATGACCATGACGGCGTCAAAAAAGGCGTCCACCGGCTTCCTCAGCACCGCCACCCGGCGCAGGGCCCCGCTGTAATCCCTCTTTTTCAGCAGTTCACCGACCTCCTGCCGGACCCCGGAAAGGGCATTGAAAAGATCCTTTTCTGCGGTGTGCTGCAGCAGTTTCGGCGAAACTTCGGTCCCCTCGTATTTCCTGGAAAGGTTGTTGGCCCTGTTGAAGGCGGTAATCACAGCCTCAAAGGCAGGCTCAAGGCGAAAGCGGTCCAGGGCCTCCACCCTCTGCAGCACTCCCAGGATGTCGTCGGCGCCCGCCGAAATCACCGCGTCCACGATGTCGTAGGCAAAGCCGCGGTCTATCAGGAACCCCCGGATTCTCTGCCGGAAAAACTCCTCCAGTTCGCTCATGACGGTATTCCTGTCGATTTTCAGCGCCGCCTTCCGGACATAGCCCTCATAAGCCCTGGCAACTGTTTCCCCGAGGGAAATCACCAGTTCCCCTTCCATGATGATGTGGCTTATCCCCAGGGCCTGGCGGCGCAGGGCATAGGGATCCTGGGAACCGGTCGGCTGGATGCCCACGGCAAAACATCCCACCAGGTTGTCGAACTTGTCGGCCAGGCTTAAGACCCTCCCCGCCCGGGTGGCGGGCAGCAGGTCCCCGGAAAACCGGGGCAGATAGTGTTCAAAAACGGCCTGGGCCACACCGGGGTCTTCCCCCGACCTGAGGGCGTATTCCCTGCCCATAATCCCCTGCAGTTCGGGAAATTCATAGACCATGCTGGTAACCAGGTCGGCCTTGCAGATTTCGGCCGCCCTCTTGATCACCGCCAGCAGGTCTTCCCCTGCTCCCAGCCTCCCGCCGATAAAAAGGGCCAGGGCGGTGATCCTTTCCACCTTGTCGTACACCGTACCCAGGTTCTCCTGCCAGACAATCTTTTTCAGGGATCCCGCCCGGTCCCCGAGAGGCGTTTTTAAATCCTCGTCCCAGAAAAATGCCGCGTCGGCCAGCCTGGCCCGGATCACCTTTTCATTTCCGGCCCGCACCGTTTCCATGTTTTCCGGCGCCCCGTTGCGGACCCCGACGAATATGGGCAGGAGGTTTCCGCCGGCCCCGGTGACCGGGAAATACCTCTGGTGCTCCCGCATCACCGTCACCAGAACCTCCTTGGGCAGCCTCAAAAATGCCGGGTCGAAACGCCCGGTAAAGGCAGTGGGGTATTCAACCAGGTTGTTGACCTCGTCCAGCAGTTCCCGGTCTTCCTCCACCCGGCCGCCGGCGCCGCCGGCCTCGGCCTCCACCTGCCGGCTGATCATCTCCCTTCTTTCTTCCGGGTCAACCACCACGAAGGCTCTCTTCAGGCCGTCGAAATAATCCCGGGCATCCCCCAGGGCCAAAGGGCCCCGGCTTAAAAAGCGGTGGCCGTAGGTAATCCGGCCGGACTCCAGCCCGGCCAGGCTGAAACTGATTACCTCGCTGCCGTAAAGGGCCACCAACCAGCGGATGGGCCTGGCAAACCGGAAGTCCATATCCCCCCAGCGCATGGGCTTGGGAAAATGAAGGCCGGTAATCATGGCCGGGCAAACCTCGGCCAGCACCTCGGCGGTGGGCCTGCCCTGCTCGCTTTTCCTGGCAAAAACGTACTCCACCGGCCCCACTGTTTTTACCACCAGGTCGGCCACATCAACCCCCTGGCTCCTGGCAAAACCCAGCAGCGCCGGCGACGGATCGCCCCCTGCGCTGTAGGCCACCTTCAAGGCCGGCCCTTTTACCTCCTTTACCAGGGGCCGCTGGCTTTCCGCCAGGCCGGAAATGTACACGGCCATACGCCTTGGCGTACCCGCCACCCGGATCCGTTCAAAATCGATCCTCTTTTCCACGATTTGGCCCTCGGCCAGTTCCTTCAGCTGCTGGAGGGCCGGTCCTAGGAAGCGGGCCGGCATCTCTTCCGTGCCTATTTCCAGCAAGAAGTCTCTCACGGTTATTGCGCCCCCTTTCGCTTCAACAGGGGGTAACCCAGGTCCTCGCGCTGCCTGACGTAGGCTTCGGCGCAGGCCCGGGCCAGGTTGCGCACCCGGTGGATATAGCCGGTTCTCTCGGTGACGCTGATGGCCCCCCTGGCATCCAGCAGATTAAAGGTGTGAGAGCATTTAAGGACGTAGTCGTAAGCCGGGAGCACCAGGCCCCGGGCATTGACCCTCTCGGCCTCCCGCTCAAACATGTCGAACATTTTAAAAAGCATGTCGGTGTCGGCTTCCTCGAAGTTGTAGCGGGAGTGCTCCACCTCGCCCCGGTGGTGGACATCACCATACGTGACGTCGTCCACCCACAGGATATCGAAGACGCTGTCCTTTTCCTGGATGAACATGGCCAGCCTTTCCAGCCCGTAGGTGATTTCCACCGACACCGGCCGGCAGTCGATACCCCCGCACTGCTGGAAGTAGGTAAACTGGGTTATTTCCATCCCGTCCAGCCAGACCTCCCAGCCCAGTCCCCAGGCGCCAAGGGTGGGGGATTCCCAGTTGTCCTCCACGAAACGGATGTCGTGCATGTCGGGGTCGATGCCGATGGCCTTGAGGCTCTCCAGGTAAACCTCCAGCACGTCGTCCGGAGAAGGTTTTAATATAACCTGGTACTGATAGTAATGCTGCAGGCGGTTGGGGTTTTCACCGTACCT
>DYET01000189.1 GCA_020725625.1 Desulfovirgula sp. | reverse complement strand
GGGATTCCAGTCGCCCTGCGGGCTTCTTCCATCCCGCCTGCTAAAAAAATTAATCTTCAATGCTGTAGGGGGGATGCCCAAAATTTATGAAATACTACGAAATCAAGAGTTTTTTAGCCGGACAAATGTCCTAAATGTAATATATAAAGTCGAATACTACCGGTGGTATTAAATGAGTGCAGGCAAAAGGATTCTGTCAGTAAGAAAAAAACTGGGCCTTTCCCAGGAAAAATTCGCCCTTCCCCTCGGCGTGAACCGCTCCCACATCGCCGGCATAGAAAGCGGCGCCCGAAGTCCGTCTTCACACCTGATCAGGCTTATCTGCTGCCATTATCATGTCAACGAAAAGTGGCTGAGCAACGGCGAAGGAGACATGTTTGTTGCACTGGAACAACTGATTATAAAAATTATAAGCCGGTTCGGCAGGCAGGCTTTCCTCGACGCCTGCCATAAAATTTTTGACCGGCAGGCTTTGGACGAGGCCCCGGCCGCAACGGTACGGGACCGGAGCGTTGGGTCCTGCCAGCGTTTTTTGGAGGGTGATCCCGGCGGCGATGACGATGCCGACCTGAGGCGGATTATTGATATCCTGAAATTGTTCTGGGAAGCGGAAGACCGGCGGCTCCGGCACTGGGCCTCGGTCCAGTTCGACCGGGCTTTCCCCCCGGACATGATTGAGGCGGCCCGGAAAACGGGAGGCAAGAAATAGTACTTTCTCAACCGGAAGAATGCCCGCCGGCGCTGACGTCTGACTGTAGATCCTTTACAGCCGGGGTGAAATACATTATTATGATTGTACTGAAAACAGGAGGTGTATTGACGGTTGATCGCGTTTTTGAGCACATTGATTTTTGTCGTTCTTGTCCTGGTGGGGGTGGCGGTGCTGTTCAGCTTCATACCCGTGGGGCTATGGATTTCGGCCCTGGCGGCGGGCGTCAGGATCGGTATTTTCACCCTCGTGGGCATGAGGTTGCGGCGGGTTCCCCCGGGGCAGATAGTAGGCCCCCTGATTAAGGCCGACAAGGCGGGCCTTGATATAACCGTGAACCAGCTGGAGGCCCACTACCTGGCCGGGGGCAATGTCGACAGGGTGGTGAATGCACTGATTGCCGCCGAGAGGGCCAATATACCCCTTGCCTTTGAAAGGGCGGCGGCCATAGACCTGGCCGGCAGGGACGTTCTGGAGGCGGTGCAGATGAGCGTCAACCCCAAGGTTATCCAGACGCCGGTAGTCTCGGCGGTGGCCAAGGACGGCATTGAAGTCAAGGTAGTGGCCCGGGTTACCGTGAGGGCCAATATCGACCGGCTGGTGGGCGGCGCCGGTACCGAGACCATCCTTGCCAGGGTGGGTGAGGGCGTGGTGACCACGGTGGGCAGTTCGCACTCCCACAAGTACGTGCTGGAAAACCCCGATTCCATTTCCCGCACGGTGCTGGAAAAGGGCCTGGACGCCGGCACGGCCTTTGAAATCCTTTCCATCGACATAGCCGATGTGGACGTCGGCCGGAACATCGGGGCCCAACTCCAGACCGACCAGGCCGAGGCCGACAAGCGGATCGCCCAGGCCAAGGCCGAGGAGAGAAGGGCCATGGCGGTGGCCAGGGAGCAGGAAATGAAGGCCTTCGTTGAAGAAATGAGGGCCAAGGTCGTGGAGTCCGAGGCCGAGGTGCCCAGGGCCATAGCCGACGCGCTGCGCCAGGGAAAGCTGGGAGTGATGGACTACTACAACATGCAGAACCTGCTGGCGGACACCAGGATGCGGGAGGGTATTTCCGCCGTCAGCCGGATGGAAGACCGCCAGGAAGGGCCGGATGTGAAGTGAGAGGCGGGTTGAACAGGCCCGGTTCCGGAAGGGTCCATCCCGCAGTTCGAATAAAAACAAAGGCGGTGTGGGAATGCGCGTAATAGAGGGGGAATACGACGACCTGCCCCTGCCGGGCCCGTGGAGCCGGCCCCGGGGTGGGGCCGCCGGTAATGAAAGGGAAGAGCCGGACCTGCCCCTGCCGGGTCCCTGGGACCGCCGGCGGGGCCCGTTTCCCGCAGAAACAGGCCCGGATCCCGAGACGGCCCGCCGCGACGGAGATGCGGATTACGCCGCCGCGCCCCCGGCCCGGGAGCCGGAACCCGTACGCGGTGGGGCGGCCTTTTCCGGCGGGGCGGCTTCCCCCGGTGAGATGGCAGATGCAGGCGGGGAGGACAGGCCGCCGGGCGCCGGTGAAGGCCGGGCCCCGGAACGCCGCCGGGCGCCGGCGGACCACCTGAAGAAATTTTTCTCCCCTGCGGGGATCTATACCGGAATAGTTATGGCCGAGATTCTTGGCCCCAGGGGAGGAAGGCCCGGGAGGCGGTGCAGGTTTTGAGGGGAGCTTTCAGGGCCGCCGTTTGCCAGTTGACCTGATTCGCCGTCAGGCGTCAGACGTCGCTAATTAACCTTTCTGATCAAAAGCTTCTGACAACGGTACTTGCAACTGACGACTGACGACCGACGACCAATTTAACACACCCCCGGCTCCCGAATTTTCATTGTTCGTGGTGCCGCTTTTTTGCGGCATGAGGGTCTGGATTCTGAATGCCGACGGCTAAGAGCTGACGGCTATTTTACAGCGGAAGGCGATGTGTCATGCGTGAAAAGCTTGACCGTTTACGCGACATTTTGTCTAACTTTAAAGGGGCTGTGGTAGCCTTCTCCGGCGGTGTGGACAGCACGCTGGTTTTGAAAATGGCCGCGGACATCCTGGGGCGGCGCGTGGCGGCCGCCACAGTGGACTCTCCTCTGTCGGTTCCGGGGGAACTGGACCGGGCCAGGGATCTTGCCGGCATGATTGGCGCCAGGCACTTTGTAATCACCGGAAATGCCATGGCCGATCCCGATTTCCTGAGCAATCCCCCGGAACGCTGTTATATTTGCAAGCGTCATGTTTATACGGCAATGTGGCAACTGGCCCGGGAAACGGGGGCCGATGCGGTCCTGGACGGTGCAAACGCCGATGACGCGAACGATTATCGCCCGGGGCTGCAGGCCGGCCGGGAGATGGGTGTGCGCAGTCCCCTTCTGGAAGCCGGCCTGACCAAGGAAGAAATCCGCAGCCTGGGCCGGGAACTGGGCCTGCCAAACTGGTACCATCCGGCCCAGCCCTGCCTGGCTACCCGGATACCTTACGGCGAATTGATAGACGAGACAAAATTGCGGCAGATAGCCGGCGCCGAGCAGTTTCTCCACGAACGGGGCTTTTCACAGGTGCGGGTGCGCCATCACGGGCCTATAGCCCGGCTGGAGCTGCTTCCGGTTGAAATGACCCTTTTCGGGGACCCGAAGCTCCGGGGCGAAATAGACGCCGCACTGAAACAACTGGGGTTCCGCTACGTGGGAGTAGACTTGGCGGGCCTGCGCAGCGGAAGCCTAAACGGCCTCCTGGAGCTGACGTCCTGACCCCCGGGCTCAGGGAACCAGTTTAGTACGCCGTAAAGTGATCGTAAAGAAAGTGTGGCTAGGAGCGAAAAGTCCCGGTCACATTCTTTGTTATTCTAAGCTGGGGAGTGGAGATAATGGATCAGCACAGAATAAGGGAACTCCTGAACAGCCTCGCCCAAAAGGAGATTTCGGTCGATCAGGCCATGCACCGGTTGAAATCCCTGCCCTACCAGGATCTCGGCTTTGCCAAAATAGACCATCACCGGGGCCTGCGCTGCGGCTTTCCAGAAGTGATCTTCTGCCAGGGGAAAAAGCCAGATCATGTAGCCAAAATATTTAAGCAGCTGTCCACCGTTAACCGCACTATACTGGGAACCCGGGCCGACGGTGAGGTCTACTCGGCCGTGCGGGAAGTTTGCCCGGAGGCTGAGTATTTTTCCAGCGCCCGCTGCCTTGTCCGCGGTATGCCGGAGGAGCCTGTTTATCCCGGCAAGGTGCTGGTAATCAGCGCTGGTACCGCCGACCTCCCGGTGGCCGAGGAAGCGGTTGTCTGCGCCCGGGCTATGGGGAATGCGGTGGAACAGCTTTTTGACGTCGGCGTGGCGGGTTTGCACCGCCTGCTGAACCACCAGGATTATATCCTGCGGGCCACAGTTATTATCGTTGTGGCCGGCATGGAGGGGGCGCTGCCCAGCGTTGTCGGGGGCCTCACCGACCGGCCCGTAATCGCCGTGCCCACCAGCATCGGCTACGGGGCAAGCTTCGGCGGCCTGGCGGCCCTGCTGGGGATGCTGAACAGCTGCGCCGCCGGCGTTGGCGTGGTCAACATTGACAACGGATTCGGGGCTGCGGCCCTGGCCACGGCCATCAACCGGACGGTACATTCATTAACTCACTCAAAGGCGGGAGGATGCTGTACCCCATGAAAATACTTTATCTGGACTGTT
>DYET01000188.1 GCA_020725625.1 Desulfovirgula sp. | reverse complement strand
AGGTTTTTGATGTTCCCCAATTTTACTTGACAGCTACTAAAGGGATTCGATTCTTGACACTGCGTGCGTGTATTTGTATAATTATACCGCATAAAATAATAAATGGAAAAATAAGGAAGTTATGTGTCTGGGGTGAGTCAGTTGAAAGGCAAGATAGCTACCGGCAGCCAGATCCGGGAAAGTTTCCTCAAGTTCTTCGAGGGCAAGGGGCACCAGATTTTGCCCAGCGCCTCTCTGATTCCCAGCAACGACCCCAGCCTCCTCTGGACGGCTGCGGGTATGGTTCCCTTCAAGCCGTATTTTACCGGGGCGGCCAAGCCGCCCACGCGCCGGGTGACTACCTGCCAGAAATGTCTGCGCACCCCGGACATCGATTCGGTGGGGCGAACGGCCAGGCACCACACCTTTTTTGAAATGCTGGGCAACTTCTCCTTCGGCGATTACTTCAAAAAAGAGGCCATCCCGTGGGCGTGGGAGTATGTCACCGATTACCTGGGGCTGCCCGCGGAAAAGCTGTGGATTACCATTTACCTCGACGACGACGAGGCCTTTGAAATCTGGCACAAAGACGTGGGGGTGAGCCGGGACCGGATCGTCCGCATGGGCAAGGACACCAACTTCTGGGAAATAGGGGTCGGACCCTGCGGCCCTTGCTCCGAAATATACGTCGACCTCGGCCGGGCCAGGGGATGCGGGCGGGAAGACTGCGGCGTGGGCTGCGACTGCGACCGCTTCCTGGAGATCTGGAACCTGGTCTTTATCCAGTTTTTCAGGGACGAAAAGGGAGAGTACACCCTCCTGGAAAACAAGGGCATTGACACCGGCATGGGCCTGGAAAGGGTGGCCTCCGTGGTCCAGGAAGTACCCACCAACTTTGACAGTGACGTGTTCAGGGAGATTATGGACTTTACCGCCGGCCGTGCGGGGGTCGTTTACGGCCGGGGCGGGGAGGCCGATTTGGCCCTCAAGGTGATTGCCGACCACTGCCGGGCGGTCACCTTTGCCGTCTCCGACGGGGCCCTTCCCTCCAACGAGGGCCGGGGGTACGTCATCCGGAGGCTTTTGCGGCGGGCGGTGCGTTTCGGGCGCACCATTGGCATCAACCGTCCATTCCTGTATGAGGTGGCGGGGGCCGTAATCAGGCAGATGGGGGACGCTTACCCGGACCTGGAGGAGAACAGGGACCACGTTATGAACGTTATCCGCACCGAGGAAGAGAGGTTCGGGGAGACCCTTGTTCAGGGTACAGAAATGCTCAACCGGCTGATCGGAGAGGCGAAGTCCTCGGGCGGTTTTGAAATCAGCGGCCGCGACGCTTTCAGGCTGTACGACACTTACGGATTCCCCCTGGAGCTGACGGTGGAAATGGCCCGGGAGCAGGGACTAAGCGTTGACGAGGACGGCTTCACCGCGGCTATGGAGGATCAACGCCGCAAGGCCCGCAGCGCCCGCCAGGAGACCGAGTACATCTCGGAAAGGGATGTTCTGTACCGGTCGGTGCGGGACCGCCTGGGTGAGACCCGGTTCGTGGGCTATGACAGCCTGGAGGCCAGGTCCAGGGTTCTTTTCCTGGCCAGGGAAGGGGCCGAGGTGGACAGGGCGGTTGCGGGGGAAGAGGTGGAGCTGGTCCTGGACGAAACCCCCTGCTATGCCGAGGGGGGCGGCCAGGTCAGCGACCATGCCAGGATTACCGCCACCGATCTGGAGGTGGAAGTGTACGAGGTGTTCAAGCCCGTGGAGGGCGTCTACGTGCACCGGGGCAAGGTGATCGGCGGGATGATTGCCGGAGGGGACACAGTGACTGTGCGGGTGGATCAGGAGAGGCGCAGGTCTGTGGCCAGGAACCACTCGGCCACCCACCTGCTGCACAAGGCCCTGAAGGAGGTGCTGGGAGGCCACGTCAACCAGTCCGGATCCCTGGTGGAACCGGACCGGCTGCGCTTCGACTTCACCCATTACACCCCCGTATCCCGGGAGGAACTGCGCAGGATAGAAGATCTGGTGAACAGCCAGATCCTTTCGAATTTGCCGGTGGAAGCTGCGGAAATGCCGCTGGAAGAGGCCAGGGACCTCGGGGCGGCGGCCCTTTTCGGCGAAAAGTACGGGGACGTGGTCCGGGTGGTGAAGATGGGGGAGTTCAGCCTGGAACTGTGCGGCGGGACACATATAGGGTCCACTGCCGAGGTCGGCATGTTCAAGATTCTAGGGGAAAGCTCGGTGGGTGCCGGCCTGCGCCGGGTCGAGGCCGTTACCGGGGACGGCGCCCTGAAATACGTCAACGCCAGGGAGGAACAGATTTTTGAAATCGCCCGCATTACCAAGGCAATGCCCCACGAGGTGGTGCAGCGGGTGGAGGGCCTGGTGAGGGAAATCAGGGAGCTGGAAATTGAGGCCGAGGGGCTGAGGGCCAAGCTGGCCAGGCACGAGGTGCAAAGCCTGCTGGAGAAGGTGAAGGACCTGAAGGGGGCCCGGTTCCTTGCCGCCAGGGCTTCATCCCCCGACATGGACAGCCTGCGGGCCATGACCGACCTGATCAGGGATCGGCTGGGATCGGCCGTGGTGGTCCTGGGAAGCGTGACCGGGGAAAGGGTCAACCTGGTGGCCGCGGTTACCTCCGACCTGGTCGGGCGGGGGCTGCACGCCGGCAGGCTGGTGAAGGAAATAGCTCCCGTGGTCGGCGGAGGGGGGGGCGGAAGGCCGGAAATGGCCCAGGCCGGAGGGAAGGAGCCTGCCCGGCTGCAGGAGGCCCTGGAAAAGGCCTACCGGGTGGCCCTGGATCAGATCAGGGACTGAGGGTGAAATTTGTCGCAAATACTAAATCATACGTTAAAAGGAAAACGGTGAAAAAGAACGAATATAGATAATGATTCAGGTTATATTCTTATGTTAGAGGGGGGTGCATACCGTGACCAGTGAGCGGGATCAAATAGAAGAAACCATGATGTTCAACGTTCAGGGGGAGGAAATGAACCAGGCCAGGGATATTCTTTTCTCGGTATACTCCGCTCTGAAACAGAAAGGTTATAATCCCATCAATCAGCTCGTGGGCTACCTCCTGTCCGGTGACCCCGCCTACATTACCAGCCACAACAACGCCAGGAGCCTGGTGAGGCGGCTGGAAAGGGATGAGCTCCTGGAAGAACTGCTAAAAAACTACCTTGAGTCCAAGCCCTGCGGCTAAGCAGGGCTTTCTTTAGCCATAAGCTATAGGTAATAAGTTGCATGGAGAGAGGATCTTTGGAGTATAGAGTGCTGGGCCGGACCGGGATCAGGGTATCCCGCCTGTGTTTTGGATCCTTGACCATCGGTCCCCTGCAGGCCAACCTGCCTGTCAGGGAAGGGGCAAATATAATCAGGTGCGCCCTGGATGCCGGTGTCAACTTCATAGACACCGCTGAATTATACCACAACTACAGGCACATCAGGGAAGGCATACGAGGCCGGTCCGGCGGCGTTGTACTGGCTTCCAAGTCATACGCCTACACCGGGAAAAACATGCGCGGCAGCATAGAGAAGGCCCTCAGGGAAACAGGAAAGGACTGCATTGATATCTTCCTGCTTCACGAGCAAGAGTCCGAATTTACCATCCGGGGCCACTGGGAGGCCGTGGAAGAACTGATCAGGGCAAAGAAAAGAGGGGATGTCAGGGCGGTGGGGATATCCACCCATTCAGTCCGGGCGGTCCGGGCCGCGGCGGCAATCCGGGAACTGGACGTCATTCACCCCCTGGTCAATTTAAAAGGCATCGGTATCAGGGACGGCACGGCAGAGGATATGAAGGCGGCCATAGCCGCCGCGGCCCGGACCGGGAAGGGGCTGTACGGAATGAAGGCCCTGGGGGGGGGCGCCCTGATCGGTGCGAGGGAGGAGGCCCTGTCCTTCGCCCTCTCGGTGCCCGGCCTGGCCTCCCTGGCGGTGGGCATGCAGAGCCGGTCCGAGGTCTTGTACAACACCGCCTTTTTCGAGGGGAGGCCGGTGGACCGGGAGCTTGATCTGGCGGTTTCGCGGCAGAACAGGAGGCTTCACATCGAGGACTGGTGCAGCGGCTGCGGCCGCTGTGCCGAGAGGTGCAGCCAGGGGGCGCTTTCCCTGGCCGGCGGGAAGGCGGTGGTCGACGAGTCAAGGTGCCGTCTTTGCGGGTACTGTGCCGAGGCCTGCCGGGACCTGTGCATCAAAATTATATAGCTGCCGCGGAGGTTCAAAAGGGGATATGTGGGAATATTTTTTAATTCTCTTTTCAGGCCTCCCGGAATATTGTGTTATATGGGCTGAATGAATTTTCAACGGGCCTGTGTTCTCCGGGGCTTCCGTGGTTATATTAATACTGTGCGGTGAGAATATGCGCGTAATGGGTCTTGACCTGGGGGACAGAACCATTGGTGTGGCGGTAAGCGACCCCATGGGCTGGACTGCCCAGGCGGTCGAAGTAATCCGGCGGGGTGGGGATGTTTCCGCGGAAATCCGGAGGATCCGGGAACTGGTTGAATGCTACGGGGTGAAAAAGATTCTTCTGGGGCTGCCGAAAAACATGAACGGGACCCTGGGTGAGCGGGGCCGGAAGGCCGTTGAGTATGCCGGCCTGATCAGGGAGGAACTGGGGCTGCCGGTGGAGATGTGGGATGAGAGGCTGAGCACCGTAGCGGCGGAAAGGGTTCTTCTGGAGGCCGACCTGAGCAGGGCCAAAAGGAAGAAAAATGTCGACAAGGTGGCTGCCGCGGTCATCCTCCAGGGGTACCTCGACGCCAGGGGCAAAAGGGGCCCCTCGTCCTGAACACCTGAACTGGCTTTTCTTGACATTTATATAACAAAAGGATACAATATCTTCAACTTTTTGTAAACAGAGGTGAGAGAAATGACGCACCACGGCCATGACGACGGATGTGACTGCGGGGAGTGCCAAGAGGTAATCACCCTAATCGACGATAACGGAGAGGAAAGGGATTTTACTGTAATAGATATACTAGAGATGGACGGTTCCGAGTACGCCATCCTGCTTCCTGTCGATGACGAGGAATCCGACGAAGCCATTATCCTAAAATTTGCCAGGGATGAAGAGGGAAATGAGATTCTGGTGGACATCGAGGACGACGAGGAGTGGGAGAAGGTGGCCGACACCTGGGAGGAAATGATGGCCCGGGAAGAGTCCTGACTGAAAGACTTACTGCGGGTAAATGCCGGCGCATTAATGCCGCTAATGATTTTCACGCAGCCTGAATATCATTTGAAGTCGGTATATGGAAATGTACTCTTTTCCCTTACCGGCTTTTATTGTTGCAACAACTTTCTGGCGGGGCGCGGCCCAATGTCAGGGAGGAAGAGCGACTTGAAGTTTAAGCTGTCCTGTAAAATCGCGGTGGTGGCCGTTTCACTGGCCTTTCTCGGCGCCCTGGCCTTTCTCCTCGGGGTGGCCGTGGCCGTTCAACCTGATACAATCATTTCCGGGGTCTCGATTCTGCACTGCGACCTGTCGGAGCTGACCAGGGGAATGGGCAACGACAGGCTTTTGCAGCTGGAAAAGGAAATTTTACAGTCCACTTCCCTAATTGCCCGGCACGGCTCCAGGGTCTGGCGGCTTAGGCCGGAGGAGATAGGGGTGGCCGTCGACCGGGACAGGGTGCTGGACGAGGCCATGAAAATCGGCCGGCGGGGGTCCGTTCTGCAGCGCTTGAACGAGTGGCGCAGGGCCGGGAAAGAGGGTTTTCGGGTTCCCCTGTACATAAAGATTGATGAAGCCAGGCTGGAAAAAAAGCTGAAGTCCATTGCCGCGGAAATCGTCGTTCCGCCCAGGGACGCCCAGCTGAAAATAAATCCCGACGAGACGGTGGAGGTGGTTCCATCCCGGGAAGGCATGGCCGTCGACCTTGACAAGGCTTGCCGTGACATCAGGGAGGCATTTAAAAATTTTGGGCCGAGTCCGGAAATCAACCTGCACTTGGTCAAGGCCGGCCCCCGGAGGACTACCCGGGCCGTTCTTGATATGGGCGTAAACGGGCTGCTGTCTTCCTACACCACCGCCTTCGACGCCGCCGACACGGGCCGGTCATTCAATATCGGGGTGGCCGCAGGCGCCCTGGACGGCCTGTTGATTCCCCCGGGGGAGGCCTTTTCCTTTAACGAGGTGGTGGGCCCCCGGAGTTCCGAGGCCGGTTACAAGAACGCCAAGGTGATCATCAACAATCAATACGTGGACGGCCTGGGCGGGGGGGTTTGCCAAGTCAGCAGCACTCTGTACAACGCCGTGTTGCTTGCCAACCTGGAAGTTCTTGAGCGCAGCAGCCATTCCCTGCCGGTGTTCTACGTCCCGCCCGGGCGGGACGCCACCGTGACGTTCGATCAGATTGATTTCCGGTTTAGAAATTCCACCCCCACGTACATATACCTCAAGACTCTGGTCGGACCCGGCAGGCTTACCGTGAAGATATACGGGAACTCAGGCTGCCGGCGGGAGGTGACGATCAGGACCAGGGTGGTGGAAACCATACCCTTCAGGGAAATTTACCAGCAAGACCCCGCTTTGATGGAGGGCGAGACCAGGGTAATAAGGAAGGGGATTCCAGGCATGCGGGTCACTGCCGAAAGGCTTGTTTTGGACAAGGGCGCAGCCAGTGTGGAGAATCTGCCGACAAGTTTCTACCGGCCGGTGGACGAGATTATCCTTGCCGGGCCGGGGTCTGAACCGGCCGGTGGCGGTTTGCCGCAGGAAGGCGCCGGAACAGATCCTGTTTCCCGGCCGGCCGGCGAGGACGGGGTTTTAAGGTCGCCCTCCGGCCCAGGCACAGCAGAGACCGGAACCGGGGGGACCACCGCCGATGCGTCCGCCGGCACCGGGCCGGAAAGAATAAATCCCCCTGAGAATAGGAAAAACCCGCTTTAAGGCGGGTTTTTCCCGGCCGTTTTAGTCAAAGCCTTACGCAAAAGCGTCGTTTAGACTGTTCCGAGTTCCCAGAACTCCGGCCGCAAGCCGCCAGGCCTTATGTTGAAACACATCGTTCGGCGGCCTGTTATTATTATGCCCAAAAAAAATTTTTTATTAGTACTAATTTATGGAAATAATTTTACCGGGCAGTATTGTTGCCGGTCCGACCGGTGGCCGGGTTGTACCGCCCTCCGATAGCATGTATAATCATGTATAAATGTCAAAAAAAGCAGGCTGTGAAACATGTACGGGAAGATGAACGGGCGAGCGTTTTTATTTTTTGCCGTTTTTGTGGCGGCATTGTTTTCCTACCTGGCGGTGCTTTACTGGAAAGCCCTCCTGTCGCCCCTTGATTACGGCAAGCAGGTCCGGGAGGTCAGCGTCAGCATTCCCGAGAATGTCAATTGTTCGAAAATAGGGGAGATTCTGTACAAGAACGGCCTGATCAGAGGGCCCGACCTCCTTTCCATTTATGCCAGGCTGCAGGGTATGGACCAGAAACTCAAGCCGGGGCGCTACCTGTTCAAAACGAGCCAGTCCCTGCCAGAAATTGTAAACTCCCTTGTAGCCGGACCCAGCGATGTGGTGGTCTTTACCATGCCCGAGGGATTCAGCCTGGACCAGCTGACAGACCTGCTGGTCCGCAAGGGCCTGGTGGACAGGGAAAGTTTCAGGGCCGCCCTGGGCGAATCACGAAGGTTCGGTCACCAGTTTTTAAAAAAGGTGCCCCCCGATCAGGGACTGGAGGGGTACCTGTTCCCGGACACCTACCACGCCGGCTACCGGACCGGTGAAATCCAGATTATCAGCATGATGCTGGACAGGTTTGAGGACGAGATAAAAAGCCTGGATTACGAGAGGAAGGCCGGGGATTTGAACCTGACCCTGCACCAGGCGGTTACCATCGCCTCCATGATCGAGGGCGAGGCCGCAGTCGACGAGGAAAGGCCGCTTATCGCCAGCGTCATCTACAACAGGCTCCGCTTGGGCATGCCCCTTCAGATCGACGCCACGGTTAAATACGCCCTGGGGGGTCAAAGGGAAAAAATTTATTACAAAGACCTGGAAATAGATTCGCCGTACAACACATACCGGGTTGCGGGACTGCCGCCCGGCCCCATCAATTCGCCGGGCCGGGCGTCCCTCCTGGCGGCGGTGAACCCCGCACTGACCGAATACCTGTATTACGTGGCCAGGCCCGACGGTACCCACGCGTTTTCCTCGAACCTGGAGGATCACAACAGCTACAAGAGAAAATACCAGCAATAGACGGGGTTGTCAACGGATGAAAAAGCCGGAACTTCTGGCTCCGGCCGGAAACATGGAAAAACTCAAGGCGGCGGTATTCTACGGGGCGGATGCCGTTTACCTGGGCGGCCCGCAGTACGGACTGCGGATGGGCGCGCAGAATTTTACCCGGGAAGAATTGCCGGAGGCGGTCAGGTTTGCCCACCGGCACAACGTTAGGGTATACGTGACGGTAAACATCTTTGCCCACAACCGGGATTTCCGGGGTCTGAGGGAATACCTGCTGATGATCCGGGATATCGGCGCCGACGCGGTAATCTTGGCTGACCCGGGAATAGTACACCTGACGCGATCCGAGGTCCCCGGCCTGCCGGTGCACCTCAGCACCCAGGCCAACACCACCAACGCAGCCGCGGCCGCCTTCTGGGAAGCCCAGGGGGTGTCCAGGATAGTGCTGGCCAGGGAACTTTCCCTGGATGAAATAAGGGAGATCAGGGGCAGGGCGGGGGTGCAGCTGGAGGTCTTCGTTCACGGGGCTATGTGCATTTCCTACTCCGGCCGGTGCCTGCTGAGCCTCTACATGACAGGCCGGGACGCCAACCTGGGTGACTGCGCCCAGGCCTGCCGGTGGCGCTACGTCCTGATGGAGGAAAAAAGGCCCGGCCAGTATTTTCCCGTGCTGGAAGACGGCAGGGGCACTTACATATTGAGCTCCCGGGACCTGTGCCTGCTCCCGCACCTGCCGGACCTGGCGGCGGCAGGGGTGGACAGCCTCAAAATCGAGGGGCGGGTCAAGAGCGTGCACTATGTTGCCGCGGTGGTCAAGGTTTACCGGGAGGCTATCGACAGGCTGGCCCGGAATCCCGGGGGCTTCCGGGTGGACCCGGGGTGGCTGGAAGAACTGGGCAAGGTCAGCAACCGCGACTACACCACCGGCTTTTTTTCAGGCGGGGCCGGCCTGGAGGGGCACGGCGGCGTGGAGGGCATATACAGGAGAAACTGCACCTTTGTGGGGATAATCAGGAGTTATAACACGGGTCGGAAGGCGCTGGAGGTGGAGCAGCGCAACCGCTTTTTCCGGGGGGAAACCCTGGAGGTGCTGGTCCCGGCCGGCCCTAACCGCAGGCTTGAGGTTGCGGCCATGTTTGACGGGGAAGGGCGCCCCATAGACGGTGCGCCCCATCCCTGCATGACCGTTTTCATCCCGTCGGAGGCGCCCCTGCCGGAATTCAGCCTGCTTAGGAGGTTGGATTAATTGGTGATGGATTTGGGCGCTGTTTATAATTATTAACTCCCGGCCAAGCTATTAACATAATGTATTAAAGAGGCTGGGGTGAATGGAAAGGACCAAGGGAAGGCTGGTATGGGCACTGGTCATGCTGGTCTTTTTTTTCGTCCTGGCGGCCGGCCGCACCGGTTATATCCAGGTGGTCCGGGGAGAGCATTACGCCAGGAAGGCACTGGCCGGGGAAACGGTGGGAGTCTCCCTGGAGGACTATCCCCGGGGAAGGATACTGGACCGGCATTTAAGACCCCTGACCGGGTCATACAGCGCCAACAGGATACTGGTGTTTCCGGATCTGCTGGAGGATCCCGGGTCCGTGGCCCTGGGTCTGTCCGCCGTGACCGGGTCAGACTTCCGCGAGGTAGGGAAACTGCTGGCGGAAAAGGACCCCGTGGTTCTGCCTTACCGGCTGACCGGCCCCCAGTTGCGGCAAATACTGGAATCGGGTTGGAAAGGGGTGCTGGTGGTTCCCTACAGCTTCCGTTACGGCCCCCGGCCCCTGGCCGTCCACGTGGTCGGGCACCTGGGAAGGGTCAGGGATTCCCGTGAGCTTGAAGACCTCAACCGGACGGGAGGAAAGAATTACCAGCTAAGCGACTGGGTGGGCCGGCAGGGGCTGGAATACTTCTATGAAGCCGATCTCAGGGGACTGTACGCCTCCGGCTTTGCCGGCCTTTTTACGGACGCCCTGGGCCAGCCCCTGCCGGGAAAACCCGTGCTGGTGGACACCCGGCTTGGGGATTTCACCCGGAACGACGTGGTTACCACCATCGACGCGGATATACAGGAAGCGGTGGAGAGGGTGATGGACAGGCGAATCAAAAAAGGCGCGGTGGTGGTAATGGACAGGTCGACGGGGGACATCCTGGCCATGGCCTCCAGGCCGGCGTACAATCCCGACCCGGCCGGGGGCGGCCTGGCTTCGGCAGCCGGCGACGAGCGTTTTGTGAACCAGGCGGTGTCCCTGTTCCAGCCCGGGTCCATTTTCAAGGTGGTGGTGGCTGCGGCGGCGCTTTCCGAAGGTATGGCCGGGCCGGACACCCGCTTTTTCTGCCGGGGATCGCAGGATCAGCCGGTCCGCTGCTGGAAGGATGAGGGTCACGGGCCGATTACCCTGGCGGAGGCCTTTGCCCAATCCTGCAATCCTGTTTTCGTGAATCTGGGCCTGGACCTGGGCCCCGGCAAATTGATCCGCTACGCCAGGGCCCTGGGCCTGGATAATCAGATTATCGCCGGCTACCCGGCGGCGGCCGACCTCCGCCAGGACCTGGGGCTGATTGCCGGCCGGTACAACCTGGCCAGCAGCAGTATCGGGCAGGGGCCGGTTCTGGCCACGCCGGTTCAAGTAGCCGCCATGATCAATACCGTGGCCAACGGTGGAGTCTACCTGCAGCCCAGGCTGGTGAAGGAAGTGCGCCCGGCCAGGGGTGAACCCCGGAAAACGGCGCCGGGCGACCCCGTCAGGGTTCTGTCTCCCGAAGTCGCCCGCCGGATTGCGGAGATGCTGGAGATGGTCACCAGGCGGGGGGTTGGACAGAAGGCCTGGGTGGCCCCGGAGGGGACAGCGGGTAAAACCGGTTCGGCCCAGCCGGGGCAAGGCGCCGGGGGAGTCAACGCCTGGTTTGCGGGATACGGGCCCCTGCACAACCCTAAGTACACCGTAACCGTTCTGGTACGGGAGGGGGTCAGCGGGGGTGAAACTGCCGCCCCCGTTTTCCGGGAAATAATAGAGGGATTGCTGGCGGGGGAAGGGAAATAAACACGCCCTGAATAGGATGAGTATATTTTTTTTTCGCTGATATTTTAAAAAGCCGGGTGTTCGATTGACTGCCTAATAAAAGTATAGTAGGATAACAGTGTAATTATAGTCACTACAGGAGTGTAAGCCATGAATGTAAAGGGTGAACAGATCCGGGCGCTGCGTGAGGAGCGCGGGTACACGCTGCAGGACATGGCCAAGCGGGCAAACCTTTCACTCTCCTATCTCAGTGAAATTGAACGGGGGTCGAAGAGACCTTCACTGAAATCCATAGAAAAGCTGGCGGCCGCCCTGAACGTGTCCAAGGCCCAGCTGATAGAAGGGGACGTGACCGACACAGGCCTGTCCCTGGGAGACAAAATCCGCCTGATGAGAAGCGAAAAGAACCTGTCCCTCCAGGACCTGGCCAACAAGGCCGGCATTTCCCTCTCCTACCTGAGCGAAATAGAGCGGGGAACGGTCTATCCCGCCCTGAACACCTTGAAGAGGATAGCCGAGGGGCTGGGCGTTCCTCCCACGGCGGTGATGGGGCAGGAAGGGTCCCTGGGACACAAGCTCAAGGCGCTGCGCGAGGAATACGGACTTACCCAGGCGCAGCTGGCCAACCTGGCCGGGGTTACCGCCGGCCTCATCGGCCAGATCGAACAGGGAAAGGTGCAGCCTTCCCTGAAGACACTGGAGAAGCTGGCCGAGGTGATGGGGGTGTCTCCCTGCTACTTCATCATGGAGCCCGGCGCCGTCGACCAGATGCTGAGTCTGATGAACCCCGAGCTGCGCGAGTTGCTGATGCACCCCAACGTGCAGTCGGTACTGAACATGATCTGCAACCTGAATGAAAAGGAACTGCAGTTCGTGTTGAACTTCATCCAGCTGTTCAAACGGTCCGACCTGAGCTGAGTTTATGTTGCGATATTCCCGGCGTAAATATATTATAGCATTATTGAATACGACGGACCGGAGAAATTAACATGGCAACTGTGATCAAGAGGCTGTGCAAGGGATGCGGGATCTGCAGCCGGGTGTGCTCCCGGGGCGCGATCAGGATAATTGCGAATGTCGCTGCAGTCAACGGCAGTTTGTGCGATGACTGCGAGGAATGTGTCTTTGCCTGTCCCAACGGTGCAATCAGCGGATAAGCGAGGTGATAGAAGGTGCCCATGTATGATTTTCGCTGCAGGAAATGTGGCCACAAGTTTACCGTGATCACGGGAATTTCCGATCGCGACAAGGTGACCTGCCCGGAGTGCGGGACCGGGGAAGTGGAACAGCTGATTACCGGGTGTTCCATCCTTTCCGGGCCGGGGCCGGCATGCGGTCACGGCGGCGATCCCGGAAGCTCACGGTTCCGGGGCGGGTGAGGGGTATAGTAGTGAGGGCCGGTCCGGCCTTCCTGCTATAATCACTGATTGAAGTGCTTTCGGGTCAGAAGCCGGGATTCCAAGGAATTCAGGATAATTTTGCCCATCAAGTCAGATGGGTTTTCTCTTTCTGGATTGGGGCCGGAACACCAGGCCGACCTATCCCGGTGTTCCGGCGTTCCCTCTGGTTACAATAAAGCGCGGGAGAGTTGCGCATGCACCAAATACTCTTTTACATAGGGCCCTTCCCTGTCCGTTCGTACGGAGTGATGATCGCGCTGGGCATGGCCGCGGGCGTAGCCCTGGCCTGGTTCCTGGCAGGAAAAAGGGGGAGATACCGGGAAGACGTCCTGAACGTGGCCTTTTATGCGCTGCTGGCCGGCCTGCTGGGGGCCAGGCTGTGGGAGGTGGTGTTTGACCTGGATTATTACGGGAGGCACCTGGCGGAAATCCCGGCCCTGTGGCAGGGGGGACTGTCGGTTCAGGGAGGCATAGCCGGAGGCCTTCTGGCGGTCGTCGTTTATTCCCGGAAGAACCGGGTGCCCTTCTGGGAGTTCGGTGATATACTGGCTCCGGGCGTAATCCTGGGCCAGGCCGTGGGAAGGGTTGGCTGCTATCTGAACGGGTGCTGCTACGGCCTGCCGACGGACTCGGCCTGGGGGGTGGTTTACCCTCCCGGGACCGACGCGTTTATCGCGTACGGCTCCACTCCGCTCATACCCACGGTACTCTTCGAGGCCGGCTGGGACCTGGCTGTTATGGCGCTGCTTATCATATTGCTCTTCAGCAGAAAACCCTTCCACGGGTTCATTGCCACCCTGTACTTTGCCCTTTATGCCGTTGGCCGTATATTCCTTGAATTCTACAGGGCCGACAGCCTGATTATATGGGGCCTGAAGGCGGCCCAGGCCACCTCCCTGGCCACCCTGCTGGCGGCCCTGGCGGTCATGCTTTACCTGTGGAGATTGGAGACGGGAGGAAGGAAAATCAGGGGTTAGAGGTTATAATAACCAAAAACGGTGGGGGTGGTGTACACGACAACTTCCCTGTCCGTCACCCGGCGCACCTCCCGGTTTGTTTTCGATATTTTAACACTGCAGGCCGGTTTGTATAACCGGGATTACATTTTGCCGACTTAGCCTTATTAATGATTGGAAATGTTCAAAAATTTCCGCATTTATGATATTTTTTTATTAGATGGTTATTTTGTAATAAATAGCTGGTTTATTGACAGATATAATAATTAATGCTAGAATTACAAGTGACATAAATCACATATCTAGCCGCAAAATTGAACTCCTATTTTCAGCCGGGGTGGTCATAAGCTTGAAAAAATAAGAGCTTTCGAACCCCTTTTTTTGCCCAAAAGGTAGTGATTTATATCACAAATTCCGGAGGTGGTGTCGGGTAAAAAGGATCCGATTGCCGGCGGGAAGGCGGTTTTTATCAGGAGGGGAAGCAAGGTTTGAAAACCAGAAAAGGGAGGGTAAAGAATGGAAAACCAAGGCTGCTCCTGTGCACCGATAAATGAGGAGGACCTCTACCCGAAGATTGAGGAGATTATCAACCAGCACCGCGGCAACCAAAACGCCCTGATCATGGTGCTGCACAAGGCCCAGAACCTCTTTGGCTACCTGCCCGGAAGGGTCCAGGAAATGGTGTCATTAGGGCTTGGCGTCCCCTTAAGCGAGGTTTACGGAGTGGCGACCTTTTACGCCTTCTTTTCCATGGTGCCCAAGGGCAGGCACGAGATTAAGGTCTGCCTGGGGACGGCCTGTTATGTCCGGGGCGGGCAGAAAATAGTGGAGTACTTGGAAAAAGGACTGGGCGTCCGGGTCGGCGACACCACCAAGGACAGGAGATTTTCCCTGAACGAGGTGCGCTGCGTGGGGGCATGCAGCCTGGCCCCGGCCGTTCTGGTCAACGATGACGTGTATGCCCAGGTGGATCCCGCCAAGGTCGACGAGATTTTGGTCAAATACGAGTAAGAGGGAGGGATAAAGGTGAAATCATGGCGTGCCCAAGTTCTGGTCTGTGCAGGCGCCGGCTGCGTTTCGTCGGGCTGCCGCAAAATCAGGGATGCCATCGTGGCCGGGGTTGAAAATCACGGCCTGAAGCAGGAGGTCAAGGTGATTGAAACCGGCTGCATCGGATCTTGCAACCTCGGTCCACTGGTGCTGATCAACCCGGAGGGGGTGTTATACCAGAAGCTTACCCCGGAGGACGCCAGGGACATTGTGGCTGAACACCTGGCCGGGGGGAAGCTGGTGGAAAGGCTGCTTTACAAGGACCCGCTCACGGGCCGGCCCGTCGCCAGGCTTGAGGAAATAGATTTCTTCAAGTACCAGCAAAAGATTGTCCTGAGAAACTGCGGACTCATCGACCCCATGAACATCGAGGAATACGTCGCCCGGGAGGGCTACCAGGCCCTGCACAAGGTCCTGACTTCAATGACCCCGGAAAAGGTTGTCGACGAGATAATCGACTCGGGGCTCCGGGGCCGCGGGGGAGCGGGGTTTTCAACCGGGCTCAAGTGGAAGTTCGCCCGTCAGGCGCAGGGCGCCCTCAAGTACGTGGTCTGCAACGCAGACGAGGGGGATCCGGGGGCCTTCATGGACCGCAGCGTGCTGGAAGGCGACCCGCACAGCGTCATCGAGGCCATGGCCATCGCCGGATACACCATCGGGTCCAGCCAGGGCTACGTATACATCAGGGCGGAATATCCCCTGGCCATAGAGCGGCTGGAGTGGGCAATCAGGCAGGCCAGGGAACGCAAGTACCTGGGCAGGAACATTTTCGGAACCGGCTTTGATTTTGACGTGGAAATCAGGATCGGGGCCGGGGCCTTCGTCTGCGGCGAGGAGACCGCGCTTTTGACTTCCATCGAGGGCAGACGGGGCGAGCCCCGGCCGAGGCCTCCGTTCCCCGCCGTCAAGGGCCTGTTCGGCTTTCCCACCCTGATCAACAACGTCGAAACTTACGCCAACATCCCGGCCATTATTTTAAAGGGAGCCCAGTGGTTTGCCTCCTTCGGAACCGAGAAAAGCAAGGGCACCAAGGTTTTCGCCCTGGCCGGAAGCGTCATCAACACCGGCCTGGTGGAGGTGCCCATGGGCACCACCCTGCGCGACCTGGTCTTCAAAATCGGCGGCGGCATCATGGACAAAAAGCAATTCAAGGCCGCCCAGACCGGCGGGCCGTCGGGCGGGTGCATCCCGGCGGAACACCTGGACATACCGATTGATTACGAGTCGCTGACCAGGATCGGGGCCATCGTGGGTTCCGGGGGGCTGATTATCACCGACGAGAATACTTGCATTGTAGACTTTGCGAGATTCTTCATGGACTTCACCCAGAGCGAGTCCTGCGGCAAATGCCCTCCCTGCAGGATCGGCACCAAGAGAATCCTGGAAATACTGATCCGGATCACCCAGGGCAGGGGCCGGGAGGACGACATCGACAGGCTGGTAGAACTCTGCAACAACATCAAGGACACCGCCCTCTGCGGCCTCGGGCAGACTGCGCCCAACCCGGTGCTCACCACTATCAAGTACTTCCGGGATGAGTACCTGGAGCACATCAACGACAAGCACTGCCGGGCCGGGGTTTGCAGGCGGCTTAAAAAGCAGGCGGCGGTAAAAATCTCGTAAGAAGGAGGGTGAAGAATAAATGGTAACTTTGACCATAGACGGGCAAAAGGTGCAGGTTGAAGAGGGAACGACCATCCTGGAGGCGGCCAGGAAGGTGAACGTCCGCATTCCGACCCTCTGCTACCTGCCGGAAGTGCAGGCCATCGGGGCCTGCCGGGTGTGCCTGGTGGAGGTTGAGGGCAACCGCAACCTCCAGCCGGCCTGCGTTTTTCCGGCCAGCGAGGGCCTGGTGGTGCACACCAACAACCTGAGGGTGAGAAGGGCCAGAAAATTTTCAGTGGAAATGATTGTCTCCGACCACCCGATGGACGACTGCCTGACCTGTCCCCGCAACCAAAAATGCGAACTGCAGAAGCTGGCCGACGATCTGGGGATCAGGGAGGTCAAGTTCACCGGGGAAAAAAGCGGGGGCCAAATCGACGACCTTTCCCCCTCCATCGTCAGGGACCAGACCAAGTGCATCCTCTGCCGGCGGTGCGTCACCGTCTGCAAGGAGGTTCAGACGGTCTCGGCCATCTACACCCAGGGCAGGGGCTTCAAGACCAGGGTGGAGCCCGCCTTCGGCCGGAGCCTGAACGACGTTTCCTGCACCCTGTGCGGCCAGTGCATACTGGTCTGCCCGGTGGGGGCGATCACGGAAAAGGAAAATATTGAAGAGGTCTGGCACGCCATCTTCGACCCCTCCAAGTTCGTGGTCATCCAGGACGCCCCGGCGGTAAGGGCGGCCCTGGGAGAGGAGTTCGGCTACCCGCCGGGCACCCTGGTCACCGGGAAAATGCTGGCGGCGGTCAGGAGGCTGGGCTTTAACCGGGTCTTTGACACCAACTTCGCTGCCGACCTGACCATCATTGAGGAAGGCAGCGAGCTGCTGAAGAGGATCAGGGAGGGCGGCGTGCTGCCCATGATTACCAGCTGCAGCCCCGGCTGGATAAAATTTATCGAGCACTTCTATCCGGATCTTTTGCCCCACCTGTCCACCTGCAAGTCCCCCCACCAGATGCTGGGGGCGTTGACGAAGACCTATTACGCAGAAAAGGCGGGCATCGACCCCAGGGACATCGTGGTGGTCTCGGTAATGCCGTGCACCGCCAAGAAGTTCGAGTGCAGCCGGCCCGAGATGGCCGGCAGCGGGTACAGGGACGTGGACTACGTGATTACCACCAGGGAGCTGGCCAAAATGATCAGGCAGGCCGGGATAGACTTCGCCGGCCTGGAGAACGGGTACTACGACGACCCGTTGGGTGAGTACACCGGTGCGGCCACCATTTTCGGGGCTACCGGGGGGGTCATGGAGGCCGCCCTGAGGACGGCCTGCGAGGTGGCCACCGGGAAGACCCTGGAGAACCTGGACTTTCAGGCGGTCAGGGGCCTTGACGGGATCAAGGAGGCCGTGGTTCCGGTGGACGGTATCGGCAACGTCAAGGTGGCCGTGGCCCACGGCCTTGGCAATGCCCGGAAGATCATGGAAAGAATCAAGGACGGCACCGCCGACTACCACTTCATCGAAATCATGTGCTGCCCCGGCGGGTGCGTAAGCGGGGGCGGCCAGCCAGTTCCGGTGAACGACGAAATCAGGAGGCTGAGGGCCCAGGCCCTGTACCAGGAGGACAAGAACCTGAAAATCCGAAAATCCCACGAGAACCCTTCCATCAAAAGGATTTACGAGGAGTTCCTGGGTCAGCCCCTTGGTGAGAAGTCGCACCACCTCCTGCACACCAAATATACCGCCCGGGGCAGGTTCTAAAGCGGGGAGGGCTGTGATATTATTTCGTTAACATCCGGTAAAAAAGGGGGTTCAAGGATGTTCAAAAGGATACTGATTCCTGTTGACGGGTCCGAAGCTTCCACGGCCGCGCTGAAAACGGCCGCGAAAATGGCGGAAATCTTCGGGTCGGAACTGATGCTCCTCCACGTAATGCAGCTTCCCTCGCCCATGGAAATATTCGAGACTTACAGCGGCAAGATGGGGGAAATATACTACCAGGTAAAGGAACGGGTCGAAAAGTTCGGTGAAAAGGTTCTGGCCGCAGCGGTCGGGGAGTGCTCTTCCTTCAGGGTGAACTTCAAGGAGAAGGCGGTCTGGGGCGAACCGGCCAGCGAAATCCTGCAGGAGGCACTGCTGGGCAAGTACGACCTGGTGGTCATCGGCAGCCGGGGGCTGGACGATATCGAGGAATGGCTCCTGGGAAGCGTCAGCCAGAGGGTGGTCAGGAGGTCCAAGTGTCCGGTGCTGGTGGTCAGGTAAGGGGGCGGGGCTGTAAAGCCCGGTCCTGAGACACCAAAAACCCGCATAAAGGCGGGTTTTTTTTGGTTTTTTACGGCCTGCGGCGGGTATGAACGGCCTTACTGCCTTCCCCTTCTGACTTTCGCTTCTCACTGCGGCCTTTGTCGGGATCAGAAATAAAGGTCCCTCTGCCCCATTTCAATCATTTTTAGACGTTCCATGGTCAGCCTGCGCACATCTGGTCTGGTAATATCCTCCAGATGGACGGCAATTGCCCTTTCCCCCACCTCCCGGGTGGCCGGGGAGGCGTAGTCCTCCAGGAACTCCTTGAAGGTGAGAATGGCGTTGGGCTGGCAGACATTTTGAATTTGTCCGCTTTTGGCCAGGGCCATGAAGCGGTCGCCGGTGCGGCCCTTGCGGTAGCAGGCGGTGCAGAAGCTGGGGATGTAGCCCGAAAGGCAGACGCTGCGAAGCACTTCGTCGGGGCTGCGGTGGTCCTCCACCTGGAACTGAGAAGCCTCCCCGACAGGGCCGGCGCAGGAGGATTTCTTCTCCTGTTCCAGCTTGTAGCCTCCCACCCCGGTGCACGAACCCGCGCTGATCTGGGATACCCCCACGGCCATCAGTTCGTCCCTGAACTCCGGCCGTTCCCGGGTGGACAGGATAATGCCGGTGTAGGGAACCGCCAGGCGCAAAACGGCAATAATCTTTTTAAAATCGGCATCCCCCACCAGGTACTGGAAGCTCCCATAGTCCACCCCCAACGCCGGGCGCAGCCGGGGCACCGAAACGGTGTGCGGCCCCACGCTGAAGACCTCTTCCAGGTGCAGGGCATGCGCCAGAATGGCCAGCACCTCGAATTTGAAGTCGTAGAGGCCGAACAGCACCCCCAGGCCCACGTCGTCGATGCCGCCCTCCATGGCCCGGTCCATGGCCGTGGTGTGGTAGTCGTAGTCGCGCTTCGGCCCGCTGGGGTGCATGGCCGCATAGGTTTCCCGGTGGTACGTTTCCTGGAAAAGTATATACGTGCCGATGCCGGCCTCTTTGAGTCGGCGGTAGTTTTCCACCGTGGTGGCGGCGATGTTGACGTTGATGCGCCGGATGCTGCCGTTTGAGTCCTTTACTTCATAGATGGTTCCGATGGCCTCCAGGATGTATTCCATCGGGCAGTTCCGTGGATCTTCCCCGGCCTCCAGGGCCAACCGCTTGTGCCCCAGTGACTCCAGTATCCTCACTTCTTCCCTCAGTTCGTCCAAGGTCAGCCTCCGCCGGGGAAAGCCGTTGTCCCGCCGGTAGCCGCAGTACACGCAATTGTTCACGCAGTAATTGCTGACATACAGCGGGGCAAACAGGACCAGCCGCCGGCCGTAAATTTTTTCCTTCACCTCCCGGGCCGCCCGGTACATTTCGGCCAGCAGTCCTTCGTTCTCCAGGTGCAGCAGGACGGCGCATTCCTGGGGAGTCAGGCCCCTGGCCAGGCGGGCCCGGTCAATAATCCGCCGGGCCTGTTCCCCGCTGGCCGTCCGGGCTTCCTCCAGCCACCCTTGGATCCGCCCTTCGTCGATAAAATCAGCCTTTGCAGTTGTCATGGCTTCCATAACCTCCCGAAAAAATTTTGGCACGGCCGTAATCCCGGGCTACCGGCCGGGCCAATTCAGCCAGCAGCGCCTTGATCTTATCCAGCGCCTGATGAGGTTCTTCAATAATATCCGCCTTTTGAGGGTATATGAGGTATTTGTCCCGCATGCCGGCGGGTGTCAAATTGGGCATGATTACATTGGCGCCGCAGCTTAAGGCCATCTTTCGGCCATCAGGCGCCAGCGTGCCCAGGGCGGTGGTGGCCGGAAGGTGTGCCTGCGGCAGGTACAGCCTGGTTACAGCCAGGATCTTCAGGGTCAGTTCAAGGCTCCCTGGTTCAGCGTCCTTCAAGGGCGTGGCAGGGTGGGGCAAAAAGGGGCCGATGCCGGCCATGTCCACGTCCAGGTTGCGCATAAGGATGATGTCTACGGCCAGGCTGTCCAGGTTTTGGCCCGGCAGGCCCACCATGTTTCCGGATCCGGTCTGGTAGCCTAGTTCTTTCAGCCAGTACAGGCACTGCAGGCGGATCTGCAGGCTGCTGTCCGGTTTGAGGTATTGATAAAGCTTTTCATCGGCTGTTTCGTGTTTCAGCAGGTAGCGGTCGGCCCCGGCTTCACGCCAGATCCTGTATTCTTCACGGCTGCGCTCACCCAGGGACAGGGTTACCGCCAGGCCGTGCCTGCGCTTGATTTGTTCGACCAGCCCGGCAATGTACGAGGCGCTGTATAACAGGTCCTCGCCGGACTGCAGGACCACGGTGCGGAATCCCATGGCCGCCGCTTTATCGACGGAAGACATGATTTCCTTTTCGGCCAGGCGGTAGCGGGGAAGCCGCCTGTTGTCCCGGCGCAGGCCGCAGTAAAGGCAGTTGTTGCGGCAGTAATTGGAAAACTCGATAATGGCCCGCAGGTGCACGGCATCGCCCACCCCGGCCCGGCGGACGTGGTCGGCGGCCCGGAAAAGGGCGGCAACCTGGTTGCCCCGGGCCGAAAGGAGGGTGACAATATCCTCTCTGTCCGGCTTTTTGCCCTCCAGCACGCTTTGCAGGACGGCGGAAAAACGTTCCATGACTAACCGACCTCGTTCTCGTCCAGCAGCGCCAGCACGTCCGGAAAAAGCCCCAGGGCGCGCCGCAAAATTCCGTGCAGGTAAGCGATCAACACACCGTAATTGACTATGGGCACGCCGGCGGCCTGGGCGGCCATGATCCGGCTGATCATCTCCCGGCGGTTGATCATGCAGGCGCCGCAGTGCACGATCAGGCGGTATCGGGCCAGGTCCCTGGGCAGTTCGATGCCGCTGGACCACTCGAAGCGCAGGTCCCCTCCCGCCGCCTGCCGCAGCCAGCGGGGGATCTTCACCGTACCGATGTCGTCGGCAACCCGGTGGTGGGTGCAGGCCTCGGCAATCAGCACGCAGTCGCCGGGATGCAGGTCTTCCACCGCCAGGGCTCCTCTAGCCAGCGTGGCCAGGTCGCCCTTGTAGCGGGCAAAAAGGATGGAGAAGGAGGTGAGGGGCACGCCGGGCGGAGTGTCGGCGTCCACTTTCAAAAAGGCCTGGGAGTCGGTAATCACCAGGGCCGGCGGTTTTTGCAGCCGGCTGAGGGCGGCCTTCAGTTCCCGCTCCTTCACCACCATGGCCAGGCAGTCGTGGTCCAGCAGGTCCCGGATGGTCTGCACCTGGGGCAAAATCAGCCGGCCTTTGGGGGCGGCCAGGTCGATGGGCACCACCAGCAGTGCCAGTTCGCCGGGGGGCACCAGGTCGCCGGCAATCGTGGGGGCGGTCCACTCTTTCGGGGCAACCCTGATCATGGCCTGCTTCAGTTCGGTAATGCCTCCGCCGGTGAGGGCGCTTACCCTCACCCAGGGTATGGCGGGAAGCTTAGAATCCACTTCCTCGGGGCCGGGCGGCAGGTCTGTTTTGTTCGACACGCCGATTACGGGTATTTTTCTCCGGCCGGCTGCGTCAATGAAGTTCCTTTCCATTTCACCCGGTCCGGTCCGGTGGTCCACCACCAGCAGCGCCAGGTCGGTTTTGTCCAGCACCGCCAGGCTCCTGGCCACCCTTAAATCTCCCAGTTCACCGGTATCGTCAAGGCCCGCCGTGTCGATCAGCACCACCGGGCCTATGGGCAGAATTTCCATGGACTTGTACACCGGGTCGGTGGTGGTTCCGGCCACCGGCGAAACAATGGCGATTTCCTGCCCGGTTAGGGCGTTGATCAGGCTGGACTTGCCGGCGTTGCGCCGCCCGAAGATGGCGATGTGCAGCCTGCTGCCGCGGGGTGTGTCATGCATTGTCCTCACCTCCGTTGCGTTCTGCCGCTTTCAGCCGGCGGCCAAGCTTCCGGGACCCGGCGAAGCCCGGCCGGGTCACTGCAGGATGCCCTGCAGTTCGGCCAGGGCCCGCAGGAGGCCCGGGTGTACCTTGCAGCCGCTGACGTCAAAATTCCTGCGGGCCCTCAGGCTGTGAATGCAGTAATATGCGTCCGCCGGGACCGGCATTTCGCCCAGCAAATCCTTTTCCAGCCGGTAGCCAACCGTCATAATGACACCTCCAGAAATATTCCGGCCGAATAAGGTCTTCAGCATGAGGTATTTTCAGGTTATCGTGTCACCAGTGCGCTTTTCACCCGAACCCCCCCGATTTGGCCCAGCTTGCCGGCCAGGGCGCCGATTTCGTCGGTGCTGCCGTCAACAATCAATGAAATTACCGACAGCCCCCTTTCCCGGTAGGGGACGCCCATGCGCCCCACAATCACCTCGCCGTGGGAACTGAGGATGCTGTTGATTTTGGGAGCTTGTTCCCGGTCTTCAATGACTATGCCAATGACGCCGATACGCCGTTGGGCGGTCAAGGGTTGTTCCTCCTCTCACAAATGGCTTCAAACCAAAGGCCTGTTTTCCCTGGAGGGAAAACAGGCCCGCAAAACCAAGCCGGCGTCCCGCCCCTTGACTGCAGTGCCGAACGCCGCCTGTCTGCCTCAGGGTCACGGACCAAGCTGCACCCTCCCGGCCCGGAAGTCGAACCGCCCCGGTCAGGTTCAACGAGATTATTGATTTATATAATTATATACATTAAAATGATAATAATTCAAGTGATATTTGTCACAAATAGCCGGCCGGGAGGGATGTTTGCCGTGGGGCTGATAACCACCAACGAAGCCAGATGCCGCGACTGCTACCGCTGCCTCAGGGGCTGCGCGGTAAAAGCCATACGCTTCAGCACCGGGGACCAGTCCGGGGTGCTGCACGCCGGGATCATCGACGACCTGTGCGTACAAGACGCCCGTTGTGTGCTGTCCTGCCCCCAGAAGGCCAAGAAGGTGGCCTCGGACCTTGAGCAGGTGAAGGACCTGCTGAAACGGGGCAAGCTGTTGGCTGCCGGGGTGGCCCCGTCCTTTGCCGCCGGCCTTCCCCTCAAGTACCCCGGTCAAATGTCCGCCCTGCTGAGGAGGCTGGGTTTCGGGCGGGTTCAGGAGACTTCCCTGGGGGCCGAACTGGTGGTCAGGGAGCACCGCCGGATGGCCTCCGGCCGGCCGCTGATCAGCAGCGCCTGCCCGGTGGTGGTGAACCTGATTGAAAAGCACTATCCCGGCCTTTTACCCGTCTTGTCCCCGGTCGTATCGCCCATGATCGCCCACGGGCGCTATATGAAAACGGTTTATCCCGACCACCTGACGGTTTTTATCGGCCCCTGCGCGGCCAAGAAAGGTGAGGCCAGGACCGAGGAGGTACAGGACGCCATTGACTTCGTACTGGGTTTTGACGAAGTCTGGGAGTGGGTGCAGGAAGAGGGTCTGAACCCCGGGGATCTTCCCGAGGAAGATTTTGACGGCCCCTGCCCGGACCTGGGCAGGCTTTTCCCCATTGAGGGCGGAATGATCAGGGCGCTGAAGATGGAGGGGGAAAGCGATTTCATCACGGTGACCGGTCTGCAGAACTGCATTAACTTTTTGAGGCACGTGTCCCAGAACAAAATTGACCGGCCCCCGGTATTCATGGAGCTTCTTGCCTGCCGGGGCGGCTGCATAGACGGGCCCCTTTCCCTCTGCCGGGAAGAGGATATATTTACCCGCCGCCGAAAGATAACCGACTTCTACCGGGCCAGGGCCGGGCAGGAGGGGCGCAATTCCGGCGGGGCCGATCTGCCGCAGGTGAACATGTACAGGAAGTACCGCCACCGCAAGGTGGCCCTGGCCATGCCCGACGAGGGCGTCTTAAGGCAAATCCTGGCCCAAACCGGCAAATACCGGCCCGAGGACGAGCTGAACTGCGGAGCCTGCGGTTACGACACCTGCCGGGACAAGGCCGTGGCGGTGTACCAGGGAAATGCCGAGGTGCAGATGTGCATCCCCTACATGCGCAAGCGGGCCGAATCGATGTCTAACCTGGTCCTGTCCGCCATGCCCAACGCCGTGATCATAGTGGATCACGGCTTGGTCATCAAAGAGGTTAACCCGGCGGCGGGGCGGCTCTTCAAGTGCCAGGCCCGGGAAATGGTGGGAAAGAGTCTGGACAGTCTGATCAATCCGGAAAACTTCCTCAAGGTTATAGAAACGGGTGAGATGCTGAACCGGCTGCATACCTATCCCGAGCTGGACATCGTCACCAGGGAGATAATCTTCCCCCTGGAAAGCGAGAAGGCCGTGGTGGGGATCCTGGTGGACATCACCTCCGAAAAGAGGCAGCGGGAGCAGTTCGAACTGGTCAAGGGGCAGACCATAGCCAGGGCCCAGGAGGTGCTGGTCAAGCAGATGACGGTGGCCCAGGAGATTGCCGGCCTGCTGGGTGAAACCACCGCCGAGACGAAGGTCCTTTTAAGCAAACTGATCGACCTGATGGGGAAGGAATGATCATGATTGAAAGGAGAGGCCCCGGCTGATGAAAGTCAGTGTGGATATCGGAACCGCCCAGTTGAAAAAGGACGGGGAGGAGTTGTGCGGTGACAGCATTGAGGTGGCGCGCACCGACAGCAGCCACATCGTGGTGGTGGCAGACGGCCTCGGCAGCGGGGTAAAGGCCAACATACTTTCCCGCCTCACTGCCAAAACCGCCGGCACCATGCTGAAAATGGGGGGGCAGATAGACGACGTGATCGAGACCCTGGCCCAGACCCTGCCTATCTGCAAGGTCCGCCGGCTGGCCTACAGCACTTTCACCATCCTCCAGATTACCCAGGACGGCCGGGCCTACCTGGTGGAATACGAAAACCCGCCGGCTTACATCGGCAAGAAAAACAGCCTGCAAAACCCTGAAAGGATCGAGAGGATTATCGGCGGCAAGCTGATCAGGGAATGCTATTTCAACGTCGGGGACAGCAACTGGCTGGTCATTGCCACCGACGGGGTTATCCACGCCGGATCCGGGCAAAGAATGAACTTGGCCTGGGATCGGGGGCGGGTGGGCATGTACCTGGCCGGAACTTACTCCCCCGCCCTGAGCGCCGCGGACTGGGCCAGGGAAATTGCCAGGCTTTGCAGCCACATTTACGGGGAAAGGCCGGCGGATGACGCCAGCGTGGCGGTGATCAAGGTGCGCCGTCCCCTGCACGTGATGGTGCTGATCGGACCCCCGCGGAACATGGACGACGACGTGGAAGTGGTTGATAAGCTGATGCGGTCAGGCGGGATCAAGGTTGTCTGCGGGGGGACCACCGGCAATATCGTGGCCCGGGTGCTGGGCAGGGATCTCAGCATCGACCCTTCCTCCAGAAGCGACCGGGTACCGCCGGTCGGGACCATCGCCGGTATAGACCTGGTTACCGAGGGGGCGGTCACTCTGGTCGACGCCCTGGACCACCTGAAGAAAAAGCCGGACCTCAAGGACGTCAGGGGGAGAGACGGCGCCAGCCGGCTGGCGTCCATACTGCTGTCCGCCGACAGCGTGCATTTTATCGTGGGAACGGCGGCAAACCCGGTCCGGCAGGGGCCCGAGGTTCCGGCCATATACATTTACAAGCAGTACATAATCAGGGATTTGATCCGGATCCTGCAAGACATGGGGAAAGACGTCACCGAAGAATTTTATTGAATCAGACAGATGGCGTGAAGTTCGTTCGTTTAGCCGCGATTAATTTGTTAAAAATGAATTTAACTATTTTATCCTGCTGGCTTCTGGTAATGTCGGTAAACTCTATTGCCGCATAACTGGCGGGAGATGATTCGATTTTTCCGGATCTAATCACCCGGCCCAGTACACAAATTTCGTCCACTATATCCCCGCAGGGCAAAGGAATCTTTATTACCAGGCAGGTGCCTTTAGCATATGCCTTGCTGACCAGGATGCGCACGCCCCCGCCGCTTATATCGAGTGTATATGAACGGTGGAATTCTTGTTGTTGGCTGCCTTCTTCCAATTCTGCATAAAAAATTTCAATCATGATCGGCAGCCTGTAAAATTTTCGATTCTGAATGCGGTTGTAATTCTTGGGTAAAGAAAGAATAAACAACGGTATATTGTCAAGCTTGAACCCGACGACAGTGGTTATGAATTCCAATCTTTCGTTCTCAAGGGCCAGGTTTGCCCTTACCTGATCACCCCTTTGCAGTACCAGCGGGAGGTTGTCTTGATAGGGTATATCGATGAAGAAATTTTTCTCATTAACGTCCTGGATGGTTGAGTCATACCAGACTTCATCGGTATCGATCCTTGACACCCTAATTTTTTTACCGACCTTGAGCAACTGCCTAAACATAAACTTACTCCTCCATGCTTTATGTTTTTTCAGAGGCGTCAGCCGGACGGCTGGTGGCTTCCATCTTAAAAGGCCTGAGGTCGGGATTGATGTCCTGGCGGGAACTTTTTAGTTTCAATGACAACAATATATATATAAATAGTAGTAAATTCAACTAATAAAAAAAATTAACTCAAGGATAACTGAAAAAAATCTAACAAAAAAATATTGTCTTGTCATTTTCCTGTCACACACCATGTGTAACATAAAAAAGTAGCCGGCTGCATAGACAATTTTTGATTAACGATTTTCTTAAGGGGGGAATTCGGAAAGAATCACAAGAGCTTGAACCCTTCACGTTCCGGTTTAAAAACTGTATAAGGCAGGTGTTTGGATTTTATGTTTCGCAAGCGGATCTTGGCAGGCGTAGTTGTGATGGCGCTGCTCCTGGCTTTGGCAGCGGCGGGTGTTGCCTTCGCCGGATTAAACCCGCAGGCCGGCGCAGTCAAAGCAAACCTTTACCAGGATTTTGTAGCCAAGTTTGCGGCCAATCTCGGCGTCGGCCAGGACCAGGTCACGGCGGCCCTTGAAGCCACAAAGAAACAAATGCTGGACGAGGCAGTGCAGAAGGGGTACCTCACCCAGGAACAGGCCGATAAAATCGCCGCCCGGGAAAGCTGGAACTTTGGTTGGTTCGGCAGACCTCAAGTAAAAAAACAGGGCCTTGATGACCGCGGCAGCAAATTCAGGTACATGGGTAAAGGCGCCGAAGAAATACTGGGCATGACCCCTGATCAGCTGAAAGCAGAGCTGAAGTCCGGAAAGAGCTGGGAGCAAGTCCTTTCGGACCGCGGGCTGACCATCGAACAGTTCCGGCAGAAAATGCTGGAAAAGAGACAGGAAGCACTGGCCAAAGCAGTATCGGAAGGCAAGATTACCCAGGAGCAGGCCGACAAAATGATCCGAATGATGGAACAGCGCAAAAATAAACTCTCCCCAGGCGCAAGTCAATAAATACCCACCTGTTTTCCCACTGGGCAACCCGTTACTTGATCTTAAAAATAACGGGTTGCTTTTTCTTTGCCGGCGTCCATCTGTTAAAATAAAGTTAAAAAAAACCTCTTGACATATTCCTGACACATTAAAACTGTAAAGTAAAAAACTAGGGAAGCAGGGAGGAAGTTGGATTATGCAGACCATTCTGGTAGTGGAAGACGATGACCCCATTGCCCTTTTAATAAAGGTTTACCTGGAAAAAGCGGGCTTTCGGGTTCAGGTCGCCTCCGACGGGGAGGAGGCCTTGGCCAAGTTTTCCGAAGTCAACCCCTCACTGGTTCTCCTCGACCTGATGCTGCCCGGAAAAGACGGGTGGGCGGTGCTGGATGAAATTCGCTCCCGGGGCAGTTGCCCCGTGATTATGATAACCGCCCGGGGAGCCGTCAAAGACCGCTTAAAAGGGCTTGACCGGGGGGCCGATGACTATATTTCCAAGCCCTTTGACCCGGATGAAGTGGTGGCCCGGGTACGGGCCGTCCTGCGGCGCCCGGCCCGCCTTGTTGAGCCGGAAGTTTACAAAATTGGCAGCCTTGCAGTGGACTTTGCCTCCCGTACCGCTTCGGTCCGGGGTGAACCCGCACCGCTAACCCCCCGCGACTGGGAGCTGCTGGCCTTTCTGGTCCGCCACCCGAACAAGGCCTTTACCCGCAGCCAGTTGCTGGATAATGTATGGGGCGCTGATTACGACGGAGGTGACCGGACCGTGGATACAGCCGTCAAGCGGATTAGGCAGTCTCTCAGGAACTGGCCCCCGGAAGAGGGAGAGATCATAGCCATACGGGGAACGGGGTATTTACTGCGTGTTAAGGAAAAATAACCGGTACAAACACAAAACGGTGCCCCTGCTGGCGTACTGGACACGTCTCTATGTGCTTGTGCTCTTGTTGAGCCTTTTTTTACTGGCTGCAATCAGCGGCGCCTGGATCGGGATAAACGCCTATAATCACCATTACGAACTGCTTGAGCTGCGCGCCCTGCAGCTGGCTGAGAGTTACGAGCGGACGCCGGGGGAGGACCCGTACCCTGAATGGCTTATTCAGGACAGGACGGCGCGGTTAAGACAAATCAGGCCGCCTGCGACGCTGATCCAGATTGTGGACCAGAGGGGCAAGGTACACGTCATCAGGAATATAAAGAGCCCCGCCTCCTTTCTTCCGGCCTTACAGGAGGCGCCGCCGTCGTACCCCGCGGTGCTTTCCGGTCAAATCGTCCGTGAACGTGTCGATATCGATTCTCAAACCTGGCTCCGCGTAGGCGTGCCGATCTCGCGGAACGGAAAGGCAGGCAGCGCGCTGTATGTCAGCTCGCCCACCAGGGGAGTGCTGGATCAGGTGCGCCGACTGTACGGGTCCCTTGCCCTGCTGACCGGTGTTATCGGGCTGGCCGGCTGGCTGGTGCTTTATTTTCTTTCCCGGAAACTAACCCGCCCCCTTGTTCAGGTGGCTGCCTCCGCCCAGTCCATTGCCGGAGGAAATTATGACGTTGTTCTGCCGCAGCGGCTGAAGGAACGGGAACTGCAGCAGCTGGTGACATCCTTTGAAAACATGGCGGCCCAGCTTGAAAAACTCGAGCGGCTCAGGACAAGCCTGCTGGCCGGGGTGTCTCATGAGTTGCGCACCCCGCTCACCTCAATCCGGGGCATGATTCAGGCCGTGCAGGACAAGGTCGTGGAAGGGGAAGAGGCCGAAAAATTTCTGAAAATCTCGCTGGACGAAGCCAAGAGGCTGCAGCGGATGGTGGAGGAGCTGCTTGATTTCTCTTCTCTGGAATCCGGCGCAGCGGCCGTTGAGAAAGGAGAGGTGGATCTGTCCGGGCTGGTGGAGGACGTGATCCGGCAACTCATAGTCCTCCCCGAATTCAATAATATCCGGTTCGACCGGCGGCTGCCCGGGGGGCCGGTTTTAATCAGCGGCGACGCCGGGAGGCTTCGCCAGATACTGTTAAATCTGATAGACAACAGCCGGAAGGCCTCAGCCACCGAAATCCAGATTGTCCTGAGGGAGATTGGGGATGATGTAACCCTTGACGTGAAGGATGACGGGGAGGGTATTCCCCCTGAGGAACAGCCCTACATCTTTGAGCGGTTTTACTGCGGCGGTGACGGAAAGGTAAAATCCCGCGGGCTGGGACTTGGTTTAACCATCGGCCGGCTCCTGGCCCGGGCCCACGGCGGGGACCTGGCATTGACGGAAAGTTCACCCGGGGGCTCCACCTTCCGCCTCCGCCTGCCCCAGGGTCCCCGGCGGCCGGAAAACTGAACGTTTAAACCCCGGGTAACGCAAAGGCAAAATAAATACAATGGCTAATATTGTTTGGCTGGAGGGAATGGCATGATTAAAGAGTCCGTACTAGGCAAAATCCCGGAACTTGTTTTCCACCCTAAGGGAAGGAAGGTGCTGATTGCCCTGGCGGCGCTGTTGGCGGTGCTGGTTATTTTTCTGGTGTGGAACAGGACCCTTGCAAAAGGCGGAACCTACCTGACCCAGGATATCGTCATTGGGGAGGTGCTGAATACCATCACCGCGTCCGGCGTCGTGGAGGCCGAAAACTCGGTGCCCCTGGTTTTCAAGAATTCGGCGGTAATCATGGCCATTTACGTAAAGGAGGGCCAGCGGGTAAAAAAAGGGGACCTCCTGGCCGAGCAGGACGACGCAGATTTAAGGACCCAGTACCAGCAGCAGCTTGCCAGCCTCAAGGCGGCAGAGGCGAGGCTGGCCCTGGCCAAGGCGGGGGCCAGGCAGGAGGATATACGCCAGGCCGAGGAAAGTGTCAATATAGCCAGAATTACCTATGAACAGGCCAAGTCGAATTATAATCGCTATGAGGCCTTGTTCGCCCACGGGGCAGTGACCAGGGTGGATAAAGAAAAGGCCGAAAACGACTACAAGCTGGCTGAGGCCAAGTACAACCAGGCCCGGGAACAATTGAGGGCCCTGCAGGCAGGCAACAGGCCCGAAGACATAATGGCCGCCGAAGCTCAGGTAGAATCCGCCCGCGCTCAGCTCCAGGCGGCCCAGAACAACTTGAACGCGGCCAGGCTTACCGCTCCCAGTGACGGTGTAATAGGCCTGGTAAGCGCGGTGGTGGGTCAGCGCACCAGCGGGGTGGGGAGCGCCGCCAGCAGCGAGGACGGATTTATCACGCTCATTTCGGACCGGCTTCGGGTCAGGGCGCAGGTCAACGAGGCCGACATAGGCAGGGCGGCGGTGGGTCAAAAGGTCTTTTTCACGGTAAACTCCTATCCGGGCCGCAGGTTCACGGGAGTGGTGGAGAGCATTTCCACCAAGGCCGTTACCGTTGCCAACGTGCAGCTGTACGAGGTGATTATCGCCCTGGACCGGCAGGACACCGGGCTGAAGGTAGGTATGCCGTCGAACGTGAGCATCATTGTGGACCAGAAGGCCGGCGTCGTACTCCTGCCAAAAATAGCAGTTTCTTACGCCGTCCAGGAGGCAATGAGGCTCTCGGTACAGTCGGGCCCTGCGGGCGCCCAAGGCGGAAGCGGAGGCGAAGGGCAGGGTACTGCACGCCGGCAGGGATCCGGCGGCGGCGACGGAAGCGGGGACGAAAGGCGGGGCAGTTTGCGCCGGCAGGGATCCGAAGACGGCAAAGCGCCCGGTGACGGCGGCAGGCAGCAGGTTCCCGTCCTGGTCCTGGAAGGCGGCAAGCCGGTTTTGCGCCAAGTGCAGGTAGGGATCAGCGACAACACAAACTACGAGGTAATCAGCGGCCTGAAAGAAGGGGACAAGGTGGTTATCGGGAGCACAGCCAAGCCCGCCGGAGCCACAAACAGACAGGGCACGGGCAGCCAGCCCCTGCCCTTCGGGAACGTACCCAGGGGCATCGGTCGTTAAACACGCGGCAGGAGGTGCGGGATGGAGTCTGTGCCGGTTATTCAGTTGGAAGACATCAGTAAGACGTATCTTATGGGGGCGGGGCATGTCAACGCCCTGAGGGGGATCACCATCTCGGTGGCCCCGGGGGAAATGGCGGCCATTATGGGGCCCTCGGGTTCCGGTAAGTCCACCCTGCTCAACGTTATCGGCTGCCTTGACAGGCCCACCGGGGGGCGGTACTTTCTCGACGGGGTGAATGTTTCGGAAATGTCCAAAGAACAGCTGGCCAGGGTCAGAAACAAGAAAATAGGCTTTGTCTTTCAGGGGTTCAACCTTTTGAGCCGGGTTACTGCGGCGGCCAACGTACAACTTCCCCTTTTATACACGGACGAAAAACCACAGCCTAATAAAAAAGAGATTGAACGGCGGGCCATGGAGGCCCTATCCTGGGTTGGACTGAAAGAATACGGCCACCACCTGCCCACTCAGCTGTCCGGCGGTCAGCAGCAGCGGGTGGCCATAGCCAGGGCACTGGTCAACAGCCCGTCCATCATACTGGCCGACGAACCCACCGGGGCCCTGGACACCAGAACAGGGATGGAAGTCATGGATGTGATTCAGCGCCTGAATCTGCAGAAAAATATTACCGTCATAATCGTTACCCACGAGTTCAACATAGCCCAATATTGTCAAAGGATCATACGGGTAAGGGACGGCCGCATCCAGGAGGACCTGAGAGTGGATCGCCCCAGGGTGGCCGCCGAGGATTTGAAGGAAATGCCGGTGGAGGTGGAGGAATGAGACTGGCGGGAAATTTGGGGATAGCCTTGAATGGCCTGCGGTCCAACAAGCTGAGGTCCCTGCTGACCGTACTGGGCATAGTCATAGGTGTGGCGGCGGTCATCGTAATGATTGCCGTTGGTCAGGGAGCCAGGGCCAAGATAACCTCCCAAATCGAAAGCATGGGTTCGAATTTGCTGATGGTTTTTCCCGAATTCAGCCGGGGTGCGGTCAGGGGCGCAGGAGGCAGTGTCAATACGCTGACCAGGGATGATGCGGAGGCCATCGCGATGCTGCCCTATGTGGAAAGAGTGGCGCCGGAGCTTTCAGGCAACGCCACCCTCAGATACGAAAGTCAGACCTGGACCGCCCAGGTTTCGGGAACCACACCGGATATGCAGTACGTTAAAAACTGGGCGCCTCAAAACGGATCTTTTTTCAGCGACCGGGACATAAGTGACAACGCGCTGGTGGCGGTAATCGGCCGCACAGTGGCTGACAACCTTTTTCCCCCGGGCGTCAACCCCGTGGGCAGGAACATAGGTATAAACAGGCTGAATTTCACGGTGGTCGGGGTTCTCTCGGCGAAGGGCGCCTCCATAGGGGGACAGGAGCAGGATAATGTGGTGTACATACCCATAAGCACCGCCCAGGTAAGGCTGTTCGGGGTGAACAACGTGAGGCTGATTAATGTCCAGGCCCAGAGCTCCGAAAGCATGGCTTTCTTGCAAGAAGCCATCACCAACCTGCTGAGGGAAAGACACCGCATCCCCCCGAATGGAGCTAACGATTTTAACATCCGGAACCTGGAGGCGGTGCTGGCCACTGTCGAGGATACCACCAGGATAATGACCCTGCTGCTGGCCAGCGTGGCCGGAGTGTCGCTCCTGGTGGGCGGTATCGGGATCATGAACATAATGCTGGTATCGGTGACCGAGAGAACCAGGGAGATCGGGATACGCATGGCGGTGGGGGCGACGGAAACGGCGATTTTAACCCAGTTTCTGGTTGAGGCCGTGACCCTTTGCCTGCTGGGAGGGATTATCGGAATTATGCTGGGTTTCCTGGGTTCCAAGCTGATTTCCGCCCTGGCCGGCTGGCCGACCGCTGTCACCCTGTCCTCAGTGCTGCTGGCGGTTGGGTTTTCCGCGGCGGTGGGCATATTCTTCGGCTACTACCCGGCGAAAAAGGCCGCTGGCCTTAACCCCATAGACGCTTTAAGGTTTGAGTGAGGTGCGGCCTTCGAAAGATGTTCTTTTTTGCTGCTGCGGAAATACAGATTCTTTTTCATCAATGGGAAGTACTTGTACACGTCTGTGAACCGTTTCAAAACGAAGCCTAAGGATTAGGTTGTCCCAATTGTACTGACAAAAACGCCCGGCAGGTGCCGGGTGTCGCAGCTGGGCTTTAAGGAGATCTTCCGGTGGGTACTCATTAAGCCTACGGGAGTTACCCCGGGAGGGGACCTCTGTGTTTTCAGTGAAAATAAAGTTCAGCTGCCGGCTCCGTTGCGGGACATTTCCCTGATTATTTTCAACAGCGCGCGCTTTTCGATGTGGGCTATCTAATGCACTAGCAACTTCACCAGGTGCAACGCGTTCGCTCATCACAAAATGCCCCCTGATCTCAATCAGGTCGGGCCTCACCACCACTCTCTCTACCAAGGTGCGAACCAACTCTTGCTTTGCCTTGAATGGTAAATCCTCAACGCTGCCCGCTAACTTGGCGGCATACGACCGGATAACTTCTATGCCTTCCTGCGCCGCTTCTTGATCCTTGATTACGGCCTCCAGGTGCTCGATTTCCTGCTTAATCACCTGGACCTTGGCACGGTACTCAGCCAAGTATTTGCGATACTCTTCTTCAGATTCCAGATAGCCGGAGAACCAGGCGTGGTTAACCTTCTCCCGAGCTTGCT
>DYET01000187.1 GCA_020725625.1 Desulfovirgula sp. | reverse complement strand
TGCCCCGCTCGAGGTTGATGGTGTAGCCGAAGAATTTGGTCATCATCTCCACGTTGCCCCGGTCCCAGGCCAGTTCGATGGCATGGCGGATGGCCCTCTCCACCCTGCTGGGGGTGGTCTGGTATTTCTGGGCAATCATCGGGTAAAGCTCCTTCGTTACTGCGCCGAGCAGGTTTATCTCGTTGATGACCATCAGAATGGCGTCCCTCAGGTAATGGTACCCCTTGATGTGGGCCGGAACCCCCATCTCGTGTATGATGTTGGTCACGGCCACGTCCAGGTTTCTCGGCTTGACGGCGGTGATGTACTGGTTGACGTTGATGCCTTCGGCCAGCTGCCTGATCCTCGAGGCCAGGACGGAGAAGTCGAAGGGCTTCAGTATGTAATAATCCGCTCCCAGTTCCACGGCCCGCTGGGTCACCGTTTCCTGGCCGAAAGCAGTCAGCATGATTACCCGGGGACGGCTGGGGATGTATCCGCCGGCCAGCTTTTCCAGGACACCGATGCCGTCCAGGTGGGGCATAATAATATCTAGGACAACAACATCGGGGCTGTGCTTCTCGATTAGATCCAGAGCCTCAAGCCCGTTGTTGGCAATCCCGGACAAAATGAAGTCATCTTGCTGGTTGATGAATTCTCTCAGTAGTTCGCAAAATTCTTTGTTATCATCTGCAATTACCAGCTTGATGGTTTTTCGGATCATTAAAATTCAGCCTCCCGAAATTTTTTTCTAGATTTTATTGCCCAAGGTACAAGATAGGATTCGACGTGTTGGAGAGATCTCCTTCAAAGGGCACAGAAAGTTTAAATTTCATTTTCCACGCTTTTTCGCTTTTATAGTTTTTTTCTTAACTTTTATTTTTTCTACTAAAAGATCATGTTTAAAATAAAAATCGGGGTTTTAGGCCCCGAATTATGACGCTTTTTGAAGATTTTTATCGTAATTTAGCAGACCCGCTTCTCTAATCATCCACTCTGCCGGAACGCCGTAGCCTTGCAGGGGATCGTTTATAAAAACATGGGTAAGTACTCCTACCAGCATTCCGTCCTGCATTATCGGACTTCCGCTCATCCCCTGTATGATTCCGCCCGTGGTGCTGACCAGCTCGGGATCGCTGATCTTGATAATTATACCCTTGCCCTTGTGGTTCCAGGGATAAAAGACGTCCTGTATTTCTACCGAATATTTTCTGATTTCGGTTCCGTCGACGACCGTCAGCATTTCGGCCGGCCCCCTTTTTATCTGGTAGCTCAGGGCCACCGGAACCGGCCTTTCGTAAAAGGGGTTTTCAAGGGGGTTCTTGAGCCTCCCGAAGATGCCGTAACGGGTGTTCCTTTCTATGTTTCCGTCCAGGGAACCGCCTTCCATGAACATCCCGACCTTCTCTCCCGGCCGGCCCCTTTTTCCCCGGTGAATCCCCCTGATGCTGGCCTCGGTTATTTTCCCGCTGCTTAAGTCAATGCTCATGGCGGTGTCCACGTCGGTGATGATGTGCCCCAGGGCACCGTATACCCCGCTTTCTGGGTGGTAAAAACTTATCGTTCCCACCCCCGAGGCTGTGTCCCGGACGAAGAGGCCAACCCTGGGCCTGCCCGTTTCCCTGCACAAAACCGTTCTGATCCTTGTTTTGAAGACCCTGTCGCCGCGCTTTATTTCCAGTTCCACTTTCTTTTGCTTCATTCCGCAGCCGGCAATCTCATTTTTTAACTGGTATTCGTCGGTCACCTTCCTGCCGTTTACACCGAGGATCAGGTCGCCGATCCTGATGCCGGCCTCTTCGGCCGGGTTCACCGGGTTGCCGGCCTCGTCGATGATATTGGACATGCCCACCACCATTATCCCCCTGGAATGCATCATAATGCCGATGGACTGTCCTCCCGGAATCACCTTAACCTGCGAAACCGCATTCACGGCCAGTCTTTTTACCGGCATGCCCATCAGCCTGTACTCCAGGTGTATCTTTCCCGGTCTGGCCGCCACCAGCCGGTTGGACACGTTTCGCACCACGCCGTTTTTTTCGCTGTAAATCTTGCAGGACAACCTGCCGAGAAATTTATTACCCGAAAATATGTCGGGCCTGACGGGATCGCCGATATTGATATTGAAACCGTGAAGCAGGCCAAGGGTAATGATGGAATAGCTCCAAAAACAAAGAACCACTGCCAGGCAGGCTAAAACCGTGATAAGTACGATGCTCCGGCAGCTTTCTTTTTCCAATAATCACCCCTCCTTTTTAAAGGTACAATCACCCCCACAATTTGTAATTTATCCATTTTAAATTTTATTTAATATTAACATTTCCCTTTTAGAGTGATTATATTCTCCCTAAATGTGTTTTACATTTCCAAGTTTAATGTATTACGCATTATTTAATATATGTTTTAATTTTCAAGTTTAAGTTGCGCATAAATAAAAAAATCGATGAAATCACCGATTTTTTTTGTCCAGGCTAATTATATTGCCCTTTAAAGATTCATGAACGAAGGGCCGGCGGCTAGCCGGCCGATTTCGCCGCTATGGCTTCCTCCAGCATTTGCTTGGCGTGGTTCATGGCCGCCCGGTCGTCCTTCCCTCCTCCCAGCATGCGGGCCATTTCTTCTATCCTTTCCCTCTCATTCAGGGAGAATACCCCGGCCCGGGTGCGGCCGCCGGCTTCACCCTTGCGAATGACCAGGTGGGTGTCGGCCAGGCTGGCCACCGGCGGCGAGTGGGTGACGCAGATAACCTGCCTTTTCCGGCCGAGCCGGTGCAGTTTAAGGGCTACAGCCCGAATGGTGCGGCCGCCTATGCCGGTGTCGACTTCGTCGAATACCAGGGTGGGAATGCCCTCCATTTCCGCCAGGATGCATTTAACGGCCAGCATCAGCCGGGACGTCTCCCCTCCCGAGGCGACTTTTGAAAGGGGCCTGACGGGCTCCCCGGGATTGGTGGAGATGAAAAACTCGGCCCTTTCCAACCCCTGATCGCCGATGCTTTCCCTTTCGGAAAACATTATGCTGAACTGCGCCCCGGCCATCTCCAGTTCCCCCAGTTCCCGGGCGATGTCCCTTTCAAGGGCGGCTGCCGCCTGCCTCCTCAGGCCGGTAAGCCTGTGCGCCAGATCCTCCAGTTTCCTGGAAAGCGAGTCGGCCTCCTGTTGCAGCAATTCCACTTCCTGTTCCCTGCCCTCCATCTCCAGCAGCTCTGCGGCTATTTCCCGGCGGTAGCTGAGGATCTCGTCGATTGTCCGGCCGTACTTTTTTTTCATCCTGTTCAGCCGGTCAAGCCTCTCCTGGACAAATTCCAGCCTGGCGGGGTAAAACTCCAGCCCGTCGATGTACCTGGAAAGCTCCCTGCAGGCCTCCTCGATCTGGCACAGTGCGGACGAGACCGTCTCCCTCACCCCGGACAGGGTGCGGTCCAACTCCACCAGCCTGTCCAGGACTTTCAGCGCCCTGCCGGTAAGTTCCAGCGACGAGGCGGAGGGGCCTCCGCCGTACAGGTCGAGATAACAGTCGGCCACCAGCCGGGATATTTTTTCGGCGGCGGACAGCCTGTTCCTTTCGGCCTCCAGTTCTTCGTCCTCGCCGGGCCTTAAGCCCGCCCCGTCAATTTCGCCGGCCTGATAGTTGATTAATTCCTGCCTCCTGGCCTGATCAGCGGTTCGCCGGCGCAGGTCCTCGAGGGCGATCCTGGCCTCCCGGCACAGGCGGTACACCCGGGCGACCTCGGCGCAGGCGCCCAAAACCTCCTCTCCGCCGTAAGCGTCCAGCAGGTGGAGCTGTCTTTCGGGTTCAAAGAGCAGCTGCTGGTCGTTCTGACCCTGGATGTCCACCAGCCTCCGGCCCACCTCCCTGTACAGGCTCAGGTTCACCATCCGGCCGTTGATCCGGCACAGGTTCCGGCCGCTCCGGTTGATTTCCCGGGTCAAGATCAAGGCTTCTCCATCTTCGGCGGGTATGCCGTTTTCCGCCAGCAGCCCGGCCACTTCCGGCAGGCCCCGGGCCTCCACGGCGGCCTCGACCACGGCCCGGTCGCACCCGGCCCGCACGTACTCGGACAGCGCCCGGCCTCCTGTAACAACCTGGATGGCCTCAACGAGGATGGATTTTCCCGCCCCGGTCTCGCCCGAGAGAACGTTGAGGCCGGGCGAAAAGTCAACCAGGGTATTTTCTATGATGCCGAAATCTTTTATGAGCAGGTTCAGCAGCATATCTAACCTCCGGCCAGTCTTTTGAAACGTTCCAGGATTTCTTCGGCCGCGTTTTTCGGCTTGACCACCACCAGGATGGTGTCGTCGCCGGCCACCGTCCCGATTACGTTAGGCCATTGGGCCTGGTCGATGGCCGAGGCCACTCCCTGGGCCTCCCCGGGGAGGGTTTTCACGACCACCAGGTTTTCACTGCAGTCCATACCCTGCACCGAGTCGGCGAAGAGCCTTTTAAGCCGGTCCTCCCTGCTTGGAGCCGGACTCCTTTCCGGCAGGGCGTAGCGGGGAAGGCTGCCGTTTCCGGGCACCTTCACCAGTCCCAGTTCCTTGATGTCCCTGGAGACCGTGGCCTGGGTAACCGAAAAACCGGCCCGGTTCAGTTCCCTGACCAGCTGGTCCTGGGTTTCCACTGGTCCGGAACGGATTATTTCAATTATCTTTTTCTGCCTCGCCAGCTTAACCAATCTTCCCACCGGCCCGGGTGACAAAGTAGAGTTCGGGGCTGTCCCCGCGGCTGTTCCAAAACACCATCTTCTGGACGTTGAATTCCTTCAGGTTCAGTCCCTCCAGCAGGCCGGCCACAATCCCGGCCTCGGCCCGGGACCCCGGGTGGCCGGTGTAAACAACCACGCTCAGGCGTCCTCCCGGCTTCAGTATCTTCAATGCCGCCCTTATCCCGGCCAGGGTGGTTTCCGGCCTGGTGACCACCGACCGGTTGCTTCCGGGCAGGTAGCCCAAGTTGAACATCACCGCGTCCACCGGCCCTGACACCACCTGGTCCATATCCTGGTGGCCCCGTAGGATCAGGGTTACCCTGTCCGAAAGCCCGGCCGCCTGAATTCTGGCCCGGGTCTTGTCCAGTGCCGTCTCCTGTATGTCCATGGCGTAAACATGCCCTCCGGGGCCAACATTTTCTGCCAGGAAAAGGGCGTCGTGGCCGTTGCCGGCGGTGGCGTCGACGGCCCTGGAACGGTCTCCCAGGGCCGGGCTGATGAACGCCCTTGCCCACTGCACCGCGCTGGCCGGGCGGCTAATCGGCATCAACTCCTGTCCCCTTCCCTCAGCTTTTGCTTGAGAACCCTGAAAAAGTTCCTGGTCTTAAGCCTGATGAACTTTACTTTGAAGGGCGCCCGGCTGATCCGTACGACGTCGTTCTTGACCAGGCCCAGGCCGTGCTGGCCGTCGATGGTCAGCATGACCTCGCCCTTATCGGAAAGGAGTTCAACTTCCACCACGCAGCTTGGCGAGATGACGATGGGCCTGGCCCACAAGGCGTGGGGGCAAATCGGCGTAATCAGCATCAGATCGAGGTCCGGGGTAACCAAGGGTCCCCCGGCGGAAAGAGAATAGGCGGTGGACCCGGTGGGGGTGGAAACGATTATGCCGTCGGTGGGGTAAATCCCGACCGGCTCGCCGTCCACCCGGGTTTCGAGAAAAATAAGGCGGGCGAAGGCCCCCTTGGTGATCACCGCGTCGTTCAACCCCATAGACTTTTCGATTTCCTTCCCGCCCCGCAGCACGGCGGCCTGGATCATCATGCGCTCTTCTATGTGATAGTCCTTGTTGATGATGCTCTCTAGCCCGGACTGGATGTCAGGCAGGTCGATCTCGGAGAGGAACCCCAGGTGACCCAGGTTTATGCCCAGCACCGGTACCCCGCTGGAGGCAATCATCCTGGCGCTGCTCAGAATGGTCCCGTCCCCTCCGATGACCAGCAGGCACTCGATGTTCTTGACCATTTCATCCAGGGGTGCTCCCTTGATTCCGGGCCCGAACCTCAGCGCCAGGTCGGGCTGGGCGACCATGTCTATGCCCCTGCTCTTAAACCAGTCGCAGATTTTTTTAACAATCCCTTCCAGGCCGCTCTTGCCGAGATTGGCAACCACCCCGATGGACCTTGATTTCATAACAGCCTCCGTTAGACGCAGAACTTGCTAGTAGTTGCCCATGCCGCAAGCGGCACCACGAACAATGAAAATTCGGGGCCGGGGGTGGATTAAAGCCTCGCTGCTCAAACATCCGGAATATCCGCTCGGCTTTGGAATCCACTCCCTTCGCACACTCCACTGTCTCCTGTCTCCTGTCTCCTGTCTCCTGCCTTCTGAAACGTCCTGTGGGCCTCCTCCACCACCCGGCGGATGAATTCCGGGCCGACGTCCCGGGGAGTGGACAGGTCGAAGTACAGGAGATATTCTATGTTTCCCTCGGGGCCCCTGACGGGTGAAAAGTCCAGCCCCCTTACCCCCCATCCGTTTCCGGTGATCATGGAGCAAACCCGTTCCAGCACCTGGCGGTGCACCTCCGGGCTTCTAACCACGCCCTTTTTGCCCACTTTTTCTCTCCCGGCCTCGAACTGCGGCTTGATCAGGGCTATCCCCCCGGCCTGGCCGCCCGTCAGTTCGGCCACCCGGGGCAGGACCTTTTCCAGTGAAATGAAAGATACGTCTATGGTTACAAAGTCGGGCCGGCGGTCGAGGGCAGCCGGGTCCAGGTTTCTTATGTTGGTCCTTTCCATGACCACCACCCTGGGGTCGTTGCGGAGCTTCCAGGCCAGCTGGCCGTAACCCACGTCTACGGCGTAGACCCTGGCGGCCCCTCTCTGCAGGGCGCAGTCGGTAAATCCCCCGGTGGATGCCCCCACATCCAGGACTACCTTCCCGGCCAGGTCCACGCCAAACACCTCCAGGGCCTTTTCCAGTTTCAGGCCGCCCCTGCTGACATACGGAATTCCTCCCACCACATCTACCCTGGTTCCGGGTTCGACGCCGGCACCGGGTTTTTCGGCCCTCCGGCCGTCGACCCTGACCAGCCCCGCCATAATAGCCGCCCGGGCCCGTTCCCTGCTCTGAAAGTAGCCCCTCTCGACCAGGAAGACATCAAGTCTCTGCTTCCTAGCGGTCAAGCCGGTTTCCCCCCGAGATGAAAAGCCTGCGGCCCGGGGCCTTGACGTGGCGCAGCCCCATCAGCTTGAGGGCGTTGAGGATTACCTCGTCGACCGTCAGGCCGTACTTTGCCAGCAGCAGTTGGCGGTCGCCGTGCTCGACAAAACGGTCCGGCAGGCCCATGGTCTTCACTCCCACCCCGCTGATTCCCGAATTGTTAATTACTTCCAGCACGCGGCCGCCGAACCCTCCGTGCAGGACGTTTTCCTCGATGGTTATGATCCTTCCGGCAGTGCCGGCATATTTAACGATCAGCCCGCTGTCAACGGGCTTTACGAACCGGGCGTTGATCACAGCCGTGGAGATCCCCTGGTCCTCCAGTACCTCGGCCGCCGTTTCGGCGATTTCCACCATGCTGCCGACGGCAAAAAGTGCTATGTCGCTGCCGTCCCTGATTACCTCGGCCCTTCCCAGGGGCAGGATCCTGAGCGGGTCGTCCAGCCGGCAGCCGCGGCCTTCATCCCGCGGGTACCTGACCGCCGCCGGGCCGTTGTGGTTCAGGGCGGTGAAGATCATGTGCCTGAGTTCATTTTCGTCCTTGGGGGCCATTACCACCATGTTGGGCATCCCCCCCAGGAAGGACAGGTCGAAAGTCCCGTGGTGGGTCGGGCCGTCGTCGCCCACCAGGCCGCTCCTGTCCACGGCAAAGGTAACCGGCAGGTTGCCGATGCAGACGTCGTGGACAATCTGGTCGAAGGCCCTCTGAAGGAAGGTGGAGTATATCGCCACCACCGGCCGGAGATGCCTGGCGGCCATGGCTGCGGCCAGGGTGACTGCGTGCTGCTCGGCGATGCCGACGTCGAAAAACCTGTCCGGGTAACGTGCGGCGAAGTCGGTCAGTCCGGTTCCGCCGGTCATGGCGGCGGTGATGGCGATTACCGTCTTGTCCCGGCCGGCGATTTCGCACAAGGTCCGGCCGAAAATCTCGGTGTAGGTGGGCGCGTGGCCCGGCTTTTTGGGCAGGCCGGTCTCCAGGTCGAAGGGGCCGGTGCCGTGGAATTTGCCCGGGTTTTTTTCGGCGTGGCAATAGCCCTTTCCCTTCACCGTGATCACGTGCACGAGAATAGGGCCGTTCATGGACTTGGCCTTGTTCAGCACGTCCACCATCTCCTGGATGTTGTGCCCGTCGATGGGCCCCAGGTAGATGAAGCCCAGCTCCTCGAAAAGCATTCCCGGCACTACCAGGTATTTCAGGCTGTCCTTCAGTCTGTCCACGGCCTTTAAGACGGTGGGCCCGATGGCCGGAACCTTCCGCAGTATCTGCTCGAACTCTTCCTTTCCCCTGGAGTACATGGGGTCGGTCCGCAGGCGGGCAAGGTACCTGGACATCCCGCCGACGTTTTTGGCAATGGACATCTCGTTGTCGTTGAGCACCACGATCATGTTTTTCTGCAGGTGCCCGGCGTGGTTCATGGCCTCGAAGGCCATGCCCCCGGTCATGGCGCCGTCTCCGATGACGGCCACCACGGAGTGCTTCTCCCTGCGCAGGTCCCTGGCTATGGCCATGCCGAGGGCTGCCGAAATGGAAGTGCTGCTGTGCCCGCTGACAAAGGCGTCGTGTTCGCATTCCTCGGGGCGGGGGTATCCGCTGATCCCTCCATATTTCCTCAGATTCCGGAACTGGTCCCGCCTGCCGGTAATCAGCTTGTGAACGTAGCACTGGTGTCCCACGTCCCAGATTATACGGTCCTCGGGGGTTTTAAAGACCCGGTGCAGGGCCAGAGTGAGCTCGACCACCCCCAGGTTGGGGGCCAGGTGGCCGCCGTTCCTGGACACGGTTTCTATAATCTCGCGCCTGATTTCCCCGGCCAGATCGTACAGGCGGGCCAGCGGCAGGCTTTTAACGTCATCGGGACCGTTTATTTTGGACAGCAGACTCAAGTTGCCGACACTCCCTGCTTCTTCCTGAAAATAAAATTTATAAAATCTAACCGGGCCAAATCCGGAGTCGAGAATCCGAATCTTCCGGGGTCCGTGAAGCCAATGGGCGTCTACTTGGAAATTCTCCTGGGCCTGGCGGTGAATTCCTTTCCCGTGACAACTGAGACTCCGTGAAGAAATTTTCCGGTTATATAGACGATGTCCTCCGCGTAGGTAAGGGCAATCCGCTTTCCGACCGCCTTCCCGCCCACCGTCAAGGCGGCGATGACGGCGGTCAACAGCATATTCAGCGCCGGCTGGCTTAACTCCTGCCAGCGCGTAAGGATCTGTACTACCAGGGCAATCCCCAGCGCCCCGCTGACTGTTCCGGCTATGTCTCCCACCACGTCGTTCATCAAGTTGGCCACCCGGTCTGCGTTCCTGATTAGAAATACGCCCTCGGAAGCACCGGGTATTTTCTTGGCGGCCTTGGCGTGAAGTGGCACCTCCGATGCGGCCGTTACCGAAACGCCCAGGATGTCGGCCAGTATGCCCACAAGGATTATGACCAGCAAGAATGTCAATGAGAGGGCCAGGCTCTTCATCTTGTCGGCCAGCAGGTTTGAGATCCAGAAGAACAAAACGGCCAGCAAAAAGGACCCGGCGCTTACCAGGGCGATATAGGAAGCCGATACGGAGGACTTATTGTTACCCATTGGCACCTCACTGCAGCCCTTCATCAGTGGCTGCGCCTGATCACAAACCAGACCAGTTCCCTTAAAAAGTCGGCCTCCGGGCCGAAGGACTCCAGGCAGCGCACGGCCATGTCGGCCTCCAAGGCGGCCATTTTCCGGGCCTCATCCATGCCGTACAGGGCCGGATAGGTGGCCTTGTTGTTTTTGAGATCGCTTCCGGAGGGCTTTCCCATCAGCTGATCGTCACCGGTGATATCCAGGATGTCGTCTGTGATTTGAAAGGCCATTCCCAGGTGGTCGGCGTAACCGGTGAGCCTTTCCAGGTCCTCTTCCCCGGCACCGGAGAGTATTGCCCCGGTCCTGACCGAAACCCTGTACATGGCGCCGGTCTTGTTCCTGTGGATGTAGGCCAGGGTTTCGCCGTCGATCCTGTCCGCCGCCGAAATCACGTCCACCACCTGCCCGCCTATAAGTCCCGCCGTCCCCGCTGCCGAGGCTACCTCGGCCACCACCCTGATCATCCTTTCCGGAGTAATCCGGCCCCTCAGCGGGCAGCGGGTGATCAATTCAAAGGCCGCGGTCAGCAGGGCGTCACCGGCCAGGATGGCCATGGCCTCGCCAAACTTCCTGTGGCACGTGGGCATTCCCCTTCTCAGGTCGTCGTTGTCCATGGCCGGCAGGTCGTCGTGGACCAGTGAATAGGTGTGAATCAATTCCAAGGCGCAGGCCGCGGGCATGATGTCTTCGGTGCTGCCGCCCGTTATTTCCGCCGAGGCCAGGGCCAGCACCGGCCTGAGCCTTTTGCCCCCGGCGAAAAGGCTGTACCTCATGGCTTCGTGGATGATCGGGGGGTATTCGCCGGCTGCCGGCAGAAGTTCGTCCAGCGCCGCGTTCACCTTCCCGGACCGCTTTTCCAGTTCAGACAGGAAGTTCAATGGTCAGTCCTCCGAATTTCCCGGTTTCGGATCATCAACCTTAGTTCCTGCGGGGTATTTGACCCTCACCCCGTAACCCCGCCTTCCCGGGGGGCCGACAGTATGCCGGGCGGCCCCTTAGTTCCCGGTTTCGAATTCCTTTAGGTCGCCCTGGGCCGTAAGCACCAGGATGCGTTGCTCGGCCTCCTCCAGGGAAGCCTGGCAGAACTTGCTGATGCTTATACCTTCTGAAAACAGGTCCAGGGACTTTTCCAGGGGCAGGCGGCCGTCCTCCAGTTCGCGGACTATTTCTTCCAGCCTTTTCACGGCTTCTTCAAAGGTCATCTTCTTCTTAGCCACAATAATTTACGGGCCTCCTTTTTTACGAATCGGGGAAACCGGCCTTGAACAGGGCGGACCCGTTCAGGTAGCCGCATTTCCTGCCCTGCCAGGTGTCCCTCTGATCCAGGGCCTGTTCGATCATCTGCTTGACTTTCCACCAGCTGGTTCCCCAGTTCGAAAAAATGACGCTCTCCTGGGGGCCCTTCCCTACCAGGCGCTGTACCACTATTCCCGGGTCGAGGTACTCCAGGAAAAGGACCACGCTGTCCACATAATCTTCCAGGGGCATTATCACGGCCCGGCCGCTCCTGAACAGGTCTCCCAGCACCGTGTTTTCTACCACGTAAAGGGAGTGCAGCTTTACGTACCTGACTCCCAGGGCGGAAATTACCTTGGCGTTTTCGACGACATCCTCCCGGTCGTCCCACGGCAGGTTCAAGATCAGGTGAACGCAGACCTCCAGGCCCCTCCGGTGGATCCTCAAGACTGCGTCGATGAACTCGGCCAGCGTATGGCCCCGGTTGATTCTCCTCAGGGTGCGGTAGTTCACCGTCTGCAGTCCAAGCTCAATGTCTATTTGTATTCCCCTTTCCGCCTTCAAATCCTGAAGGAAGTCCAGGTACCTGTCGTTCACACAGTCCGGCCTGGTGGAAATCGATATTCCTACCACGTCTCCGCTGCAGGCGGCGGCAGCCATGTACTCCTTGAACCGGGACAGGGGCATGTACGTATTGGTGAAGGCCTGAAAGTAAACGATGAATTTTTCGGCGTTGAACCTCTTTTTATAAAACTCTCTGTTTTCGTCGACCTGCTTTTTTACCGACATGGTGTTCGGCAGGCATTGAAAACCGGAACCGGTCTCATCGCAGAAGATGCAGCCCCCGAGAGCGATGGTGCCGTCCCTGTTCGGGCAGGTTCCCGGGAGATTGACCGGCAGCTTGTATACCCTGCCGCCGAATTTCCCGGCCAGGTATTTTGAATAAATATTATATCTGGGGTTGTCCCCGGTCAACTGGATCACTTCCCCGGTAGCGATACCTATCCTGATAATTGACTCTCATGACGCTAAAGCGGCACCACGGACAATAAAAGTATGCGTAAGATTATCGGGATATCCAATTAAAATTATATCCAAAGGCCGTCCGCCTGAACAGAAAAAGTCGTCTCCGGCCGAAATAAGACAGGGCGCGGCTTACTTCCTTTTTATTTTATCCGTTGGGGCCGCGGGGGACAATAAGTGGCCTTGTTTCCCCGCCGTTACTTCATTCACCCGGCACCTTATGCTGCCCTCGTAAAGAACGACCCTCACCCCGTCGCCGGGGTGAAAAACCGCTGCATCCCTTACCACCCGGCCGGTTTCTTCGGAAAGACAGACGGAATATCCCCTGGACATGGTGGCAAGGGGGCTAAGGGCGTTGAGGCGTCCGGCCAGTTCAGCCAGCCTGCCCCGGCTGGCGGACATGATTTCCCTCATAGACCTGGAAAGGCTCCTGGACAGAATATCGACGGACATCAGCCCAGGGCCGCAGATCTTTTCCACCGGCCGGCGAAAGACCGGGCTCGTCAGGCAGCCGTCCAGGCGCCGCCGGCATTCCCCCACCCTTTCGCCCACGGCCCTGTTCAACCTCAGCCGGAGAGCCTCCAGGGCCCGGGCGACATCGGCTTTGACGGGCACCACCAGTTCGGCGGCCGCCGAGGGGGTGGGCGCCCGCAGGTCGGCCACCATGTCGGATATGGTGAAGTCGGTCTCGTGGCCCACGGCGGATATTATGGGCACCGAGGAGGCGGCTATGCCCCGGGCCAACTCCTCGGTGTTGAAGGCCCATAATTCCTCCAGGGAACCTCCTCCCCGCCCCACTATGATCACATCCACCCTGCCCAGGGCATTAAGCATCCTGATGGCCCGGCACAACTCCCCGGGGGCGGCGGCGCCCTGCACCGTCACCGGGGCCAGGATAATCCCTGCCCCCGGCCAGCGGCGCCTGATTATTCCCAGCATGTCCCTCACCGCCGCCCCGGTGGGAGAGGTTACTATGCCTATGCAACCGGGCAGGCGGGGTATCCTTTTCTTCCTGGCCGGATCAAACAGCCCCTCCCGCTGCAGTTTCTCCTTGAGCTGCTCAAAGGCCACGTAAAGGGCCCCGACGCCGTCGGGCTCCATTTCTTCGGCGTACAACTGGTAGCTGCCGTCCCGTTCATACACCGACACATATCCCCTGACTCTCACCGCCATGCCGTTTTCCGGCCTGAAGGGAAGCCTTAAGGCCCGGGACCTGAACATCACGGCCCGGATGCAGCTGGAACTGTCCTTGAGGGTAAAGTATATATGCCCGCTGCCGGCCGGCCGGAAATTGGAAATCTCCCCCTTGACCCACAGGTTGGCCAGGAGGCGGTCGTTCTCCAGCAAATCCTTGATATGCCTGGTAAGTTCCCGGACCGTCAGCGTTCTCATGCAGTCCTCCATTAATTTTACCTATGGATTTACCTTATCATATTTTTGGCAGCTGCGGGGTGTCAATAACTATCCTGTAAAGGGAAGTCCCCCGTAAGGTCCGGGGGACTCCGCGCTTATTTTACGTTCTACTTTATCCCCAGGCTTTGCTTGAAGGCGGCCAGGGTGTTTTTCATCAGCATGGTGATGGTCATCGGGCCCACACCGCCGGGAACCGGGGTGATTAAGCTGGCCTTTTCCTTGACGTTTTCAAAGTCGACGTCCCCGGCAAGCTTGGCCTTGCCTTCCGGGGTCATGCCGATCCTGTTGACGCCCACGTCGATAACGGCCGCGCCTTCCTTGACCATGTCGGCGGTGATGTAGTTGGCCCTGCCGGCGGCAACGATGAGGATATCGGCCATCCTGGTGTAGTGGCCCACGTCTTTGGTTCCGGTATGGACCACGGTCACCGTGGAGTTGGCCCCCTTGGCCTTTTGCAGCATGATGTTGGCAATGGGCTTGCCCACGATGTTGCTCCGGCCGACGACGACCACGTGCGCCCCGCTGGTTTCCACGCCGCCCCGGATCAAAAGCTCCTGGATCCCGGCCGGGGTACAGGGAAGGAAAATGCCTTCGCCGATGACCAGCCTGCCCACGTTGACCGGATGGAAGGCGTCGACGTCCTTGTCGGGGTTAATGGCGTACAGAACCTTGGTTTCGTTGATGTGCTTCGGCAGCGGCAGCTGGACCAGGATGCCGTTGATGCTGTCGTCCTTGTTGTATTTGTCTATCAGGGCCAGGAGCCGGTCTTCGGTTATGTCCGCCGGCTGGTCGTCCTGGACCGAGTAAAAGCCCAGTTCCTTGGCGGTTTTTTGTTTACCGGTGACGTAGCTGATCGAGGCCGGGTTCTCGCCCACCAGGATTGTAACCAGGCCGGGAACCTTGTTGTACTTGGCCTTGAGCTGTTCAACCTCGGCCTTTATTTCCTCCCTGATTTGCTTGGCCACCTCGACGCCGGAAATAATTTTAGCGGCCATCTTGATTTCCTCTCCTTTATTTCGTATTTTTTTATTTTTTGCTCAGGTAGTCATGGATGGACCGGGCTCCCACCTTGCCCGCACCCATGGCCAGGATTACCGTAGCCGCTCCGGTGACCACGTCTCCGCCGGCGTAGACCCCGGTCTTGGATGTGGCCCCGGTCTCCAGGTTGGCCACGATATTGCCCTTCTTGCTTACCTCCAGACCCTTGGTTGTTCTCGGTACGAGCGGGTTGGGGCCCTGGCCGATGGCCACCACCACCGTGTCGACTTCCATTACGTACTCCGAACCCGGGATGGGCACGGGGCTGCGGCGGCCGGAGGCGTCCGGGTCGCCCAGTTCGTACTTCAGGCACTCCATGGCCGTGACCACGCCGTTGTCGTCGCCGAAGATTTTGGTGGGGCTGGTCAGGAAGGCGAATTTGACTCCCTCTTCGTGGGCGTGCTCCACTTCCTCGTGCCGTGCCGGAAGCTCCTTTTCGGAACGGCGGTAGACTATCCAGGACTCCTCGGCGCCAAGGCGGAGGGCGGTCCTGGCGGCGTCCATGGCAACGTTTCCGCCGCCCAGGACGGCAACCTTCCTGCCGATTTTAATGGGGGTGTCCCAGTCCGGGAACTGGTAGGCCTTCATCAGGTTGGTCCTGGTGAGAAATTCGTTTGCGGAGTACACCCCGCACAGGTTTTCCCCGGGGATATTCATGAAATAGGGCAGGCCGGCGCCGGTTCCGATGAACACCGCGTCATAGCCCTCCTCCTCCATGAGCTGGTCCACCGTGGTGAACTTGCCCACCACCGAGTTGACCTCTATGTCCACTCCGAGCTTTTTGAGGTTTTCGACCTCGGCCTGGACCACGGCTTTGGGCAGCCGGAACTCGGGTATGCCGTACATGAGTACTCCACCGGGCACGTGCAGGGCCTCGAACACGGTCACCTTGTGGCCCAGCTTGGCCAGGTCGGCGGCGCAGGTAAGTCCGGCTGGGCCCGATCCCACCACTGCCACCTTGAAGCCGGTCGGCGGAGCCACTTCCGGAATCTTGACCCCGGTGGCCAGCTCCCAGTCAGCGCAGAATCTTTCAACCCGTCCGATGCCCACTGGTTCATGCTTCTTGCCCAGGGTGCAGTATTTCTCGCACTGGGTTTCCTGCGGACAGACCCGGCCGCAGACTGCCGGAAGGGCGTTCTTTTCCTTGATCTTGGCGATGGCGCCGGCAAAGTCCCCCTGGGACGCCAGCTTTAAAAACGCTGGTATATCGACCTCCACCGGGCATCCCTGGCGGCAGGGCTCTTTCTTGCACTGCAGGCAGCGCTTGGCCTCGGCGATGGCGGTTTCGGGGGAGTAGCCCAAGGCCACCTCGTTGAAGTTTTTGGACCTGACCACCGGGTCCTGGGCCGGCATGGGGTTCTTTTGGGGTACAATCTTTGATTGGGGCTGGGTTTTTGGTGCATTATCCGGTCTGGGTTTCGGTCCGTCATTCATTATTTGCCACCTCCGCATTCGCACTGGCAGGAGTGTTCCTCTTTGGCCCTTTCCCTGGCCCTCTGTTCCTCCTCGCGGAAATAGGCGCCGCGGCGCGCAAGCTCCAGCCAGTCTACCTCGTGGCCGTCGAATTCCGGGCCGTCGACGCAAACGAATTTGGTCACGCCGCCCACCGAAACCCTGCAGCAGCCGCACATCCCGGTCCCGTCCACCATCAGGGCGTTCAGGCTGACGATTGTTTTCAGGCCGTATTCCTTGGTAAGGTTGCAGCAGGCCCTCATCATAGGCTGCGGACCTATGGCAAGGACCAGGTTTATGTTATCCTTGCCCGTGTCCTCTATAATCTCCTTCATCACGTCGGTGACAAATCCCTTGCGCACATAGGAACCGTCATCGGTGGTGACGTGCAGCTCGCTGCAGGCCTCCCGCATCTTGTCCTCCCAGAACATAAGGTCCTTGGTCCGGGAGCCGATGACTCCGATGACGTGGTTTCCGGCGTTTTTCAATTCCCTGGCGATGGGATGCACCGGGGCGATGCCGACTCCGCCGCCCACCACCAGCACGGTGCCGAAATTCTCGATGTGCGACGGCAGGCCCAGCGGTCCCACGAAGTCCTTGATGTAATCCCCGGCCTCCATGGCGCCCAGTTGTTCCGTGGTCTTGCCCACTTCCTGAAAAACGATGGTGATGGTTCCCTTTTTGCGGTCGAAATCGGCAATGGTCAGGGGAATCCTTTCCCCTTCTTCATGAATGCGAAGGATCACGAACTGCCCTGCCTGGCAGCTCTTCGCGACCTTCGGCGCTTCAACGACCATTAGTTTGATGATTGGTGAGAACACTTCCTTTTCCAGGATCTTGTACAAACCTCTCTCCCTCCCTGTATGTAATTTATACATTAGCTGGCTTTAAAATTATTTTCTAGGAAACCGGCTCAATTCCTGCCGAAGGGCCAATGTTATGAACAAAATTTTATATACAATCCCGGTAATTCAGGGATTAAATGAAATTGGGAGAACCCCGTCAAATCAGTTCTCCCTGCCCTGCACCTTTTCCCTGTCTTTTCCCGCGTCCGCGCCGGCCTTCAAATCGGCGGCCCTGCCGGCAACCTGGGCCAGTATGCCGTTGACGAACTTGCCGGAGTCCATCCCCCCGAATGTCTTGGCCAGTTCGACGGCCTCGTTTACGGTCACCCCGAAGGGGATGTCGTCCCGGTATAGTATTTCATACGCGGCCATGCGCATGATGTTGTGGTCCACCCTGGCCAGCCTTTCGATGTTCCAGTCCCTGCTCAGGGAGGCTATAATCCGGTCGATTTCAGGAAGGTGGGCTAACGATCCCAAAACAAGATCCCTCATGAAGGCAAGGTCGTCGGTCCCGAGACTGGTAAATTCAGCCGTGTGGGCCATTGCCCTGTCGGGGTCGGCGCCGCCTACGTCAACCTGGTACAATGCTTGCAGCGCCGCTTCTCTGGCCCGTCTCCTGCCCATTTTCTACCCTCCCGGAAAGCCCCGTTTTCATTTATCCTTGAACCGCCCGGTGAAAAAGTCCCTCCAGTTGCTCCGGCTGTCGATTTGCCTGCCAATATAGTAACCGGCAAATATGCACAGGGATACGAACACGGCCTTTAAAATTCCGTACGTGATGGCAAACCAGCCGAAGACCAGGCCGAGGCCTATTCCGGCCGCCCTGCCCCGGTTTTTCTGAATAATCTCGAGGATTTGATCGAAGTCCACCACTTCCACCTCACCAGGCATTAATGAACCGGAATGGACGGTCGAAAGAGCCTTCATTCAACCCGAAGTTTCTGAGCCGCGATGTTGTCCACCGAGATCCTTATGTCGTGCACCTCAATGCCGGTGACCTCCAGCACCTTGTCCCTTATGCCGTTCTGAAGCGCTTCGGATACCTGGGGAATGCTGACGTCCGGAGCCACCACCACCCTGACGCGGATGCCGATGCCCTGGGTTGTTCCCTCTACCCCGGCGCGGGCTTCCTTGATCCCCCTCTGGTCCATGGCCACCTTTTCCACCAGCGACTCAATGGCTGCCAGGGCTATCCGGACCTTGCCCAGATATCCCTCCTGCAGCACGGCGTGTTTTTTCTCAGGGTGCAGCCCGTACCAGGCCAGCCTGATTCCGGCAAGCAGATAGACGGCCAGCAGGGCATAGGCTGTCTCGTAAAAGCCGGGCATTCCGGCGGCCGTCCTGAATATCGATTCCGGCCACGCCCATCCTGCCAGCACCGCGCCCAGCGCTGCAGCTACCAGTATGCCGGCCAGTGCGTAGACCACCATTAGCCCCCGGTCAAAAGGGTTCATTTTATCATCCCTCCAGCCTGCTGTTTAGAATCACCGGGCAAAATGCAGGCGGTCGGAATAAAGGATGCCTGCCCCGGCCGGGGAGGCGGTCCTTTCCCGCCGGCCGGTCCATATCCGCGCTCCTACTTGACCCTGTGATCCTCGTCCTTGCCCTCGTGGGCGAAGGCCACTCCCTGGACATTGACGTTTACCTCCACCACGATCAGGCCGGTCATGGTTTCTATGGCCTTTTTCACGTTTTCCTGAATCCTTGCGGCCACGTCCGGGATGCGGGTGCCGTATTCCACCACCACGAACATGTCCACGGCCGCTTCTTTTTCACCGACCTCGACCTTTACCCCCTTGGACATGTTCTTGCGGCCCAGCATTTCGGCGATGCCGCCGACCACGCCGCTGCTCATGCCGACCACGCCCTGAACCTCGGTGGCCGCCAAGCCGGCGATGATTTTGACCACCTCGTCGGCTATCTTGATGGAACCCAGACCGGTTTTTTCTTCTTTGACGAGTACTTCCCGGGCCGTCTCATCCATGAATATCCCCCCAGCCCCGGTTTTTTCTATAATTTGCCTATGGCACAGGACTATTATATCAAAACGCTTTGGCTTAATCAAATAAAAGAGCCGAAGGGCCTGCGTCAAGATTTAGCAGGTAGAACTCCCGGTATTTTTTCTATATGTATTTAGAGATAGCCGGGGAAAGGAAACTCCGGGGCCGGGGTCCGGGTTTCAATCCGGCTGCAGGACCTGCGGCTGAACCGGCTCTAAGCTCGTCGCTTACGGTATGCCGGCCGCCTCCGTACGTGCGTCCATGCACACTTAAGCTGCGGCTGCATCCGTGCAGCCTGCCCGGCATCCCGTATGCTCCTTCGCCAAGGAGCCGGATAACAGCCTCCGGTATCTTCCGCCCGGATTGAAAATCCTCCCCCTGCGTGCATTGTCGCCTTTAGGGTCTGCAGGTTG
>DYET01000186.1 GCA_020725625.1 Desulfovirgula sp. | reverse complement strand
CTGGAGAGCGTGTGAACGGGGAACCGTTTCGCGAGTTCGAATCTCGCTCTCTCCGCCATTTTTTTAAATTTGGCCGTGCTAGACGGGGAGCTGGCGGTGCCCTGTACCCGCAAACCGCTGTAGCGGGGTCGAATTCCCACCCCAGGGTTTGGCTTGTGGGGACCGGCCCCCGTAAGGGATGTTGACGATTGGGTCTTGCGCGACGGAGACTCCTTAACCGTGTCAGGTCCTGGCGGAAGCAGTACTAAGGGAGACACTGCGGGTGCCGCAAGGGTGCCTGATCCGAGTTACCTGCGGGGGTAACGCCCGGAAGTCATTATTCAAAGGTGGGTGCACGGCCTCAAGAATAGCCGTACCTGCTCAGGCGGGTACGGCTTTTTTCTCGCCGTCGGTGAGCGCGCGGCCCGAGATTTTCCAGCTGGAAAAGGAAATAATCTGTCTTCAGCGAAGATAAATAAAGGAGACGGGTTATCACAGCCCGTATAGAAGCGAGTGTGCACGCTATGACTTACCTTGCCCTGTACAGGGAGTGGCGGCCCCGCACGTTTGCGGAAGTGGTGGGGCAGGATCACGTTGTCCGCACCCTGGTTAACGCCCTGAAAAACCAAAGGCTGTCCCACGCCTACCTGTTTTGCGGCCCCCGGGGGACAGGTAAAACCAGCATCGCCAAGATCCTGGCCAGGGCGGTGAACTGCCGCCGGCCCGAAGGGGAGGACCCCTGCGGGCAGTGCGGGCCCTGCCGGGAGATTGAAGCCGGCACCAGCATGGACGTGACCGAGATTGACGCTGCCTCAAACCGCGGTATCGACGAGGTCAGGGACCTCAGGGAAAAGGTCCGCTTCGCCCCTTCGTCGGGCAAGGTCCGGGTTTTTATCGTCGACGAGGTGCACATGCTGACCAATGAGGCCTTTAACGCCCTTTTGAAAACCCTGGAGGAACCCCCGGCCCACGCCATGTTCATCCTGGCCACCACCGAGCCTCACCGGGTTCCCCTGACCATCCTGTCGCGGTGCCAGAGGTTTGACTTCCACCGCGTTGGAGACCGGGAAATGCTGGACCGTCTGAAAACGGTGGCGGAAGCGTCAGGGATCGGCATAGACCGGGAGGCCCTGGAACTCATCGTGAAGGCCGCGGATGGCGCCGTCAGGGACGGCCTCAGCATCCTGGACCAGGCTGCGGCGTACGGCGGCAACCGGGTAGGGCTGGACGAGATTCACGGCATCCTGGGCACAGTCAGGGAGGACCTGCTGAAGAAGGCCGCCCGGTGGCTGATGGAGGGCCGGGCGGGCGAGGTGCTGGGGCTGGTGGGGGAGGTATCCGATCAGGGGAAGGACTTGAGGCTGTTTTTAAGAGAACTGAATTCACACCTGCGCGGGGTCATGCTGGATATGCTGGGGTCCGGGAATCCGGAAGACGATAGGGTTGACCGGCTGTCCTTGGCCATCCACAGGCTGGCTGCCGCCGAGCAGGACATGCGCTGGAGCACCCAGCCCCGGGTAGTGATGGAGGTGTCCCTGGTGAGGGCGGCAAGGATCCTGGCGGGCAGCGCCGGCGGGCGGGACGGCATCGGCGAGTTGGCCGCCAGGCTGAGGGAGGTGGAGGGCCTGCTGGCCCGCCTGGCCGGAAGAGTCAGTGCCGGCGGATCTGAACCGGCACCCGGGGCCGGCCGGGGTGAGGCCGCCGGACCTGCGGCTGCCGTCCCCGGGCCGGAACCCGCCCGGCGGAAAGATCCACCGGCCCCAGTCCCCTCCCCCCAGCCGGAGGAAGGTGCCGGAGGGGTTTCCCGGGCCGGCGGCGAAGGGGGGGCCGGCAGGGAAAAGGAAGGCTGCCGGCCGGCCGGGCCCGGAGGAAAAGGGAAGAGCCTGCCGTCATATAATGATAGAAGCGGGGCGGCCGGGCCAAAAGCCGTCCCGGAGCCGGCAATGCCGGATTTGCTCAGGAAAATCGACTCCCGCTGGAACGATATCCTGGAAGTGGCCAGGAAGGTGTGTCCCCACATCGCCTCCCACCTTACCCAGGGTAAGGGCTGGCCCCTGGAACTGGAAGGAAATACCCTGACCATAGGTTTTCCCCGGTCCGAGACTTACGCGCCTCTGGCACTGGGCATACTGGAGAGTGAAGCCAACCGGCGGGAACTTTCTGACCTGATCAGGTCGGTCTGCCAGGCCGACCTGCGAATACGCCTGGTGGCATCGGACCGGAAGCTCCCCGGGAGGGCAAGGCAGCAGAAAAAGACGGTGCGGCCCGAAGACGTAGAGGCGCTGTTCGGCAGGGACGAGGAGATCCCGGCGGACACATTTGAAGGTTTTGACCGGTAGCGCAGTGAATTGATCCGCCGGGATCTGGTTGTATAATGTAAACGGGGGGGTTGTTTTATGTTTGGCGGAAACATGCAAAAGATGATGAAGCAGGTCCAGAAGATGCAGGAGGAAATGGCCAGGCTCCAGGAGGAGTTGGGCAACCGCACGGTGGAAAGCACGGCCGGGGGCGGCGCGGTGAAAGTTGTGGCCAACGGCAGGCAGGAGGTGCTTTCCATCGAGATAAAACCCGATGCGGTGGACCCGGAGGATGTGGAAATGCTCCAGGACCTGATTCTTGCCGCTGTAAACGGGGCTTTAACCCAGTCCAGGGAGATGGTGGCCAAGGAAATGGGGAAATTGACAGGGGGACTAAACATTCCCGGCCTGACATAAAGAGGGGATACAGAATCCAGAAGTCAGAATCAAGAATAAAAAGGATATCAACTTGATTTAAGCCTGGGGCTTATGCCGGAAAGGGAGGTAGGCTGATGAACGGTGCCGGGCCCATCGCCCGTTTGGTCGACCAATTCGCCAGGCTGCCGGGCATTGGGCCCAAGACCGCCCAGCGCCTGGCCTTTCACATTTTAAACGAGCCTCCGGAGACCGCCCGCAGCCTGGCCCGGGCGCTGGTGGAGGCCCGGGAAAAAGTCCGCCGCTGCTCCGGGTGCTGTGACCTCACCGACGGAGATCCATGCGCCATCTGCCGGGACCCGAGAAGAAACAGGGAAGTCATCTGCGTAGTGGAACAGCCCAGGGATGTCATGGCGGTGGAAAAATCCCGTGGCTTCAGGGGGCTGTACCACGTCCTGCACGGGGCCATTTCCCCGATGAGCGGCGTGGGTCCCGGCGAACTGACGATCAGGGAGCTGATGGAGAGGCTTGCCAAAGACGGCGTCAGGGAAGTTATCCTGGCCACCAACCCCAATGTTGAAGGTGATGCCACCGCTCTCTACCTGGCCCGGCTGATCAAGCCCTCGGGGATCAGGGTGACCAGGCTGGCCCACGGGCTGCCGGTGGGGGCCAGTCTTGAGTACGCCGACGAGATGACCCTGTCCAAGGCCCTGGAGGGCCGCCAGGACCTTGGGTAACTGAGTGTACTGCCGGCAGAAATTTTATGTGTCAGGAATATTATTACATCCCGCCGCATAATCAATGTACTAAACCTCTAGTCCCGACCAGCGGGCGGAGAAAGACCGAAAGGGTGATCGGCGGTGGAATGGAAGTATGCTTTCCTGGTCCTCATCGGCCTGTGCGGGCTGTTTGCGGCGGCCGCCCTGCTGGCCAGGCCCATCATCTGGCTGCTTCGCCTGGCCGGCTATGCCGTCGTGGGGACGGTTCTGATCCTGCTTGCCAATATTGTTTTGGAACAGATGGGCATGCGTATAGCGCTTAACCCCGCCACCGTCCTGACTGCCGGGATTTTACAGATTCCGGGGGCGCTTTTGCTGGTGGTGCTGAATTACCTTTTTGTTTAGCGCGGCAAAAATTGACGCCGGTGGGCAATTTGTGAAAATAATCGGGCCCTGTTTGTTGACTTGAATTTTTTTTTGCAATATACTTAGTATGGTGTTGTGCAAAGGCGGGTGTGTATTTGCGGGTACACCCTTTTTTCATTTTTGCTCGGCTCCATGAGCAGGGATTTTTAATTTCTTGAAACAGCTAACAGATTTTAGAATAAGGGAGGCTTTTTAATATTTCCGGCCGGATAGTGGAAGCATATGTAGGGGAATATGCCAGCGGCAAGAGCGAGGTTGCCGTAAACCGGGCGCTGATGCTGTCCCGGGCGGGAAGGCGGGTCACCCTGGTGGACCTGGACATTGTTGAGCCCTGCTACACGCTGCGCCCGATAAAAAAGGAGCTGACGGCCGCAGGCATCCAGGTGCTGGCCTGGGAAACCCGGGATACGGTGGGACTGGGGGAGACCGGCAACGTGCTCAGGGCGGAAAACCGGTGGGCCCTGAAAAGACCTGGGGACATAATCCTGGACATAGGGTACGGCGTGGAGGGATCCCGCACCCTGAACCTGCTGGAAGGGGCGTCGGAAGACCCGGACCTGAAGGTGGTGGCCGTAATCAACACCTCCCGTCCTATGACCGGGTCGGTCCGGGAGATTGTGGATTACGTCAGGCAGCTTGGAAGGGTGGACATGCTGTTGAACAACACCCACCTGGGGGATGAAACCACCGCCGAAACGGTACAGGAGGGGGCCCGGTTCGTGGCCGGGGCCGCCGAGTCTCTGGGGGTGCCCGTTCTGGCCACCGCCGCGGTGGAGGAGGTGGCTGCAGTCATCGGGTTTGAAGATTGCGTGGGAAACCCGGTATGGCCCATCAAAAGGTACATGCCTCACACACTATGGTGATTTTTCGGGGTCAGAATTCAGAATCCAGAATCCGGAATCGGCCCCGAGGTCTGAATTCAGACGGCTGGCTTCTGTATTCATACCCTGTTGAAATGCTTATTAAGCTTGATTTAGGAGGTGTAACCGCTACATGCCAGAAAAACCAATAAAGGGGGAAAAGCGGTATTTCATGACCGGCAACGAGGTGGTGGCCTATGCTGCCCTGGCGGCCGGGGCCGATATAATGTACGGCTATCCCATCACCCCCCAGAACGAAATCATGCACTACTGGACTAGGCTGGCCCCCAGGTACGGCAAGGATTTCCTGCAGACCGAGGACGAGCTTTCAGCCGGCTTTACCACGGTGGGAGGAGTGCTGGCCGGCAAGAAGTCGTTCACCGCAACCGCAGGGCCGGGCAATACCCTGATGCAGGAACCAGTCTCCATGGCCGAGGCCATGAGGCTCCCCATCGTGGTGGTCATCCAGCAGAGAGGCGGACCGTCCACAGCGACTGTGATTTATTCCCAGCAGGAGGTCACCATGACCACCATCGGCGGAAACGGCGAGGGTTTCCGCATCGTCTACTCGACGGCCACCCACCAGGAGCTGTTCGACTACACCATCAAGGCCTTCAACGCCGCCTGGAAGTACCGTTTCCCCACCTTTGTCCTGGGCGACGGCTACCAGGCTAAAATGAGGGAGTCGCTGACCATGTATGACCCCGAGGAAAAGGGAATTCCGATCGTGCCTTCGGAGCCTTACGTCGGCAAGCCCGGGGTTCCGGGAGTCGACAGGCCCCCGGGACAGTACCGGAACACATACAACGTGGAAGAGGAACTGTATGAGGTAGTGGAGAACCTGGCCAGGGATTTCAACGCCATCGCCCCTGAGGTGGCCGAGTATGAAAGCCTGGAAGCCGGCCGGTCGGACCTGGTGGTAGTGTCCCACGGAGTGATTTCCAGGGCTGTGAAGGAAGCGGTAAGCGAATTGAGGGAGGCTGGGGCCAGCGTGGGCTACTTCCGACCCGTCACCCTGCGGCCGCTGGCGGAAAAGGAGCTAAGGGACGCGGCCAACAAGGCCAAGGCCATGCTGCTGGTGGAATCGGCCAACGGGCAGATGGCCCGCCTGATCAAGGACGCCGCGTACGGCTGCAAGGCCGAGATGATTCCCCTTTACAAACCCGGCATGGGCATAACCGCCGAGGAAGTAGCGGCCAAGATAAGGTCGATATTGGGGTAACACGGTTCCCCGGCCGATAAAGAGATAATCAAACAGCCAGCCCGGGGCCGGGGAAAGATTGTCTGCCATGTTTGCCGGATGAAAGGATGTTTTTGCTGGTAAAAGGGGATTTCCGGCCTGTGGAAGGGCCCGGGGGAATTCCCGAGAGATTGAAAGGAGGCAACCATATGTCTTTGCAGCTGGCAATGCCGAAAAGCTGGCGAGTTGACACCAAACCGCACAAGTTCTGTCCCGGCTGCGGGCACGGCTTGGTTTTGAAGGCCCTGGGTCAGGCCATCGACGAACTGGGCATCCAGGACAGGACGGTGTATGGCTGCGATATCGGATGTTCCCTGCTTTCCTGGGACTTTTTCAACTTTGACTCCATCCAGACCCATCACGGAAGAACAACGCCGGTCATCACCGGCCTGAAGAGGGCCAATCCGAACCTTATCGGTATCGCCTACATGGGCGACGGGGGCGGGTACGCCATTGGCTCCCAGCACCTGGTCAACGCGGCATCCAGAAATGAAAAGATCACCGTGATCCTGGTCAACAACACCCAGTACGGCATGACCGGAGGCCAGATGGCTCCCACCACCATGCCGGGACAGAAAACCGAGACCTCTCCCTACGGCCGGGACCCGGAAAAGACCGGCTATCCGACCCAGGGACCGGAAATGGTGGCCGCCGTCACCAGGGAAGGGGCCTACGTGGCCCGGGGAACCGTGTCCAACCCCCGGCAGCTCAGAGGGTTTATCAAAAAGGCGCTGGAAAACCAGATTCAAGGCAGGGGATTTTCCTTTGTGGAGGTGCTTTCCACCTGCCCTACCAACTGGCGCACCAATGCCGAGGAGACATGGAAGTTTGTGGAAAAAGAAATGACCAGGTATTTTAAAGTGGGAGAAATCAAAGTGCCAGAACCCCGGCACGAGGAGGGGAAATAATGGCTAAGGCGGTTAAGATCATTCTGGCCGGGGAAGGCGGCCAGGGCGTCCAGTCGGTGGCCGAAATCATCGCCGAGGCAGCCAATGAGGAAGGCCGGGAAGCCCTGTACATCCCCAATTTCGGCGTGGAGCAGCGGGGCGGGGTTTCAGTGGCCTACCTGCAGATCGGGGACCGGCCCATCGGTTCGCCCAAATTTCTAAAGGCGGACATCGTCATTGCCCTCAGCGACCGGGCGGTTTACCGCACCCTCAAGTACGTAGGACCCGAAACTGTTTTTGTCTACGACGCTGGCATAAAGGGAGTTGAAGACGTCATACCCAAAAGCGCCCGCAAGGTGCTGGCCATTCCGGCCCTGCAGGTGGCCAATGAAGAGCTCAATCCGCGGGTGTTCAACGTCATCATCATGGGGGCCGTAGTCAGGGCCACGGAGGTTGTTTCGCAGGACCGGGCCAAAGACGCCATTGAGAAGAAACTGGGATACAAGTTTGAGAAAAATCCGGAACTACGGGACCTTAACTTTAAGGCCATTGACCGGGGCGCCGAACTTGTAACCGGTTTAGTGTAGGGGGTGGTTTTAAGATGGGGGAAGTATTCAGGCCGAGAGAATTTGAAGTGGAAAAGGGTTTTTGGGCGATTTTCCCTGGCCTCTGCAAGGGCTGCGGACTGTGCATACAAAAGTGCCCCAAGAAGTGCATGTCCTGGTCGGACGTGCTGGGAGTGTACGGGACGCCGACGGTTGAGATAAACGACGAGTGCATCGCCTGCGGAATCTGTCAGACTTTCTGCCCCGACTGCGCCATCAGCGTGGCTAAAAAGAAGGGTGGCGAGGAGGAATAAATAATATTTATCCGGCCGGGAAACGGCCCCGGCCGGGCTTGAAAGCGGCGGCTGCGGCAACAGCCGCTTTTTTTGTTTTCCGCCTGCTGTAACTACCGGGACTAACGGAGATACTTTAAAAAAATCCCTTTTTATCCCGGTTTTATGTAAGTGGGCTGAAAAAAATGTGGCGCTGCATCCTTGCCTGAGCCTGATCGGAATTCCTTTTCCTGGCCAGGCGCAGCCGGCGGTGGGCGATTTCAATGTCGGTCTTGATCTGCTGCAGTTTCAACAGGTCGATACCCGTCTCGCGGGAGATCTCGACATCCGAAAGGCCCTTTTTCCAGGCCCGGATCAGCCGTACTACATTGGTGCGGTATTTTTTGCACAGGAACTTCTCGTCAATTTTTTCTGCCGCCACGGAAACCAACTCCTTTCAGGAGCGGATGTATGGGTTGCGGCTGCTGCCGGATTGCTCGGATCGTTTTTTAATCGTCCCGGTTATAGTTTTGCATTGATAAAAGTCTAATATTAAATAAAATGTTGGTAAATTTTTTGAAAACCTTGCCTCGGGCCGGTAGCCACCGGGCGGAATTGAGGTTAGAATTAGGACAGGCCCCCGAACACGAGAGAACAACGGAAGCCGCAGTGACACGGTTTCGGCCGGGCCGGGAGGTGTTTGAGTGTGGACCAGAACCGGGCTCCCCTGCTGGAGGCCCTGGTAAAATACGCCGGTTCTTCTCCCTTGAGGTTCCATGTGCCGGGGCACGGCGGGGGCAGGGGGGCGCCGGAAGACCTGCTGGGCGTTGCGGGGCCGGGCGTCTTTGACATCGACGTTACCGAATTGCCGGGCCTGGACGACCTGAACAGCCCAGCGGGGGTGATCGCCCGGGCACAGGAACTGGCAGCCCAGGCCTTTGGGGCGGACCGCAGCTTTTTTCTGGTCAACGGCACCACCCAGGGCCTGCAGGCCCTGATCATGGCGGCTGGCCGCCCGGGGGGCAAGCTAATCCTGCCCCGAAACAGCCACCGGTCGGTTGTCGGAGGCCTTGTGCTGGCCGGCCTTGACCCGGTTTTTACCGCCCCGGCCGTTGTCCGGGACTTTAATTTTGCCGCCGGGGTCCCGGCAGGTGAAATTCAAAGGGCCGTGCGGGATCACCCGGACGCCTGCGCCGTTCTCTGCGCGCACCCCACCTACTACGGAACGGTGGGGGACATTCAAAAAATTTCCGGCATCGTCCGCGCGGCCGGCATCCCGCTGCTGGCCGACGAGGCCCACGGGTGCCACCTTTACTTTCACCGGAGCTACCCGGCCGGGGCGCTTCGGGCCGGGGCAGACGGGACGGTGCAGAGCGTTCATAAAACGGGAGGCTCCCTGACCCAGTCCTCCCTGCTTCACCTTAAAGGGCGGCGCCTGGATGAAGACAGGGTTTCTGCGGCCCTAAAGCTGATCCAGACAAGCAGTCCGTCCTACATTTTAATGGCCTCCCTGGACGCCGCCCGCCGGCGCCTTGCCCTGCACGGGTCAGACCTGCTGCAGGCGCTGCTGGAGGCGTCCTCAGAACTCAGGGCCGAACTGGACCGGGTCGAGGGCGTTGAGGTCTTCGGGCCCGGCCGCCTGGACGGTGACGCGGTTTTTGATTACGACCCGTCCAGGGTGGTGGTCAGGGTGAGCGCCCTGGGCTTGACGGGCCGGCAGGCCGCCGGCTGGCTGATGAGTCAGCACGGGATTTATGTGGAAATGGCGGACAATGACAACATCGTCCTGGCGCCGGGCCTGGGGGTGACCCGGGAGGAGTGCCGGCGCCTGGTCCGGGGTATCAAGGACCTGGCCGACAGGGAAGGAAAGGGTTCGGCCCCGGCGGCCGGCCCGGGGCTGGGGGAAATACCGCCTGCCAGGGCGGCGATGAGGTTAAGGGAGGCCTGGTTCGCCCCGTCCCGGCCGGTTGAAATCGCCGGGGCCGCCGGGACGGTCTGCGCGGAATGGGTGGCGGTTTACCCCCCCGGCATTCCGGTAATCCTCCCGGGAGAGGAAGTGACCGCCGAAATGGTGAATTACCTGACCCGGGCAAGGGAAGCCGGGGCAAAATTCCAGGGACCGGCCGACCCGGGGCTTGACTGGATAAGGGTGATTGACTCTTGAAAAAGGGCTTTTTCATAGTTTTCGAAGGGATTGACGGGGCCGGAAAGACCACCCAGGCGGACCTGCTGGCCGGCGCCCTGGCGGCAAAGGGCCACAGGGTGGTGGTGACCAGGGATCCCGGTGGGACCGCCCTGGGTGAGAGCCTGCGCAGCCTCCTGCTGCTCGGCGGGGTACCCGTCGACCCCGAGGCCGAGACCCTGCTGTACGCTGCCGCCAGGGCCCAGCTGGCGGCCGAAAAGATCCTGCCGGCCCTGGCCGGGGGGGCGGTGGTTATTTCCGACCGCTTTTCGGACTCCACCCGCGCCTATCAGGGGTACGGCAGGGGAATCAGCCCGGAATTCCTCGAACTGGTAATCGGCTGGGCCTGCCGGGGGCTGGTTCCGGACCTGACGCTGATCCTGGACATGGACCCGGCAGAGGCGGCGGCCAGGCTTAAAGGGCCGGCGGACCGCATGGAAAGGGAAGGGCGTGAATTCTTACAGCGGGTAAGGCAGGGTTACCTGGACCGGGCGAAGGACGACCCCGGCCGCTACCTTGTCCTGGACGCCTGCCAGCCGGCGGACCGGTTGTTCGCCCGGGTAATTGAGGCAGTTGAAAATCTTATGCTGTCGAATCCCTCGTGCCGAAAAAACAGGAGATAGGCTTGCGGCATGGAGATCTGGATTCTGAATTCTGGTCCCGGAGGAATGCCAGTGATTCTATTAAAGGACATCATCGGGCATGATGAAATAATAAGAGCCCTGAAAGGGGCCCTGGTGTCCGGCCGGGTGTCCCACGCCTATCTTTTTGCCGGCCCCCGGGGGGTGGGGAAGCTGACCACAGCCGTGGCCTTCGCCCGGGCCCTGGTCTGCAGCCTGGCGGCCGGCGGGGACGCGTGCGGGGAGTGCGACAGCTGCGGGAGGGTGAAACGGGGGGTCCACCCCGACGTCAGGGTTATCGGGCCCGAGGGGGCGACGGTGAAAATAAGCCAGGTCCGGCAGCTGAGCGCCGGGATCCGGTTCGGCCCGGCCGCCGGCCGGTGGACCGTAAGGATTGTAGATGAGGCCGACAAGATGACAGCCGAGGCCGCCAATTCACTGCTCAAGACCCTGGAGGAACCGCTGCCCGGGGTGGTCATAATTCTTGTTACCGCCAGGCCCCAGGCGGTTCTGCAGACCGTTTCGTCCCGCTGCCAGCACATGTACTTTCAGCCCCTGTTGAAGCACCGGCTGGTTGAGGCCCTGATCAGGCTTACAGGGGCGCCGGAGGACGAGGTGCTGCCGGCGGCCTCCCTGGCCGGGGGGAGTCTGGGCAGGGCCCTGGATTTATTTTCCGGGGGCCTTGCGGCCAGGGACCGGGCCCGCCGGATCATTCACCGGTTGGCGGCCGCCGGCGTCGAGGACGCCCTGGCCCTGGCATCGGAGGCGCCGGCCAGTAGGGAAGAGACCATCCCCCTTCTGGATATGATCATCCTTTGGTTGCGGGACGTAATGGTGTATAATGAAACAGGCGATCCCGGACAGCTGATTAACGCAGACAGCCGGGGGGAAATATCGATCCTGGCCGATCAATTCACCACCGGGCGGCTCCTGGAGATGATCGCGGACACGGATCGGGCCAGAGGCAGGCTTGAGGCCGGCGCCAATGTCTTGCTGGCCCTGGAATCGCTTTTTCTGCGCCTGGCGGGAATGATCCCGGATCTTGACCGGCAGGAGGAGGTTGTATGATAAATGCCTTCCAAGGTAGTGGGAGTGAGGTTTAAAAAGGCGGGAAAAATATATTACTTCGACCCCGGGGAACTGGTCCTGGAGGTCGAGGACGAGGTTGTGGTGGAAACCGCCAGGGGCATTGAGTACGGCGAGGTGGTGGTGGGTGCCACCAGCATACCTGACGAAGAGGTGGTGGCCCCGCTCAAGAAGGTTTTGCGCAAGGTGACCGACGAAGACCGGAAGCAGTTGCAGGAGAACCGGGAAAAGGAAGCACGGGCCTTTCAGGTGGGCCTGGACAAGATTGCCGCCCACGGCCTCCCCATGAAGCTGGTGGGGGTGGAGCAGACCTTTGACGGGAATAAAATAATATTTTATTTTACCGCCGACGGCAGAATAGACTTCAGGGAACTGGTCAAGGACCTGGCGGCGGTCTTCCGTACCCGCATCGAGCTCCGCCAGATAGGCGTGCGGGACGAGGCCAAGATGATGGGGGGCCTGGGCTGCTGCGGCCGGGAGCTCTGCTGCTCGACCTGGCTTTCGGATTTTGCCTCGGTGTCCATCAGGATGGCCAAGGACCAAAACCTGTCCCTGAACCCCACCAAGATATCCGGTATCTGCGGCAGGCTGATGTGCTGCCTGAAATATGAAAACGACACCTATGAACTGGCCAGGGAAGAGTTTCCCGAGGTGGGCAGCCGGGTAATCACCCCCCAGGGCGAAGGAAAAGTCACCGGCATCAATATTTTCAAGAAAACGGTGGCCGTTGAGCTTCAGGAAAGCAAGGCGGTAAGGGAATACGCCGCCCATGATATTACTCCCAAGGGAGTGATCACTGACAATGACGTATCCCCTGGGTCAATTGATCAGGCTGATGGAAATAAAAATGCAAGAAATTGCTGCCGATCTGGCAAGGCTTAAAAAGTACGCGCAGTTATTGGAGGAGGAGAACGCCAGGCTGAAAGAAGAGCTGGTGAGGGTCGCCCGGGACCCGGGATTCGGCGGTGCGGAGGCGGCCGGAGTGCCGGAGGCCGGCGGCATGAGCAACCTGATAAGCTTATATGACAGGGGATTTCACATCTGCAACCTTTACTTCGGGGAAATGCGTACCGGGGACTGCCTATTTTGTGCCGCCTTCATAGAAAGGAACAGGCGGTGAAGGATCCGTGAGCGGGAAAGGAACCCTCTATCTCTGCGCCACCCCCATCGGAAACCTGGAAGATATCACCCTAAGGGCCCTGCGCGTGCTCAGGGAGGTTGACCTGGTGGCCGCCGAGGACACCAGGCGGACCAGGAAGCTGTTCAGCCGCTACGACATTCATACCCCGCTCACCAGCTATCACGAACACAACAGCCGCAGCAAGGGCCGGTATCTGATCGGGCAGCTGCTGGACGGGAAAAACCTGGCCCTGGTTACCGACGCAGGCCTTCCCGGGGTGTCCGACCCCGGGGAGAAACTTGCCGCCCTGGCGGTGAGCGAGGGGATCAAGGTGGTTCCGGTTCCGGGCCCCAGCGCTTCCCTGGCCGCCCTGGTGGTTTCAGGGCTTCCCACCGCCAGGTTTTGTTTCGAGGGCTTTCTGCCGGCCCGGGGATCGGTGAGGCGGCGGAGGCTGGAGGAACTGAAACAGGAAAAAAGAACTCTGGTGCTTTACGAGGCGCCGCACAGGCTTGCGGGCACCCTGGCCGACCTGGCCGGCATTATGGGCAGCAGGCGGATCTGCGTGGCCCGGGAACTTACCAAGCAATACGAGGAAATCTGGCGGGGCAATCTTGTGGAGGCAGCGCTGAAGTTCCGGGACAATCCCCCCAGGGGAGAGATAACCCTGGTGCTGGAAGGGTCGCAGGGAGAAGGCGGGGTAATTCCGGAGGGAGGGGCCGCCGCGGAAGACCCTTTAAGCCGGGGTCGTTTAAGGTCCCTGGTGGATGAGCTGGAGCAGGGGGGGATGACCCGCAAGGAGGCTGTCAAGGAAGCCTCCCGCCGGTCGGGGGTGCCGAAGAGAGAGGTCTATTCGGCCCTTCTGGAAGAAAAAAACCGGGGGGGCTGTTAATACCCCCCCACTACTCGATTTAAATTAATTCACATTGCTTTGGCTGCGTCAAACATCGCCAAGGCGCAGTCCTTGCAGACCCTTTTGCCGCGGTAGTCCTGGACGTCAACTGCATTCCCGCAAAAAATACAAGCAGGCTCGTATTTTTTGAGAATGATTTTTTCGTTGTCCACATAAATCTCCAGAGCGTCCTTCTCGTCGATACCCATGGTACGCCTGAGCTCTATGGGGATAACGACCCGACCCAGTTCGTCCACTTTTCTGACAATACCCGTCGACTTCATCTCCGTTCTATCCCTCCCCTGATCACCGCTTCCCTTCGACATGAAGGTACAATTATTGGCAACTAAATGGTACCAATGATACCATTAAAAGTCAATAGGTCTAAAAAATTTTTGGATAAATTTGTATTAAAGTCCCGTTTTTCAGCCTGCCTTGACAAGAATCATGAAAGAGGGGTAAAATGAGCCTGTTGGTAAAAACACAGATGACCAAAGGCAGTGAAGGGGAAGAGTAAGCCGGGCGATCCGCCTCCAGAGAGCGGGGAAAGGTGCAAGCCCGCCGGACCAGCCGGCCGAACATGGCCCCGGAGCCGAATGCCGAAAGCTGCCCACAAGCTCATCCTGACAAGTCTGTCCCGCCGGGAATACAGGAGACAGGAGGCAGAATCCTGAAAGCCCTGCCCTGCAGCAGAAATCCGGCCGATGCCCTTCTCGGGGGCCTTGGGCAGCCGTAAGCATTACCGGGATTGGTGCCGTTATCACGCCAGGGTGGGCGGGGTTGCCCGCTCACCTACAGAGGCCGCTTGCCGCAAGGCGGCGGTGAAATTGGGGTGGTACCGCGGGATGTTCCTCCGCCCCCGGCCGTTTTGTCGGGGCGGAGGATTTTTAATTTGAAAGGGGAAAGAAGCCTTTGGACGGAAAGAAGACTTTTTACATCACCACACCAATATATTACCCCAGCGATAATCCGCATATCGGCCACGCCTATACCACGGTGGCCGCCGACGCCCTGGCCAGGTTCAAAAAGCTCACCGGGCACGACGTGTGGTTTTTAACCGGAACCGACGAGCACGGGCAGAAGATTGAGCGGGCGGCCCGGGCCAAAGGACAGTCCCCCGGGGAGTATGTCGACAAAATAGCCGAGGGCTTTAAGCGCCTGTGGGCCAGGCTGGAAGTAAACAACGACGATTTCATCCGCACCACCGAGGAGAGGCACAAAAAGGTGGTCACCGCCATCTTTGAAAGACTGTACCGGCAGGGGGACATCTACAAGGCCAGCTATGAGGGCTGGTACTGCACTCCGTGCGAGGCATTCTGGCTTGAGAGCAGGCTGAGGGAGGGAAACTGCCCGGACTGCGGCCGGCCGGTGGAATTGCTTAAAGAAGAGAGCTACTTCTTCAAGATGTCCAAATACGCCGACAGGCTGCTCAGGCACATAGAGGAAAACCCCCTGTTCATCCAGCCCGTGTCCAGGCGCAACGAAATGGTCAGCTTCATCAAAAGCGGCCTGGAAGACCTGTGCGTTTCCCGGACCACATTTGACTGGGGGATAAAGGTTCCCTTCGACCCCAAGCATGTGGTATACGTGTGGGTGGACGCCCTGACCAACTACATCTCGGCCCTGGGCTACGGCACCGAGGACGACCACCTCTATCAAAAATTCTGGCCCGCCGATATCCACCTGGTGGGCAAGGACATCGTGCGCTTCCACACTATAATCTGGCCGATAATTCTAATGGCCGCCGGAGTGCCCCT
>DYET01000185.1 GCA_020725625.1 Desulfovirgula sp. | reverse complement strand
TTTTACTATATTAATAATACCCAAAATGCGCATGTAATTTTTGTGTTCTGGTCATATTGCATGTTTAGTAACTACTTTTTATACTAAGTTGATCTACATCAAACATTGTTCGAATAACTTGGCTCATTAATCGACAGGCTCTTGGAGAAGCGTCAGAACGAAGGTTATCCCGTAGGCTAGGACCAGTAGGATCAAGCTGAGGGCAATGGACACGTCAAAGTTGCCCTTCGACACCTCCAGGGCTATAGCTGTGGTCAGGACCCTGGTATAGCCGGGGATATTCCCCCCCACCATCATAGAGGCCCCAATCTCCGAGATAACCCCGCCAAAACCGGCCATCACCGCGGCCAAAAGGCCAATCCTGGCCTCCCTGACCATCAGCCAGACCAGTTGTGTACGGGAAGCCCCCAGGGCCAGGATTTGAAGCCTGATCCTGGGGTTCAGTTGCCCCACCGCCGCGATGGTGAAACCGGTCACTATGGGCGAGGCAATAACGGCCTGGGCAATGATCATGGCGGTTGGCGTGTACTGGAGTTCCAGGAATCCCAGGGGGCCGGACCTCCAGAGCAACAGGCTGACCCACAAGCCCACCACCACCGGCGGCAGGCCCATGCCCAGGTTGACCAGGCTTACGGCCACCTTGCGTCCCGGGAAGACCGAGAGCGCCAGCAACACTCCCAGCGGCACTCCGATCAACACGCTGACGGCGGTTGCCGCCCCGGAGACCTTCAGGGTGACGGCGGTGATTTCCAGCACCTCGGGGTCCCTCTGGATCAGCAGGTATAAGGCCTTGACGATTCCCTGCCAGACTAGATCCACTTTTTACCTCCCGTTAAAACAGCACCAATATGCTTATATTAACATAACGACAGCAAAAAATCTTGCCCTTTTAGGAATCTGTCTGCTGCAGCCCCAACAGGCCCCCGACACCGTCCCTCAGATCCCGGAACCTTTCCATGAGCATTTTCGCCTCCCCGGTAAGGCTGGTCCCGCCGCCGGCATCTCCCCCGACCCGGGTGAAGACCAGCTTTACCCGCCACCTCTTTTCAGCCACCTTGATCTTTCCCCAGGCGGCCCGGTAAGACATTCCCATCTCCGAGGCGGCGGCGGCAATGGACCCGGTCCTCTCGATGCGGGACAGAAGGTCGTAGAGTCCTTCCCCGAACACCGCCCCCTCCTTCTCCAGCCAGACCTTGCAGCCCGGTTTGAATCCGGTCAAGCCCGGCATAATCAGCCCCCCCCGACGGGAGGAAAAAAAGCCACCCGGTCGCCTGCTTTCAGCAGGTCCCCTTTTTCTGCGTGAATTCCGTTTACAAGGATGGTAAAAACCTTGTCCTCGGGTATTTTCAGCAGGTCCAGCAAGCCCCCTGCCGTGGTTCCCGGGGCTGCCTCCACCTGCATGGGCCTGCCGAACGACGCACCGGGAATCAATTTTTCGAGGCCTCCGAAAACCCTCACTTCCAGGATCATCCGGTCACCTCCGGGCATCCGGATTGTTCCGGCGGGCGAAAGTACGCCCGCCGGCTTCAGGTCTTCATTATAACCTTACACGCCCCGTCCACGCCTAGAAGTTAAAAACGCTGTCCAGGTCCTCATCTTTAACGTCAAACCTGGTGTTGTGGGGCGGCAGCTCCTCGGTGTGGAAAAATTCGGGCAGGCGGTCGTCGGCGCTGGTAAAGCCCGCCTTCCGGTTGAACTCCCTCTCCACCTTGAGGATCTGCTGGCCCAGCCCGGCGACATCGTCGGTGGTCAGCGCCAGGCCGTACTGGGCGTTGATCATGTCCACAATGGCCGGCAGCGCCTCCGGGTTGTCCAGTACCGCAAAAGCCACGAACAGGCACAGGCCGGTGGAATCCACAGCGGCGGTGGCTATCTGCAGGTTCCTGGAGAGGTCGGCCTGGCCGTCGGGCAGAAGCGGGTCGACCTTGCCCCCGACATTCAGGATGTTGGCGGTAACGGCATATCCGGCGGTGTGGTCGGCTCCCATGGGAGAAGTGGCGTAGGTCACCCCGTTGCCCTTGCAGGACCTGGGGTCGTAGGCCGGTATGCCCTGGCCCTTGACCGCCGGCACCCTGGTTACGCCGTAGACTTTGCCGGCGACGGCGGACCCGCTGCCGATGACGCGCCCCAGGGCCGTTCCCTTGCCGACCTCCTCAAGGGCCGCGATGGCGGCCTGGCCGTCCCCGAAGGGGATGATCCCGGCCTCCATGAGTACGCCCAGGGTGCATCCGGTCTCAATGGTGTCGAGTCCCACGTCGTTGCAGATGTAGTTCAGCCTGGCCACCGTGTCCAGGTCCCCGATTTCCAGGTTGGGCCCGAAGGCCCAGGCGGTCTCGTACTCAATGGGGGCGCAAACCTTCCCGTCCGGCATGGGATACACGTTGGAGCAGCGCATTACGCATCCGGGATGGCAGGCGTGGGTAGCCTTCCCGCCCCGGGCTACGGCCACTTCGGCCAGTTTCTCGCCGGACACCTCGCCGGCCTTGTCGAACCTGCCCAGGCGAAAATTCCTGGTGGGCAGGGTGCCGGCCTCGTTGATGATGTTCATCAGCACGTTGGTCCCGTAGTTGGGCAGGCCAATGCCCGTAGTCGGGTTGTCGGCCAGTATCTTGGCGAATTTCCTGGCGGCAGCCTTGAATTTTTCAGGGTCCTTGACGGGGGCGTCAAAGGTGCCCTGGCTGTCCACCACGATGACCTTCACCCTTTTGGATCCCATCACCGCTCCCAGCCCGCCCCGGCCGGCATAGCGGCTGCTGTTGCCGTCGCCGTCGTTGTTGGTCACCCCGGCGGCCAAAAGCTGCATTTCACCGGCCGGCCCGATGGTAATTACGCCCACCTTGGTCCCGTAGCGCTCCCGGCAAATGGCGGTCACTTCGTAGGTGCCCTTTCCGGCAAGGTCGTTGGCGTTGAAGAATTCGGCCCCGTCGGCGGTTATCTTGACTCCGTACCAGTCGCTCCCTTCCGGCCTGCCTTCCAGAACTATGGCCTTGATGCCGAGGCTGGCCAGCTTCTGGGAGGTAATACCGCCGGCGTTAGCCTCCTTGATCCCGCCGGTGAGAGGGCTCTTTCCTCCCACCGAGAGGCGGCCGGAAGACGGCGCATTGGTTCCCGAAAGCAGGCCGGGGGCAATGACAAGCTTGTTGAGCGGCCCCAGCGGGTCGCATGTGGCGGGAACCTCGTCAAACACTATCTGTGAGGTCAATCCCCGCCCGCCAAGGGCGGAGTACTTTTCGGGCAGGTCTTCGTATTTCAGTTGCCTGGTTGACGTGTTGATGCGCAGAATCTTCGCCAATGCAGATACCCCCTTGCTTTAATTTTCTTAATATATTCGCCGTCCGTGAACCCGTTTCCTGCAACTTTGCAATGCTTGTTCATCTAGGAACATGCACTTCAGCAAAGTTGTCCGCCCGGCTTTGGGACCGTTTTTTTCAGCAGCCGGCCCAGGTCCTCCCCGATGAAAAAATATTTTTCCCCGCAGAATTGGCAGCGCACTTCGGCCCCGTCCCCGGCTTCAACCAGTTTCCCCATCTCTTCCTCGCCCAGGCTGATTAAAAGATCCTCTACTTTTTCCCTGTAGCAGGTGCATTTGAAAGTAGCCGGGGTTCTGCCCAAAATGCCGATTTGAAATCGCCCGGCCACCATCCCGGCAATATCCTCGGGGGTGGCACCGCTGTCCACCATACTGCTGACCGGTGGAAGGTTCCCCACATTCTCTTCCAGTGCCGACAGTACCTTCTCCCCCGCCCCGGGAAGAATCTCCAGCCAGAAGCCGCCCGAGGCACGGACCCCGCCGCCGCTGTTTAAAAGAACCCCCAGCGACACAGCAGAGGGAACCTGTTCGGAAGTGACCAGGTAATGGGTGAGATCTTGGGCAATTTCCCCCGTCACAATCTCTACACTTCCCGTAAAGGGCTCCTTCAGGCCAAGGTCCCTGGTTACGCTGAGAGTGCCCCTGCCCACCGCCTCTCCCACCGGAAGCTTGCCCTCCACCTTCCGGGGCAGGTCCACGTGGGGTTCCTGTACGTAACCCCTCACCTCGCCTCCGGCATTGGCCGATACCACTATTGCGCCCAGGGGGCCGTCGCCCATCACCCTGACGGTGATCATGTCCTGCCCCTTCAAATTGGCACCCAGCAAAAGTGCTCCGGTCAACACCCGGCCCAGGGCCGCCGTGGCTACAGGCCAGGTGTCGTGCCTGACCCGGGCGGTTTCGGCAACCCCGGTGGTTACTGCCGCAAATATGCGAAAGTTCCGGTCCCTGTCAATCGATCTGACCAGGTAGTCCATTGTAGCCACTCCTTTAATTTTGCCTGCTATATATATATTTACCATATCTTAGAAGGATTTTGCCGTATTTTACCGAATCTTGCAACAAGAACTTCCGCAGTCAAGGGCGGTGATCATAATGAAAATCAAAAATGCCTTAATAATCCTGATGGTCCTGGCGGCCCTCCTGCTGCCCGGCTGCATCCAGAGTGAAGAAACCCGGATTACGCCCGCCGCCGAAACCCCTGCTAAAGAAAATAACGCCCCCAAACCGCCTCCTCCTGTCCCCAAGCCGTCTCCCCCCACCCCCGGGCCGCAGGCCGAAGCCCGGCCTGCCGGGGATGCTCCAGTCAAGGACTCCCGGCCGGTCACCGTCCTCTCTCCCCTGCCGGACACGGTAGCAGCGGAAACAGTGGAGGTCAAGGGAAAAACCCGCCCCGGCAACCGGGTGTTCATAAACGGACAGGAAGTGGAGCAGAATGCCGGCGGGGAATTCTGTTTCCCCTTCGGACTTCAGGTAGGAAAGAATGAGATCAAGGTGGTCACCCTCGGCAAAGATAAAATTGAAGACAGCCGTACGCTGACCGTGGAGCGACGTCCGGTTCCCCCTAAGCTGACGGTGATTTCCCCCGACCATTCGGACATCGAAAACCTTACCATATCCGGCCAAACCGAAAGGGGATGCATTGTTTACGTCAACACCTCCCTGGCCAGGCCCGACCGCGAGGGAAATTTCACCTCCACGGTCCAGCTCAGGGAAGGAGTAAACAATATTAAAATCACCTCCACCAACAGGGACGGGGGCACTGCCACGGTGCAGAAAACAGTCACCTTTACGCCCTCCAGTCCAAGGCTGGTGGCAATCATACCGGAGGAATCCAAAACCAAGCAGGTGACCATAAGCGGCATCACCGACACCGACACCGTCCTGGTGCTCTACGTCAACGAGGTTAAGACCGACATCAACCTGCAAAACGGCGTTTTCAGCGGGACCATAACCTTGGAGGACGGCACCAACAGCGTTACCGTCACCGCGGTTAACAAGTGGGGGAAAGAGTCCTCCCTAAGCCGCAACATACAGTACAGCGCTCCCTAAGAAAATGGAGGTTTTCTTATGGCCAAAAAAGGACTGGCTGTTTTGATCGTGCTGGCTGCCTCCCTGTTCGTGGCGGCTTGCGGCAAAAAAGACACTGCCACCAACCAGAATGTCAGGACCCTGGTTCAGGGGTTTCAGCAGTCCATGGTCACTTACTTCGACATAAAAAACTTGCAGGACAGTTCCGTTCTACTCACACAGATCAATGACAACATGAAAAAAATTGAAGAAAGCAAAAAAAAGCTGGAACAGATCGGCGGCCTGGCCGAAACCGTGCCCAATGAAAAGCTGAGGGCCGAGATTTTGAACTTTATTGACCTGGGCCGGGAGAGAGAGAAGCTGGCCCTGAAGTACCTCAACGACATCCGGCGGGACCTGGACTACAGGTACAAGAACCCGGACGCCCAGGTCAACATCAATGCCTATATAGTTAATATACCCAATCATCTCCTGGACCTGGAATACCGCTCAGAGCAGTCCGTCCAGCGTCTGGAAAATATGCTGCGAAAGAAATAGCCCTTTCCGCCCGGTATTGGTGCCGGTGCTTTCCCTCAAGAGGCCCGGCCCTTTTACATAACCCTGGTTTTGAAGAGCCTCTGCCTGATTATGTACCTGATTATGTAATAAAGGACTTTGAAAAATGAGGGCGTTGTTGGATAATTTTATGATTTTTGGCCCTAAATTAACAAGCCCCCCGCCTCCGGTACCGAAATATTTCGGGCCCGGAACCAGGGAGGCTCCACAGAGGGCCTTTAACGTTTTGAAGGGTCTTCGGGCTCTTGCATGGAATGGTCTAAACTGCAGTTCCGGCTTTTTCTCCGGCTCCTACTTTTTGGTGTATTCTTTTTTCGTGGGCCAGAATGGTTAAAGAAACAAAGGCTCCGATAAAGGTGATGATGGCGATAATGCCGAAGCCCCAGTAGAACGATTTCGTGGCGTCATATACATATCCCAGCAGCACAGGGGCGATAATGGCTCCTATAGTACCGATTCCGCTCATTATCCCCGATGCCGTTCCCGCCAGTTTACGGGTGAACAGTTCCATTGGCAGCGGCCACCACTGGCCGACCGCCCCGCATGTAAAAAACATTGAAATGGCAAAGGCCGTAACCATGACTGCATTGTTGGTGCTGCCCACAGCAATAAAAACCAGGGGTGGGGCCAGCAACTGGAATAGAAAAATCTCCGGCACCCGCCTCCCTTTTAAAAGCCTGTCGGTAATAAACCCGCCGCACACCAGGCCAAAGGCTCCCATGAGGAAGGGAAAGGATGACCAGTAACCCGATTTCAAGATTGTAAAGCCCTTTTCTTTTACCAGATAGCCGGGAAGCCAGGTCAGGTTGGCCCACCACATGGTTATGGCTGTAAAATAACCTATGGCCATCAGCCAAAGATACGGGTCCCGCAGGAGCTGCATGATCTCCCACCTGGAAGCGATCTCTCCGGGGGCGTAAGCTTTTTTTATCCGCTCTTCTTCTAGGGTGTCTTCAATCAGCTTGCGTTCTTCCAAAGAGACCCAGCGGTGTTCCCGGGGGGAGTCCTTTATGATTAACCAGAGGATGCATATTACTATAAATCCAAAAGCGGCAAATATATAAAACAGTGTGCGCCAGTCATAGGCTTTGATGATAATTCCCGAAACCGGGGCCCCCACGGCTACTCCGATCATGGTGGCGGCTATCCAGGCCGCCTGGGATCTGCCCCTCTCTTTGGGGAGCATCCAGGAGGAGATGATCTTGGTGCAGTACGGCGGCATCAGCCCTTCGGCCGCCCCGAAAATAAACCTGGCCAGGTAAAACAATGCGAAGGTGGATATCTGGGTGACCCAGGCGGTGCACAGCGACCAGACGGCAATAGCGAACATGAATAATCTTGTGGGTGCCAGGCGGTCCAGGAGAGCTCCGCCGATAATGTTGAAAAGTAAGTAGCCCGGAAACATTGCTCCCAGTATTAAGCCCATTTGCGTTGCGGAAAAATTAAATTCTTTCATAATAAGCGCAGCGGAAACGGAGAGGTTGACCCGGTCGATATAGGCCAGAAATCCGATCAGACATAGTCCCGCAACGACGATCCAGCGGTAATTTTTCATTTTCCCTACCTCCTATCTCATTTTTTTGGTTTTAAATTGTGTTTAAGTCACGTCATATTTTGCCAGTTGAATCCCTGGATTTCACCTCCTCGCAGTTTTAAGTAGCACTGTCTGCTGTGTGAATTTCCTTTTGCTGAACTTTGGATGTATAACATAAGGTTTAAAGCAATGATGATGCCAAAAATCCAAATAGTTTAAAATTTCAGATTAATATTGCGAGGCCTTTGACCGTCCCTTTTTTTCAGTCGGGGACAGGGTGTATAAGGAACAAAACAGTGAATGTATAGCGTTTAAAATAGTGAATAAGAATTCGATGAAACAGGATTTCAGCCAAACTCAATGCAAAATCCTTATTATAGGACCCTATAATAAGGATTTTTTAAACATAGGCAATGTTTACGCCGGTTCAGATTACCCGCCAAAACCGGAACATACAAGTCATTTTTTTATAAATCCCGGAAACGGTTCCCTTCTTAGCCCGCGGGCCTCAATGGCTTCTTTGAATTCGTTCGACCCGACGGCTTCCATGGCAGCCCTGATTTCCATCTCAAAAGCCTGCTGGAGATCTTTCCATATCTGTTGGTTAATTATTTTTTTCATTTGCCGTAGGGCAAACACCGAGCCTTTGGCCAGTCTGGCAGCCAGCTTTTTTGACTCCTCCAGAAGCTCTCCGGCCGGAAAGATTTGGTTTACCAAGCCCAGTTCCCATGCTTTACGGGCGCTGAAATTCTCACCAAGCATCATTAATTCCTTTGCCCTAGGTAGGCCCAGCATTCTGGGCAGTAGATATGTGGTCCCTAAATCCGTGGTACCGATGGCATTTCTGATGAACAAATAGCCCATCACAGCATTTTCGGAAGCGTATATAAAATCACAGGCCTGGGCGAAGCACCAGCCCACCCCCAGGGCTATGCCGTTAACTGCGGCCACGGTAGGTTTTTCAAAGGAATATATTCTTTCATTGAGCTTGAGAACCAGCCTGAACAGCCCGCTCTTATCCTCAACCCCCAGCCTGGACTTGAATTCCTCTCCCAGTTCCTCAAATTTCTCACGGTTTTCTTCCAGGATTTGATCGAATCCTGTTTCCCCCCAGAAATCGGCGCCCGAGGAAAATGCCCGGTCTCCCATCCCCGTGATCAGAACCGCTTTAACTTCGGGGTCGCTTTCCATCTCCCTAAAAGCCCGCAGTATTTCCCAAAACATGGTCATGTTCATGGCGTTCAGTTTGCCCGGACGGTTTAGGGTCAGGCATAAAACACCATCCTGCCCTTTCTCGTAAGTAAGGGTTTTGTAATTCATTATTAAGGTGACCCCCCTGTATTTTAGCTCCCTTAGGCAGCAAAATTGATGCCATAGCGGGTTGTTAATGGCATATCCTTTGCAAATGCGGTAATGGGCATCAGTAATTTTGGAGGGATGAATCAGGTGGCGGAGGAAGTAACTTCAAGGGCCGCAACGGTACTGCAAACCACTGTTGAAGCAAGCAGGTCCGTTCGCTGGTATTATGAAAAGGTGACTGCGGCAAAGAAAAATAATAAGCCCGTGGTATGGGCCTTTGGCCTGGTTCCCAGAGAAATATGGCATGCCCTGGATATTCCGGTGGTAACCCTGGAGCATTTTCCGCTTCTCCTGGCGGCCAAGCAGCTATCGGGCAAATACAGCCAGGTTGCGGAGGAAAGGGGCTTTACCAGGGATATATGTGCCTACCACAGTTGTTTTTTGGGTGCTGCCCTCAGTGACCAGCTTGATGCCTACACTGAAAAAAGGTTTCCCTCCCCGGATATAATCGTGGCCAGCAACTTCCCCTGTAACCAGGAGGTGAAAACACCCCAATACCTGGCGGAACACTACAAATGCCCCTTCTTTTACCTGGATGCCCCGATCAATCCCTGGGGGGAGGAGATTAAAAAGCATGCCGTGGAGTATTATGAGACCAACCTTGAGAGGCTGTTGGTCTTTCTGGAGAAATTCGGATACAGGCCGGACTGGGCGGCGCTTCAGGAATCTGTAAGGCTTTCCCAGCACCTGCTTAGGCTGTGGAATAAAATAGTGGATTACCGTAAAAAAGCTCCTACCCCCATGGGGGCGGCCGACGGTTACATCTGTCTGTACCCGCTTTTTCAACTGCCGGGGACCGGAATTGCAGTGGAGATTTACGAAAGGCTCCTGAACGAGGTAAGGCAGCGGGCGGAAAGCGGGCTGGGGGTGGTTGATGAGGAAAGGGTCAGGCTAATCTGGGCAGGGCTGCCACCGGCCTACAACCTGGGTCTGCTGAATTATCCAGAGAGGTACGGAGCCGTTGTGGTACAGTCGGAACTGGAGTGGATAGGCGGCGCCATCCTGGACCCGGAAGCTTTGAACGCCAAAAAACCCCTGGAGAGCCTAGCCCGAAAAACACTGCTTGATTTTGTTAATCCCACCTACAGCAACAGGATAAACCTGTGGAAGCGCCTGACGAGGGAATTCAAGATCGACGGGATAATTGCCGTTAACAAGCGGGGCTGCCGCAATCTTCCCGCCGGCAACAGGCTGATTAAGGATACGGTGTACCAGGAAAGCAGGGTTCCGATGATAATATTTGACCTGGACGGGGTGGACAACAGGGAGTACGACGATGCTCAGGTTAAGGCCAATATCGATACATTCGTGGAGTCCCTGCTGAGCAAAAAGGGGGGCAGAAAACAGTGAAGTCGCTTGAGACAATGCGCCGGTACGTTAGGGAACCGCAACTGCTGATTAACGGCTATAGGGCCTTGGGCAAGAAAATAATCGGCTACCGCTGTCTTTATGTGCCCGAAGAAATAATCCACGCCGCCGGGATGGTCCCCTATCCCTTGTTTGGCGGCCCGGAGCCAATTTCTCTGGCCGATTCCTACCTTCAGCCTTACATATGTGAATTTATACGGAATGTTTTTGACCGGGCGCTGGAAGGAAAACTGAAATTCCTCGACGGGCTGGTTCTGTGCAACACCTGCGACGCCGTGCGTAAAATGTACGACCACTGGAGGACTTATATAAAAACTCACCTGTGCTACATAATCAATAATCCCCAGGAAACCTATTCCAACCATGCTTACAGCTATTACTACATAGAGCTTCAAAATTTCCGCCTGGAAATGGAGAATTTTTCAGGGCAAAAAATTACCGATGAGAATCTGGCCCGCTCCATCTCCCTTTACAACGAAACCAGGTCCCTGCTCAAAAAGGCTTATTTATTGAGGAAACAGGATCCTGCCGCGCTTTCCGGAGCTGAAACCCTGGATATGGTCATGGCGGCCATGATCATGCCCAAGGAGGAGGCTAATACGCTGATCAGAGATGTATTGAAGGAGGCCGGCAACAGGGTGGACAGGCGGCAAAACAGCGGGCCCAGGATTTTAATCACCGGCAGTATCATTGATCAGCCGGCACTGATCCGGTTGGTGGAGGAAATGGGGGGGATGGTGGCGGCCGACGACCTGTGCACGACCAGCAGGTATTTCTGGCAGGAAGTCAAGGGTGACAATCCAATGGATGCCCTATGCCTTTATGCCACCCAGCGATGCCTTTGCCCCTGCATGCACCCCGCTGAAAAAAGGCTGGCCCACCTCCAGGAACTAATCAGGGAATTTGCCGTGGAGGGAGTGATTTATTTTAATATAAAATACTGCGACCCGTTTATTTTTGAGGGAGTTATGTTCAAGGAAGTGCTGGAGAAGACCGGTATCCCGGTGATGGTGCTGGAAGCCGGGCACGATCTGTCGGGGATAGGCCAGTTAAAAACCAGGGTGCAGGCTTTTATCGAAATGTTGTGGTAAGGTGGGATTGGAGTGATCGGCTTGGGTATCGACGTGGGATCTCTGGCCACCAAGGCGCTGATACTGAAGGATGATCAGATACTGGCCTGGAGTGTAAAACCCACCGACATCTCCAGGAAATCAATCCCCGCAGCGGTCGACGATGTCCTGAAAAGAACAGGACTGAGGCTTAATGAGATAGAAAACATAATTTCGACCGGGATCGGGAAAAAAGAGGTCAGCTATGCCACAGGCACCCTCAGCGAGGTCAGCTGCGCCGTCCGCGGAACAGCTTTTCTTTTCACTGGCGTGCGCACGGTGGTGGACATAGGGGGGCAAAACTGCCGGGCCATCAGGTGTGACGGCGATGGAGGCGTGATCGATTTTGCTTTGAATGACAAATGCGCCGCCGGGACGGGAATATTTTTAACCAGCATGGCCAAGGCACTGGAGGTTGATATCGGGGAAATGGGCCAACTGTCCCGGCAGTCCACCATGGAGGTCAATATTACCTCCATGTGCGTGGTTTTTGCTGAGTCAGAGGTGGTAACGCTGATTCACCGCAGTGTGCCCAAAGCGGATATCATCAGGGGACTGCACAAGTCCATAGCCATGAGGGTTAACGGGTTGGTCCACAGCATCGGCCTGGAAAGCAGGGTCGCAGTGGTGGGTGGGGTGGCCAAAAACGACGGGGTGGTCAGCTGCCTTGAGGAACTGTTTAAACAAAAGGTATTTGTTCCCGGAGAGCCTCAGCTTGTGTGCGCCCTGGGGGCCGCCGCGGCAGCCATGAAAAGGGGAGGTGCAAATTGATTACAGCGGGAATCGACATCGGTTCGCTGAGCAGCAAGGCGGTAATATTAAAGGACGGCCAAATATTCGGCCGGGCCCTGACTCCCACCGGGGCCGACAGCGTTCAAACTGCGGGCCGGGTTATGCAGGAGGTTCTGGATAAAACCGGGCTGTCCTTTAAGGATATTAATTTCATTGTTTCCACAGGGTACGGTCGGGTGCTGGTTCCCTTCGCCCAAAGGAACGTCTCTGAAATTTCCTGCCACGCCAAGGGATCCAGCTGGTTTTTTCCTTCGGTGCGCACAATCCTGGATATGGGGGGGCAGGACTGCAAGGCGATCAGGTGTGACGCCACCGGCAAGGTAACTAATTTTGTCATGAATGACAAGTGCGCTGCCGGGGCGGGCAGGTCTATGGAGGTAATGGCCGACTTGCTGCAAATACCCCTGGCAGATTTGGGGCGGGAGTCACTGAACACGGTTCGCGGTGAACAGGACATCAGCACCACTTGCGTGGTTTTCGCCCGTTCCGAGGTGATCGGGTATCTTCATCAGGGAGTGCCCGCAAATGATATACTGGGTGGTCTGTGCGAGGCCCTGGCCAGCAGGGTGTATGCCCTGCTGAAAAGGGTGGGGGTGGAGGAGGATCTCGTGATCAGCGGCGGCATTGCCAAAAATATCGGGGTGGTCAGGAGGATTGAGCAGAAGCTGGGCATAAATGCAAAAATAGCATATGAGCCCCAGATCGTGGGTGCCCTGGGGGCGGCTGTTTTCGCCCGGGAGATCCTGGCAAAAATAATGCCTGGTTGAGCTTTTTATTGATGGTGGGTTTTTATAATAGACAGTATTTTCTCAATTTATTGTAAAATGTTCCCCTGCTTATTCCCAGCATTTTCATGGCTTTTGACCGGTTGTTGTTTGATAGCCTCAAAGCCTCGACCAAAGCTTCCTTTTCGGCGCCATTCAGGTAAGACCTTAATGGTGACTGCGCCAAAGGGTTGATCATGTTCTTTTTTTCCCGGTTGTTTCTTTTGGTGAAATAAGCCGGCAAATCCTCCAGTTTTATTTCCGGCCCCTTGGCGATGATCACGGCATGCCTCACTATGTTTTCCAGTTCGCGGACGTTGCCCGGCCAGGAGTCGGAAAGGAAGGCCTGGATCACTTCATTGCTGAAAAACAATTTTTTTGAGTACTTATTATTAAATTGGCCCAGGAAGTGGTTGGCGATCAAGGTGATGTCTTCGGGATGCTCCCTGAGAGGCGGTATGCGGATTGGGAATATATTAAGGCGGTAGTATAAGTCCTGTCGGAATTTGCCTTCGCTTACCATTTTTTGAAGGTCCCGGTTGGTGGCGGCGATTACCCGGGCGTTGACCGGGAAAGGCCTGTCCGATCCTATTTGATCTACCTCGTGATTTTGCAGTACCCGCAAAAGTTTGGCTTGGGTGCTGAAAGGCAGTTCTCCCACTTCATCAAGAAAGATTGTACCCTCGTGGGCCAGTATAAATTTTCCTTTTTTTCCCCCTGACTTGGCTCCGGTGAAAGCACCTCCCTCGTACCCGAAAAGTTCGCTTTCAAAAAGGGTTTCCGGTATGGCGGCGCAGTTTATGGTGATAAAAGGTTTATTTTTGCGCGGGCTGGATAGATGGATCGCCCTGGCCAGCAACTCTTTGCCCACCCCGCTTTCCCCCTCGATCAGCACAGTGGCTTCGGTGGGCGCTACCTGGGCGGCAAACTTGAGGATCTGGATAAAAACAGGATGTTTGCCTACCATTTCCTTGAAAGGTTCCGGCAGGCTTTCCCGGCCATAATAGCACAGCTGCTCTTCCAGGTTGTCGGCGTATTTCTGCAACTTCTGGATCTGGTTGTTGAGCTGTACGATTTCGGTTATATCCCTAAAGATATTGGCTATGCCTACAAATTCTCCCCCAGAATAGATACAGGTGGTATCAGTCAGCAGGTGTTTGCCCAGGGACTTTACTATTTCGTAATGGTTGTGAATGGGCTGCTGGTTTTTTAAAGCCTCCAGGCACTTTACTCCCGGCTCAATTTCAGAGCATTTCCTGCCCAGAACTTTGCTTACTGGTACACCCAGAATGCGGGTATAGGCCGGGTTGGCGTATACTATTGTGCTGTCCCTGGCCATCACCACGATTCCTTCGTAAATGGCTGAAAGTATACTTAGCAGAGTTTCGACATCACCCATATCTTCAAGCCTTAAAAACGACTTATTTTGCATTTTTTAGCACCTCCTTTTTTCTCTAGTTTAGGGGCATTATAATAAAAAGTTTTAGTTCTTGCAATACCTGTCTAGAAAAATAAACTATATTGTTCAGTGTATAAAATATTGAACAGAAATTTAGAGTATGCAACTTTACAATTGCTTGCTGGGAAATTTGCTGAGTAGTGGCATAATTCTTGTATTACACCGCCTTAACTGAAGCCAAGGCATTAAAAATAAGGCAAGGGGGAGATTGAAAATTGTTTAACCGGGAAGTTCTGGAAGAGGCGCGAAGACTTGAAAAAGAGTGGCTTGAAATTTGTGTTAAGCGTTACCAGGGAAGGGATTTCAGTTCAGCCACCAATTCGGGCATACCAATCAAGCCGGTGTACACTCCGCTCGATATTGAACACATCGATTTTTCCCGGGACATTGGACTGCCAGGCATCTACCCCTATATGAGGGATAACTACGCCATCCACTACCAGTTTCAGCCCTGGATAAACCAGCAGACCCACGGCTATGGGCTGCCCGAACACACCAGGCAGAGGATGGACCTGCTGGCGGAAGCAGGAATGAAGGGCTATTTCGGCGGCCGGGCCTATAACCTGGTCTGGGATTTGCCCTCCAACCTGGGGGTGGATCCGGATGACCCGGAGGCCAAGGGGTATCACGGCAAGGACGGTGTATCATGTGTTACCGACGAGGACTTTGAAAGAATGCTTCACGACCTGGACTTGACCAAAACCAATATAGTGCTGATCAACGTGGATACCATTCCCATATTTGCCCATTTTATCGCCTATGCAGACAAACAGGGGTTTCCCAGGGATAAGCTGCGCGGCAACACCATGAACTGGCAGTTCACTGCCTGGTGGAGCGCCGGTATGCTGTGGGAGCCCGAGGGCGGGCTGAAGCTGGCAACCGACCTTATCCAGTTCTGCAGCCGGGAGATGCCCAACTGGAACCACACCAACCTGGAATGCCACGCCATCTCCGAGATGGGGGCCAATGCCGTGCAACAGATGGCATTCGGCATTGCAACGGCTATGGCGGTGGCCGATTCCTGCGTCAAGGCGGGTATAGATCCGGACCTGTTCATGCCGGGAATTGGCTTCCAAATTGCTCAGTGTAACGATTTCTTTGAATACATCTGCATGTTCCGGGCCTGGAGGAGATTGTGGGCCAGAATTGCCAGGGAAAAATACGGCTGCCGGAAGCCTTCTTCCATGCACCTGAGGGTGCACACCCATACCTCGTGTTACGAGCTCACCAAGCAGCAGCCTCTGGTAAACATTATCCGCACCACCCTGCATGCGCTAGGCGCAGTGCTTTCCGGCACTACGGCCATGGAACTGCCCGGTTATGACGAGCCGATCGGCATCCCCACCGAGGAGGCGGCCATCCTGTCACTGAGGATTCAACAGGTAATCCTGGAGGAAACCGGCATTACCAAGGTTACCGACCCTCTGGGCGGATCCTACTATGTAGAGTGGCTGACCAACAGGATTGAGGAGGAAGGCAGGAAGATACTCGGGCAGATAGATGAGATGGGCGGCTTTATGGAGGCGCTGAAGAGCGGCTGGCTGGTTTCACAGTGCCGTGAAAACGCCTTCAGGTGGCGGCAGCAGGTGGACAGCGGGGAAAGAATTGTGGTGGGATGGAACAAGTATGCGGTGCCTCACGAGGAAAAGATCAAGCCTTTCCGGGTGGACCCGGAGGTGGCCCGGGTGGCCGTGGAACGCATCACAAAATACAAGGCTGAGCGGGATCAGGCCAAAACCGACGCCGCTTTAAACGCCCTGGTGGCGGCTGCCGAAAGGCTTGATCGAGGAGAAATTGGTGTTTTGCTGCCTGCGGCCATAGAAGCCGCCAAGGCCAAGGCCACCGCCGGGGAAATCTGCAAGGCGATAAAAAAAGTATTTAAATGGGGGCCGCAGTTCAATCCCCAGGCTACTTATTAAAAAACAAAAG
>DYET01000184.1 GCA_020725625.1 Desulfovirgula sp. | reverse complement strand
GGTAGGCCACCCGCAGGCCCTCCAGGCCGTCCCGGAACTGCAGCCTGCCCCGTCTGATCAGGTCGGCCAGCAGGCGGGTGTGGTGGATTACTTCAAAATTTCCCCCGAAGGCGGGGTACTCGTTTTTCAGTGTGTTCAGGCAGTGGGGGCAGTGGGTGACGATCCTGGCGACGCCCAGCTCGTTCAGCAGGGCCACGTTTTCACCGGCCAGGGTCTGGAAAAGGTATTCGTTGCCCAACCGGCGGGCCGAGTCGCCGCAGCACTTTTCCTCGGACCCCAGGATGGAGAAGGTCACCCCGGCCTCTTTCATGATTCTGACCATGGAGTGTGTTATTTTCCGGCTGCGATCGTCGAAGGAACCGGCACAGCCCACCCAGTACAGGTACTCGGCCCCCGGCTGGTCGACGCCGGCAATCCTGACCCCGCTTTCCCTGGACCAGTCGCCCCTGGAATACCAGCCGATGCCCCAGGGATTGTAATTTTTCTCCACGTTCCTGCAGGCCAGAACGGCTTCCCGGGGAAACTCCCCCAGGTCCATGACCAGGGCCCGGCGCATGTCTATAATCTTGTTGATGTGCTCATTGGTCACCGGGCACTGCTCCTGGCACGAGAAGCAGGTGGTGCAGGCCCAGATTTCGTCCTCGGTAATCACCCCGCCGATCAGGTCCCTTGCCGCCGGCTCCCCGGAGCCGCCCTTTCCGGCCCGGACCAGGGCATCACCCTTTTCGGCCAGGTGGTCTTTGAGCTTGCGGATCAGCAGCTTCGGCGACAGGGGCTTGCCGCTTAGAAATGCCGGGCAGCTGTCCTGGCAGCGCCCGCACTCGGCGCAGGCGTAAAGGTCCAGGAGCTGCTTCCGGGTAAAGGACTCCACCCGGCTTACGCCGAATTCCTCGGCCTCCTCGTCCTCCAGGTTCACCGGGTTGATTTGGCCCCCCCGGGGCTTCAGGTTTCTGAAGAAGACGTTAAAGGGCGCCGCCAGCAGGTGCATGTGCTTGGAATAGGGTATATAGGCCAGGAATCCCAGGAGCATCGTGACGTGAACCCACCACCAGATTTTTTGCTGCAGCATGATCGCCCCGGCGCCGGCCCCCGAAGACGCCGCCAGCCCGGCCACCAGGTTGTACACCGGGGCGTACTCCCGCCCCGGAGCCGGGTGAAGGAACTGGGCCAGGCCGCTGGAGACCAGTTCGGTGACAACCAGGCCGGTAATCATTGCCAGGATGATTGCCGCGTCCAGGTTGGCCTCCAGCCTTTTCGGCCTGATCACGTAGCGCCTGAAGGCGGCCGCGGCCACCGCGCCCAGCACCATCACGCTGAAAATGTCCTTGACCAGGTAGAAATAGGGGTTTTTCCCGAGAAAGGGAAGGGTGAATCCCTCCTTCAGCCCCTCGCCCACAAACTGCAGGGTACCCAGGGATATGACGATAAATCCCCAGAAAATGACCAGGTGGACTACTCCGAACTTTTCCTTCAGGACCTTTCCCTGGCCCAGGACCAGCCCGATGAACCCGCCGATCCTCAGTCCGATATGGTCAAGCCTGTTTTCGGGCCGCCCCAGCATGAGGTGGCTCAGGCGCCGCCTCAGGGCGTAGCCGAAAATGGCCAGGGCGGCGGCCAGTTCAGCCAGAAAGACGGGCAAGGTATAATCCATGATGAGATCACAACCCCCCAGGTTAAAATTGGGCAAAAAAATCCCTGGCGACGCTTTCCGCGTTCCAGGGCCTGCTTGCAGCCCGGCGTTTCGGACCTGATTTATACGCGGTTACGCCACATTGGCATTTTTACTTGAAGCTTGAGCACTCTCCGCCAGCTCGATAAGTATCCTCAGATTGTCCACGATATCGATAACATCGAGAAGTTCAATCTGGTCGGTATATTTCTCGATAATGGCAGTAATCCGGTTAGCCACCGAGTAAATTTCACTTTCATAGCCTACTTGTTTGTTAACATTCTTTACCATATTTCATCCCTCCCGGACCATTCTTCGTTATAAAATTCACTAGGCAACAATTATTTCAAATATGCACCTATTTGCATTATGACCTCGAGATGTGAATCGAAATCCCTATTTTTTTGTTGAGCTTATTTTAGCACCACTTAACGAAAAAGTTAAATTCGCATTTATTATATTAAACATAAGTCCGGCTTATAGTTAATCTGTCCGGCCGCTTTTTTCACTCCAGCGGCAAATTCAGGCACCAAGATGCAAAACACCCTTCAAAACTTCCCCGGCAAATAAGCGGGCGGCCCGGCGAACAGGGTCTTTGGCATGCATGGCGGCCGGAGCGGCATTTAATCCCCCCACGGCTGCCGAAAAGGCCGTCGTTTCGACCGCTAAACCAAAAAGGCGGGGATAAATTCCCGCCTTTTTAGCGTTCTTTGCGGCCGGTGGAGGCTTGGGGCTGCCGGCGCTACCGCCCGGCCTCCCTTTTTTTCACCAGCCTGGCCAGCCCGTATGCGGCCCCAAAGGTGATCAAGGTGCCGAGTACGCCGGCCGCCGCCGTGGCCACCGCCTCGTTTTCAATGCCCGGAAACAAGTAATCAGGGATAAGCGCATCGATTATGTTTTTTCCCTCACCCTTGTCGATAAAACCCAGGTCGGTGGCCACCCTCTCCAGCCCGTCAGGACTGGAGGAGGCCAGTGGTGAGAGAACGGCAGCCACCAGCAGGGCAATCAAAAGAACCTTATAAACCGCCTTCATGCCGGTGTCTCACCTCCGTTCCGCCGCCGGGCCGGCTCCCGGCAAAGCCCAGCTTCTCTACAAAATTGACCACCGCCACAGTAATCAGCCCTTCGCCGATGCCGATGAGCATGTGCCAGCCCAGCATGGGGATCAGAATCAAGGTGACGGGAACCTGGTGGACGCTGTAAGAAAGTCCCAGTTCCAGGGCGGTCATCAGGGCTGCCGCCATCACCGAAAGCCAGGAGGCAATAAAAATCGACACATTGCGCCCCAGCGCCCCGGGCAGGATCCTGGAGAACAGCTTGTAGGCCGCAAAACCCGCAAGGACGGCCACAACCGCCATGTTCAGCACGTTCGCCCCCAGGGCGGTAAATCCCCCGTCCCCGAAAAACAGCATCTGTATGGCCAGCACCGTAGTAAGAATAAGTGAAGCGCTCCACGGGCCCAACAGTATCGCCGCCAGAGCCGCCCCCAACAGGTGCCCCGAGGCCACCCCGGCGACTACGGGGAAATTGACCATCTGGGCGGCGAATATAAAGGCCGCCATTACGCCCAGCCTGGGAACCTGCCGGTCGCTGAGGTCCTCCCTGGACTTCTTGATGCCGTAACTCAAGGACCCGGCACTGATCAGATAGGCGGACGCCCAGGTCTGCACGTTCAAAAATCCGTCCGGTATATGCATATTGTAGTCTCGCCACCTCTTTTCGTATTCAGAACGGGCTCCGGCCCGGACTGCCTTAAAGGACTCTTCCCTCTATTCCGCCCGCCGCCACACCTCCCTTCCGCAAATAAAAATACCACGAGGTCCCGCTTCCTGCGGGATCAATACCTTCGTGGTACTTTGCCGGATTTCAGGTTGAACCCCGTCGCTGGCCGGCTCCGGCCGGCCTTCTGGTACCTATATTCTACCCCGGACCGGGGGTTCCCTTCAAGATCAAAATCACCTGCCGGGAGACCTGAGGGAACCGTAAGCAATGGACGCGATCAGCAGAACCACCGAGGCCATGATTACGGCCCCGCCGGGAATCAGGTTCAAATAAAAGGAGGCGAAGAGGCCTGCGACAACCGCCGCTTCCCCCAGGATCACGGACAGGACGAGGGCGCCTCTAAAGCTGGTGGCAATCCTCAGGGCGGCGGCCACCGGCAGGATCATCAGGGAGGAGACCAGCAAAAGCCCCACTATCCTGATGGAAATGGCAATGGTCAGGGCGGTCACCGCCGTGAAACCGACGGATATGGCCATTACCGGAAGGCCCTCGACCCGGGCCATTTCCTCATCGAAGGAAACCAGGAACAGCTCCCTCTGGAAAAGCCGGACCAGGACCAGGACCAGCAGTCCGGCGGACAGGATAATGTACAGGTCCGATTTACCGACCGTTACTATGCTGCCGAACAGGTAGCTCATGAAATTGGCGTTCAGCCCGCCGCCCAGGCTGAGCAGGATGGCCCCGCCGGCCACGCCGGCGGACAGGATGATGGCTATGGCCATTTCGGAATAGGTTTTGTACTTTACCCGCAGGGCCTCGATCAGAAAGGCCCCGGAAAGGGAAAAAATTGAGGCCGCAACCACTGGGTGCGTTCCCATGATCAGCCCGGCCACAACCCCGGACAGGCAAACATGGGAAAGGGCGTCGGCAATCATGGAGAGCCTCCGCAGGGTCACGAAAAGCCCCACCGCGGGGCAGACCGCGCCGGTAACCAGGCCGGCCACAAAGGCAGTGCGCATGAACCCGTAATCAAAGATTTCCATAAATAACCTCCGCAGCCTATACCCTGGCGTTCAGCTGAACCGGAAACAGGCCGGAGCAGTTGTCGGACGGCACGCTCCCGGGCGAGATCCCCCAGCTGTTGCAGGTGCAAAGGTGCATGTTCAGGCAGACCTGCCGTGTGACCAGCCCGGCCGTGCCTTCCTGGTCATGGGAAACCATGACCAGGGTAAGGTTTTTATCCCTGTTTATTTCTTTCAGGATGGCATAGAGTTTCCGGCTGGCGGCCGGATCCATGCCAACCGTCGGCTCGTCCATGATCAGAAGGTCCGGGCCGGCGGCCAGGGCCCTGGCGATAAAGACTCTCTGCTGCTGGCCCCCCGACAGGGATGAAACAGGCTTGTCACTGAGGTCCCACATTTCCAGGGTGCGCAGGGCGTCCTCGGCGGCCCTGTAATCGCCGGGACCGAAGCCCTTTAACAGCCCCTTGCGGCCTGTACGGCCCGACAGGACAACCTCCCGGACCGTGGCCGGAAACCCTTGGTTGAAGCGGGTCGCCCCCTGGGGAACATAGCTGACCCTCCGCCTCCAGCCGCCTCCGGACACCGGAAGCCCGAATATCCTGACCTCCCCGGACTGCGGCTGCAGCTGGCCCACCATCAGCCTTAGCAGGGTGGTTTTGCCGGCCCCGTTGGGGCCGGTGATGCCCACGGCTTCTCCGGTGCTGACGGCCAGGCTCACATCCTTCAGTACCGGGTGGCAACCGTAGGTGAAAGACAGGTTCCTGATCTCAATCACCGGACAGTTTTCCATACGCCATCACCCGTTTTGACAAGCCTTTTTCAGGTTTTCCAGGTTTTCCTCCATCAGGGAGAGGTAGTTTTTCCCCTCCCGCCACTCCTTCTCGGTCAGCGAGGCAATGTGGTGCAGCATCAGGGTTTTCGCCCCGGTTTCCCTGGCTATGGCCTCGGACACCGCGGGGCTGGCCAGCGAGTCGCAAAAAATATACTTGATGCCGTGTTTCCGGACCAGTTCCACAATTTCCGCCATCCTGGCCGGGCTGGGGTCGCCCTCAGCCGTCACGCCCCTGATCGGCACCTGGTCCAGCCCGTATCTTTTGGCCAGATAACCGAAGGCGTCGTGGGAAACCACAAACTGTTTCACCTTCGCAGCGCCCAGGGCTTCCCGGTAGCTGGCGTCCAGCCGGGCAAGCCGGCCCTTGTAGTTGTCGGCGTTGGAGGTGTAGTAGTCCTTCCCGGCCGGGTCGGCCTTGGTCAGCCCGGCCAGGATATTGTCCACCATTATCCCGGCGCATACCGGGTCGAGCCAGATATGGGGGTCCGCGCGGCTGCTGTGGTGCCTGTCCCCTTCACGGTCATGCCCGTCTCCGTGTCCTGATTCCTCCATTAAATCTATTCCCTCGCTGCAGTCAACGACCACGGTTCTCTCCCTGCTGACGTTTTTCAGGGCGTTTTCGGCCCACTGTTCCAGGCCGGCACCGCAGTACACGAACACGGCCGCCTTCTGAATCTTCACCAGTTCCCCCGGCGTCGGCTCCCAGTGGTGAGGATCGGCCCCCGGCGGCAAAAGGTTGAAAACCTCCACTCTCTCCCCGCCCACGTTCCTGGCGAAGTCAAAGAGCGGGAAGACGGTGGTGTAAATCGTAATTTTCCCACCCGCGGCCGGGGCACCCGCCTTTTCCTTCCGGCCGCCCCCGCCGCAGCCGGCCGCCAGTATCGCGGCTGCAAGCAAAACGGCCAGTAATTGAAACGGACTCTTCACCTTCAATCAACCTCCCGGCCGCCGGTTCCCCGCCGCCCCGGCACAGCTTGAACAATAGCCGTAAATCTCAAAGCTGTGCCTTTCCACCCTGAAGTTCCTTTCCCTGATCAGGGCCGAATCGATGAATTTCAGGGGGCAGAAGTCAAGCTCCTGGGATTCCCCGCATTTGAGGCAGATCAGGTGGTGGTGGTGGGCGCTTTCCCTGGCCAGTTCGTAGCGGACCTTCCCGTCATCGAAGTTGAGAACCTCCAGTATTCCCAGTTCCTTGAGGGTGTTCAGGTTCCTGTATACAGTGTCCAGGCTGACGTTGGGAAACCTGCGCCTGACCTTCCGGTGGACCTCCTCGGCGCTGTAGTGCTTTCCCCGGGCCTTGAAGCACCTGAGTATCTCCTGCCTCTGGGGTGTAACCCTGTATCCTTCGCTCCTCAACCTGTCAATCAATCGGCTTTTCACCCCCGGAAGTAAATAAGAGTAATTCCTACATAGATATTATTACTGACTGAACTAAAATATGTCAATCCCGTCCGGCCGTTGTTGTTATTAACCCGCCCGAATTTACTTGCCCAACCAGGTATTTTGAGGGCTTCCCGGATTTTATTTTTGGTATTGACAAAATATTCTTCACATACTACATTATACTTATTATACCTTTATTTTAATGTACATGGTGATTACTGCACTCTCTCAGAGGTGATCCCATTTGTCCGTTAAATACATGATCCTGGGGTGCCTGTTGGACGCCCCCGCCCACGGGTACGAAATCAGGCAAAGATTCAAGAGATTCTACAACCAGGCTCACGGCCTGAACGAGGGCCAGCTATACACCACCTTGAGGAAACTCGAGGAGGAGGGCCTGGTGACGAAGGAACTGATGCACCAGGAGAAGAGCCCTCCCAGGAAGATACTGAGGCCGACCGAAAAAGGCAGGCGGGAGTTTTACGACTGGGTCAGGAGCGGGGAGGATCCGGACCGGGTGTTGTTTGACTTCTTTCACGCCTTTTCCTTCCTGCAGAAGTGCAATTACTTTATGCACATTTCCCCGGAGGACGCCCTGGCCCTAATCGACAGCCAGATGGAGAGGGAAAGCAAAAAGGCCGGGGAGTTGAAACGGGCCCGGGACGATATGATCAGCCGGAACGTAAACTGGCACCGGGTGCGCATCATAGAGTTCGGCATCTCCTTCCAGGAAACGAAAATCAAATGGCTCGCCGGGCTGGCGGGCGAAATCCGGGCCAGATCCTGACCTGCTGTCCCGGCGGGAATCAGCCCGGCAGCGGGACCCGCACCGGGTTAAAAATAAACAGGGGGGTATTTAATTGATGGAGTGGGAAACGGTTGTCTTAAACTTTCGGGACGGCGTGGCCACCGTGGCCATGAACCGCCCCGAACAATACAACGCCCTGGATTTCAAGCTGGGAGACGACCTGGTGGAAGCCCTTGAATACTGCATTAAGAACGATGGGGTCAGGGCCGTGGTGCTGACCGGGACCGGAAAGGCCTTTTGTTCCGGCGGCGATCTGATCATGGCCAGAAAATCCGCCGGAACCGACCCTTCCGAGCCCTTCCGGCAGCTTACCAAGAGGCTGAACAGGATTGTGGCCGACATCCGCAGCATGGAAAAGCCGGTGGTGGCGGCGATAAACGGGGCCGTGGGGGGAGCCGGGCTGAGCATCGCCGCAGCCTGCGACCTGAGAATCGCCTCTTCCGGCGCCAAGTTCAGACAGGCATACACCAACGTCGGCCTGGTCCCCGACGGCGGGTGGACGCTGCTGGTTCCACTTCTAACCGGGTTCGGCCGGGCCAGCGAGCTGTTGTTTCTGGATCCGGTGTTCGACGCCGCCCGGGCCCTGGAAATCGGGCTGGTGAACCAGGTGGTGGAACCGGCGGAACTGGAGCCCAGCGCCGGACGGCTGGCGAAAAAACTTGCCTCCGGATCCACGCGGTCCTTCGCCCTAGCCAAGCGTCTGCTGAACAATTCCCTGCTAACCCTGCTGGACCGCCAGCTGGAGCTGGAAAGGCAGGCCATCATCCAGGCCGCCGGGACTGAAGATTACCTGGAGGGGCTGGCCGCGTTTTTCGAAAAACGGGATCCGCAGTTCAAAGGCAAATAATTTTTCAACCCGGGCATGCGACAGGGAGGTCTTTAACAGGGCGGCTTTTATGATACACTTTTATGATACAATTGACAGTAGATATGGGATGCACGGGTTTAAAGCGGGTTGAAGTTTCCATAACCGGGAAAGGAGGGCTGCACAAAGTGGGCAACCAAAAAAAGAGGATGGCCGTAAACTCCAACAGCTGCGTGGGCTGCGTGACCTGTATGCTGAGGTGTTCGTACAGGTTTTCCGGAACATACAGCCCCGCCCTGGCGGCTTTGACCGTGGCGGGCCCGGGCCCGCTCACGGGAGGCTTCACCATTTCTTTCCTGGATAAGTGCGACGGCTGCGGTATATGCGCCGCCTTCTGCCTGTACGGGGCCATCACCGCTGCCGAAAAGGGGGGTGCCGGATTGTGAGCATTCCCGGCTACGCAGGGAAAATACTGTACCTTGACCTGACCTCGGGAAAGGTCGGAACCGGAGAAACGCCGCCCGAGATGATCCGCTCATTCATCGGGGGAAGCGGCCTTAACACCAGGCTGTATAGGGACCTCGCGGCTCCCGGGGCAGATCCCTTTAGCCCGGACAACCCCGTAATTATCGGCGCCGGACCCTTCGCCGGAACCGTTGTGCCCGGGGGGGCGAAGGTTTTTATCAGCACCCGGCTTCCGGCCGGGGGCGCTTTCGCCAGGGGATCCGGGGGCGGGGCCTTCGCCCTGATGATGAAGTCTTGCGGCTTTGATCACGTGGTGATTACCGGAAAATCCCCTGCCCCGGTGTACGTCAAAATCGTCCAGGGATCGGCTGTTCTGTGCGACGCCTCGGATCTCTGGGGCCTCGACATATACGAGACGGTGGACCGCCTCAAGGCGCGGCACGGCCCCTGCAGCGTAATCCCGATAGGGGTGTCGGGGGAAAACCTGGTCAAGATATCCATAACCTCCATCGACAAGCTCGGCACCATTGGACGGGGAGGGCTTCCCGCGGTGATGGGCGCCAAAAACCTGAAAGCGGTGGTGGCCTGCCTGGGCAACACCGGCATCGAGGTGGCCCGCCACGCGGATTTCGCCGGGATTGTCAACGGCCTGCTGGAGAGAATGAAAGCCTGGCCGGGCAGGAAAATGGTCCTGGACAGCGGCATGTCCCTGCAGTTTGTTGAGTGGTGGGGCGCCGGCCGGGCTCTGACGATGAACGGCACCGAGGCCGCCGCCCCCTCGCCTGAAAAAGCGGCCGCCTTCGAACGGTTTGCCCGGTCGTATATGGCCGGCCGAAAGCCCCTTGGCTGCCCCGGCTGCCCCATGGCCGACAAGGAGATGGTGGCCGTCACCGAGGGGACGTATACCGGCACGATTTGTTACGGCAACAACATACAAACCCCTGCCGCCACCGGAGCCGACTTCGGAAAGTGGGTCAAGCTGACCGAAATGCTTAACAGAGAGGGTCTGGACTGGTTCGACTTTCAGAACATGGTGTCGCTCTGCCACTTCCTGGTCCTAAGGGGCGTTCTCACGTACCGGGACCTGGCCGGCGCGGCCGTAGACGAAAACAACGTGGACTCCTACCTGGAACTGATCAAGCTGACCGCCGCCCGCCGGGGATTCGGGGAGGTGCTGGCCGAGGGCCTTTTGGGCCTGGAGAAACGTCTCGGCCCGGAGGCAAAAAAGTACGTAAACCACATCAAGGGCCACAGCCCCGTTTTCGATCCCCGGACCAACTACATGGGCACCATGGAATTTACCCAGTTGACCAACCCCCGGGGCGGCCACGTGGCCTTCGGGGGTTCCCCCACCTACACCCGCGGCAAGACCATGGAAGACTTCGAGAAGCACGGCAGGAGGATGGGGATGCCGGAGGAGGCCAGATCCAGGGCGTTCCGGGGAGGGAGCCTTTCCCTGGGCCGGCTGAGCCGGTACAGCGAGGACTGGTGCTCCCTCTTCGACTGCCTGAGCCTGTGCAACCGGGCCTTCGTAAACAGGTTCTACGGCATCGACACCATCACCACGCTGTACAACGCCCTCACCGGCCTGGACAGGACGGCGGCCGAACTCATGCAGGCGGCCGAGAGGTCGTGGAACCTTTGGCGAATGATTAACGGCCGGATCGGCTTTTCCAGGAAAGATGACCGGCCGCCGGAAATGTGGTTTTTCCCCGCCCGGGCAGGAGACAGGGATCTGGTGATCACCGATTACTTCGGCAGGGAAGAAATCACTCCCGCCAGGGTGGACCAGTTCCTGGACGAGTACTACGACGAGAGGGGCTGGGATCCTAACACCGGGATGCCGGTGGAAGAGAAGAAAAAACAACTGGGACTGGAAGAAATATAAAGGTCCAAAATAACCTGATAAAACCGACGGCCAGCGGGTCATCCCTATAAAAACCGGCACAACAGGCCGGTTTTTTCGCATTTACGTCAGGCCTTTTTAAACAATTGTTTTCAAAATGGCGGGTTTTAGCGTTCATGTACGGGAAAATCAACTTAAAATTTTTCATTTGTCAACAATGGGTTATTTTACTATTATTTAGTTAAAAAAAAGCTTAATCGTTCAATCTAACCCGCGAGATGCCGAAAAAGGTAAAAGGGCTTTTTCCCTCTATTAAAACCGGAGTGATAGTGTTGAATACAAATCTAAAAATTTTTGCAGTACTGTTTATTAATTTTGCCACAATCACCTGTGTTTCCGTCTTTTTTGCCCTGCCGCGAATAAAAAAAATTTATGCCGGCGGCGCCGCACAGTTTCAGACCTCCCAGCTGGACGGGATGGTGCTCAAAAGCCTTGACCGCGAATACCTGGCTGTTTCCGTATTTTTAATACTTCTGGCAATTGTACTCCTGGCCGCTTCAATCCGCCTGGTCGGTAAAATCCTTCAGCCGACCCACGCTTTCATCAAAAATACCAGCGCCAGGTTTTATCCCGGCGGGAAGGGTACTCTTGATGAGGCTTCCGCCGCTATCGACAGGCTATTGAATTACGCCGACGCGCTGGACAAGGCACCCATCGGCATCATGGTGGTGAACAGCAACGGCATAATCACCTTCTTCAACCGGGAGGCCGGCGAAATCACCGAGCTTGATTCGGCCGCTGTGGTCGGGAGGTCAATGATTCAGTTCTTCCCGAACAATTACTACAATTATACAATTGAGGTTTTAAAAACCGGGAGGGAATACCTTGCGCTTAGAAATATCATCAAGGCGGGCGGTTTTTTAAAAGAGCTCCTTTTCAGCATCAGCCCCCTGCGTAAAGGAGAACAGATTAACGGTGCAGTGGCTGTATTCCAGGACGTTACGCCCCAGCGCAAAATGATTGAGGTTCAGGCGGCATATACCCTGGCCAAGGATCTGTCCACCCAGAAGGACCTCGAAGGCGCCATGCGGGTAATCGCGGCAGCTGCGGCCGAAATGGCCCAGATAGAGTGGACGGCCGTTTTTCTGGCCGACCCCGCCGGCAGCCTGGTCATTCGTGCGTCCCACGGTATTCCGGAAGAGATTGTGGAAAAGTACAACTCCGGTCCGCTCAGGGTCGGCAGCCCTGAAATAAAAGAACTCTACCGGAACAGAGTGCCGCTGCTGCACGGGGACGCTGGGAAAAACAGCAAATTAAAGGCCCTCCTGATCATACCTGAAACCAATTCCTTTTATTCTTTCCCCATTTTTCACCTGGACAACCTGGCCGGCTTTTTAAACCTTTACAGCAGGGAAAAAAACAAGCTGTCCAAGGACGTGATTTACCTTCTACAAACCATATCCCGGCAGGTCAACACAGCCGCAAGCAACTTTTACGAACTGCAGCTGATGAGGACCCTGGCCTCGGTTGACGGCTTAACCGGCCTATTGAACAGAAGGCGTTTCCAGGAAATCCTGAAAAGTCAGTTCACGGATGCCGGCGGCAAATTTCCCCTTTCCCTGGCCATGATCGACATCGACCACTTTAAAGAGGTTAACGACAACTACGGCCACCAGTTCGGTGATCAGATCCTCAGGGAAATCGCGGCCCTTATCTCCCGCCAGGTAAGGGAAAACGACATTGCCTGCAGGTACGGCGGCGAAGAATTCTCCGTGTTAATGCCCGGCATTTCCGAAAACAAGGCCCTGGAAACAGTTGAGCGGATCCGCACTGCCGTTGAAGGAACCACTTTTTACGGGCCGGACCGGATTCCGGTAAAAATCACCGTCTCTGCCGGATTAGTCAGCTATCCCGGCGGGGCTGCAACCGCCGAGGAACTTATTCTGCATGCAGACACAGCCCTCTATACCGCCAAGAGAACAGGCCGCAACAGGGTAATCGGCTACGAGCCCGGCCAGAAAATAACGGGTTGAAAAAACCCCAGCGGATTGCCCCGACCGGAATAACACGGTAATATTTTATTTTGGGGGAATCATCAGGCGGTCAATACCGCCCAGGCCCGGGAGGCGGGCCCGGCGGAAATCCAGCAGGCAGCCAGGGAGGCGGGCGCCAACGAACTCGGAAAGGTGCCCATTTCTGTTTATCATCTGATTGACAGGGAAGAAGGCCGCGACATGGCTTCTCTGGGACCCCAGGGTGGCCTACCGGGCGGAGGAAATAGCCCCCTAAAATCTTGAGGAGACAAAAAACCCGCCTAACCCGGCAGGGTTTTGCGGGTTTTTTACCGTCAGGCCAGGTGCTTAACCCTTCGGCCCCAGTTTGATGATTTCAACAATTACGTTTTGCTTTTTGTCATTCACCACATATGCCACTAGAACCTCGTCGCCGGTCTTGAGGTCATACTTGGAGAATTCCTGTTTCACCTTGTCGCCTAGCATGAACGACCGGGCGGCCAAATTGTCCGCCTGCAGGGTTTTCAGTACTGCACTCTCGAGGGCCTTGCAGTTCTTGCATCCCGGCCCCAATACCTTGATTTCCATTCCTTTCCCCTTCCTTTCTACACCCTCTTTTTCTTGATTTGTGTGAATATCCTCCGACATATCCCACTGTAATGGGCTGCGTCAAGCCATTCCTGCCATACTGGGATGCATAATTCTACATATACTGATAATTTGTGATTTTATTGGGCAAATTTATTGATATTTCCCGCCTGGGAATTATAATATCTTTGAAGGCTATTATCATCAATTGTTTCACAAAGGCAAACTACGTCGAAAGAGTAGGGCGCAAAGCTATGGGTCTAAAACGCTTGATCAAGCGTCATGATCGCCAGGCTGCGGGAGAAACGGTCAATGAAAATCAACATTGAATCCCTCCCGGCCTTAATTAATTTTTTAACGCCGGAGGGATACAGCAAATGCACTTTGATCTTCAACTCGCCAAAATTATCCTGAACAGTCTTTCTGAAGATCTCAAGAGGCATTCCCTGAATGTTTGTTATTTTTCCCTGAAGACAGCCCAATACGCCGGCTATGACTTAAACCGGATTAAAGTGCTGGCCGTGGGCGCCCTGATCCACGATATCGGCAAGAGCTGTATCGACGAAAAAATTTTAAACAAGCCCGGGAAGCTGACGGAAAACGAATTTGAAATCGTTAAACAGCATACGGTAATGGGGGCCAAAATGATTGAACAGATAGACAACAGCAACATTTATCTGCCAATAATTCTCTACCATCATGAACGCTGGGACGGGAACGGGTACGAGGGCCTTTCCGGAAAAGAGATACCGGACTTGGCAAGCATTGTCAGCATTACCGACGCGTTTGACGCCATGACCAGCCCCCGCCCATATCAAAGCCCTAAAACCCTGACCGCCGCCCTGAAAGAACTGAAAATGAACAAGGGTATTCAATTTAACCCGGATCTGGTGGATGCATTTGAATCGTGCATGCTGGAATTGATAAAAAGTTCTCATTACGATGCAGATATTAATGTGCTGCTTGACAATATATTCAAAAAATAATTTAAAATATAGAGAGGTTTTCCCATGACCGAGAACAGTGGGGTCGCGTTCAGGGGGACAATTGCCTTAAAGAGGTGGCAAGAATTATCCGGGACAATATCGATGAAGAATGTGATTATATATGCCGGTATGGGGGGGATGAATTCGTGGTTATATCGTTGAGAAATGTCAATAACGCAAAGTTGCTGGCCAGTTACGTGATAGACAAAATAGCCGACCAAACCCACAAAAAGAGCATCCCGGTTACGGTATCCGCGGGTATTTGCGGCGGTACGTACAACGAGGACGGCCGGCGTATCGTCGCCGGCCAGATCCACCAACTTACAGCCTTACAGTGAATCCTTATCTCCTTTATTCCCCGCTTTTTTCCTCGGCGTTCAATTCATTAATCCGTTTTTCCAGCAGGGCGATCTGGTCTTTTAGTACCTTAGCTTCGTTGATCAAGTACGTTATCTCAGCGCCAGGGTCAGGCCGGTAGTTGGACACCGGGTTCGCCCCCCAACCGCTGAACGGTCTCATATACCGTCCGCGGCCGAAGCCCGGCCCGCGCCCGAAACCCCGTCCCCGGCCAAATCCGAAACATGCCCCGGCATTGACATAACCAGGCGCCCCAAACCCGGCGCAATACCCGGCTGATCTACCTGTACGCGGGCCCATTCCAAACGGGCCGGTTCTGTCTCCTCTAGGCATAAATAAACACCTCCGTTAAATATTTTTGAAACTGTCCGGCACCCGGGAGAGGCTCCACCCGCCCGAACTGGCCCGGGACCAGTCTCTCGGCCGGGCTGGAATCCGGGGACCGTACTTTTTGGCCGTGCATTATCGGCATCCGGCATCTTCCCACGCCCGGCCGGCTATTACCGGTGCAAGAGGACCGGTACGCGGGATACAACACCCCCCTTCCGTGCATACAGCGTTATCTTCCCCTTTGCCGCCTCCTGCCGGAACCTGCCCATGGTGGCGGACCCGGTCCATAGGGAGGGCCGGGCCGGTTTATTTCCTCCATTCCACATGACGGGCACAGCGGGCGCATTTTTCCTTCTGATATAAGCGGATCTTCCCATTCACAACCACAAAACCGGCATAACCGGCGCCTGTCAACCTGGTAGTTTCCGCCTTCGATACGGAGAGCCTTTCCTTCAACTATAACACTGGCCACCTTTGCCCTGGCTGAAGCCAGGACCCTCTGAAAGGTGCTCTGGGCCAGATTCATATACTTCGCGCACTCCTCCTGATCCAGGCCCAAATAATCCTTCAGCCGCAGCGCTTCCCATTCATCAAGCCCGATCCGGACCTCATCGATTTGCATCATTGGCACACCGGACGGCTTAAAGCAAGTTACCGAAGGTATAAATCCAACCCGGCGCGGCTTGGGTGGTCTGGGCACTTATGCTGCACTCCCTTAGATTTAATTACCCTTATAAACCGATCCCCGATTTTATTATGGGTATATACCTATAATAAGATTATACCTTGTTACGGGTATATGTCAATAACACTTCTGGTCCGAAATTATAAAAAATGTTGGTCTGGTACATTTCAACCTTACCCTCGTCACAAAGCTGAGAAAGTTTCGGGTCAACCGGCAAATTCCCGAGGAACGGGATGCCGAACTTTTCCGCCATTTCTCTGCCGTGACCATGGCCGAACAGCGGGATTTCCTCTCCGCAATGGGGGCAGACGGCGTGGCTCATGTTCTCAACCAGCCCAAGTACCGGTATATTCATGAGCTGGGCCATTTTTATCGCCTTCCTGACAATCATGGCGGCCAGGTCCTGGGGCGATGACACAATAATCAGCCCGTTAAGAGGGAGAGACTGCATCACAGTAAGAGGAACGTCCCCGGTGCCGGGAGGCAGGTCCACAATGAGATAGTCAATTTCCCCCCAGGCCACGTCGGTCCAGAATTGTTTCACCGCGCCGGCGAGGATGGGCCCGCGCCAGATAACCGGGTCATCTTCATTGGGGATCAGCAGGTTTAAAGACATAATTTTTATGCCGGTGGAAGCAACCGGCGGTAAAACAGCAAAGCCGTTGCTGTCCGCCATACCCCTGATGCCGAACATTCTCGGCAGGCTCGGGCCGGTTATATCGGCGTCCAGCAACCCAACCTTGTAGCCTTTTCTTCTTAATGAGCAGGCAAGCAGCGAAGCTACTGAAGATTTACCCACACCGCCCTTCCCGCTCATAACGGCAATTACGTTTCTGATCCGGCTGTTGTCGTTTTCCGGCAGCTTTTCAATACCACATTTTGTATTGTCGTCAGAACTGCCGCTTTTTTTTTCTTCACAGGAAGCAGACCCTGTATCTTGCCCCATTTTTTACTTATCCTCCCCTGAGTCGGAATGACTTGAAATTCTTCTTAATCAACATCAACGCAACTTTTTGACAAGATTCTCCCATACTTCTCTGATACCTTCCGCAGCAGCGGCGCCGGCCAGTTCCACCACCGGCAGCCCTTTCATCTGAGCGTCGGTCACGGCCCGGTCATAGTGAATCCTTCCTACCAGAGTGATACCCAGGGCCCTGGCTTTTTTCTCAATGTTTAGACTTGCCGCTGGGTTGATGTCAAACTTGTTGACACAAAGGTAGGTGGGAATTTTAAAATGCTTGGCCAGTTCGGCCACCCGTTCCAGGTCGTGTTCACCGGACACGGTGGGTTCCGTAACGATCAGCGCGGCGTCGGACCCCGTGATGGAGGCGATGACAGGGCAGCCAATTCCGGGCGGACCATCAACAATGATGTGGGGAAGACTGTTTTGCTCGGCTATCTTTTTTGCCTGGCTTCTTACCAGGGCCACCAGTTTGCCTGAATTCTCTTCTGCAATGCCCAGCCTGGCGTGAACCATCGGGCCGTAACGTGTATCCGATATGAACCACTGTCCGTTAACCACCAGTTTGAACTCGATGGCCTTTTCCGGGCAGAAATAGCTGCAGACGCCGCACCCCTCACAGTCTATGGGGTCGATGAAATAAGCGGGATATTTGCTTCCATCACTTTTCACGGCGTCAAACCGGCAGATTTCACGGCATTTTCCGCAATTACTGCACTTGTCGGGCATAATGCTGGCCCTTTTCCCGCCGTAAAAATTCTCCGTCTTTACGACCTTCGGTTTTACCACCAGGTGCAGGTCCGCCGCATCAACATCACAGTCCGCCAGTACCGAACCCCCGGCCAGGAAGGCCAGGGATGCCACCAGGCTTGTCTTGCCGGTTCCCCCTTTGCCGCTGACAACCACTATTTCTTTCACCGCCCCGCCTCCCTCTCGATAGAGGCCAGGAGATCCTCAAAGTGTTCCCGAAAGCCGGGGACTACGGAAAACGCCAGTTCTCCCCTGGAATAAGCCTCGGCTACCCTGCGGTCGTCGGGAATTTCGGCCAGCACCCTGACCTTCCGGCTCCTGCAGAAATCCCGGGCCAGGTCGTTGCCCGGAACTGATCTGTTTACTACCACTGCGTGGGGAATTCGAAGTTCACTCACCATATCAAGGGCCAGGCCCAGGTCGTGAAGTCCGAAGGGGGTGGGTTCCGCAACCATCACCACGAAATCCGCACCTCTGATGGCTGTAACTACCGGGCAGGAGGTGCCCGGGGGCACGTCGACAATCTTTAAACAGCCGTTTTCTCCCGCGGACAGTACCGCCTTGATCAGCGGCGGGCTCATAGCCTCGCCTATCCTCAGCCTGCCGTGGTAAAAAACTATCCTGCCCGCATGTCCTTCCTCCACGACACCGATTTCTCTCCCCTTCTCTTTAATGGCCTGTACAGGACAAGCCAGTTGGCACCCCCCGCAACCGTGGCACATGTTCTCAAAGGTTAGAACATTTCCAGCCAGGCAAGTAATGGCGCTGTACTGGCAAATATCCCCACAGACTCCGCAAGCAATACATTTTTCAGTGTCAACAGACGGTACCGGCACATAAACCCGGCGGCTGCGCCCGAGGTGTGGTTTTAAGAAGAGGTGCCCGTTCGGCTCCTCGACGTCACAATCTACATAAGAAACTTCATACCCCAATTCAGCGGCCGTGCAGGCGAGGTTGGTGGAAACGGTAGTCTTGCCCGTTCCCCCCTTACCGCTGGCCACGGCCACAGTCAATCTCGCTGCCATTTGCTTTTTCCCCCTGCACGGCACTATTTATCACTCTTTGTTTTCCAGTTCATCTATCCGCTTCCTGGCCTGTTCCAGGGCGTTTTCCAGGTTGTAGACCTGCTCCCTGAGCAGGTCTAATTCCTGCCGGCCGTCTTCCCGCGGGCCCGGCACCCCCCCCGCCCAGCAGGGCTTACCGGTGGCATAGTACCGGTGCCGCCGGCCGCGGCCGCCTCCCCGGCCCGCCCACGGACTGCTGCCCGTTAACTCATCGACACGTCTTATGCAGTAACCACGCCCTCTTCCCGTCATCGACCCCATACCCGCCGGACCGGTGCCGTTGAAACCGGGCATAATAAACATCCTCCCTTTTATTTAACTGCAAGCTTTTTAGCTCTTCCAACACCCCTGTCCTCCGGTCGCACCCTGCCGGCACCTCCTGCCCATCCCGTTGCCCCGTCCGCTTACCGTACCGGAACCCTTGCCTCCGCACCCGGGTCCCCTGCCCCTGCCGGCGCCCTGCCCGGAGCCGTTATTGCCATTGTTCCTCCCAGGTCCCTGGCCCTGAGGTCCGGTCCCATCTCTGCCCGGCACCTTCAACACCTCCTCATTGTCGGCTAATTTTTACATCCAGTGACCTTCCACATCTGCACTTGTCGCTTCTTCAAGCAACCCTCTCTTTAACTTGTCCAGAACTTCAGCCACCGTGCCCTGGCCGCCGGTATACACCTTGATCCCCGCGGCCTTCAGGGCCCGGAAGGCCTTGGGCCCACAGTGCCCGGTGATTACGGCTTCCACCCCCAGGCGGCTTACTTTTTCCGCAGCCTGGATGCCGGCGCCCTGAACGGAGTTAATCTGTTCGTTGCTTACTGCCCGGTACTCACCGGTTTCCGTGTCTGCCACGATAAACCAGCTGCACCGGCCAAACCTCGGATCCAGGTGACTCTCAAGGTTCTGTCCGGATGAGGTAACCGCTGCCTTCAACCTCGCACCACCTTCCCGTTTGGTTTCCTGAGCCGATCACGATATCCGGGGTCCCCAAAACTGCGGACGGCGTTCAATGGGCTTAAATTATGGTCTATATTTCATAACCATAATAAACCTCTTTTGGACATATGTCAACATTAAATTATTATCAATATTCTCCTCGTCCTTCTGGTTTTCAAGCCGGTGATCCAGCCGCCGCCGGACCGGTTCCTCTCTGCTCTGTCAAAAGCAACATCTTCCATGATCATCTTTCATTATGAAGGAATGAGCTGCTGCCTGTCGTATTCAATAGACCGTGCAGTGTAAATCAGGCGCAAGCGTTGCTTTTAGATTATATTTACGGGGTGGTTATAAATGGAAATTATTATGTTGATTTCTGGCCTTGTAATCGGCGGAGCAGTTGCCTGGCTTATAACTCGAACGAAAACCCAGCATGCATACGACAAGGCAAAAGGTGAGGCAGAAGCTGAACGATCTTCTTTGACTGAAAGGCTCCAGGCTAAAGAGTCACAAATAAACGAACTAAAAACCTTCATTAATAAGTTGGAAGCCACTATTGAGGACCTTAGAAAAAAATTTGAATCAGAATCAAGACAAAGGTCGGCGGCAGAGGAAAACAATAAACGAATTCCCGAGTTGGAATCCGTTATTAAAGAAAAAGAAGTAGAGATAAAAGCCATACAAGGCATTAATACTGAACTAAAGGCTAAAATATCTCACTTGGAAACAACCCTTGAAAAAGAACGCAAAGCCACCGAGGAGAAACTGGCTCTCCTCAACGACGCGCAGCAAAAACTTTCTGACGCCTTTAAGGCCCTCTCCGCGGAAGCCTTAAAGAGCAATAATCAGTCATTTTTGGAGTTAGCCAAAACTATATTGGAGAAATTCCAGGAGGGTGCCAAAAGCGACCTGGAGGCCCGGCAAAAAGCCGTTGACGAACTAGTAAAGCCAATGAAAGAATCCCTTGAAAAAGTGGATACCAAGCTTCAAGATTTGGAAAAAGCCAGATTGGAAGCTTACGCAAGTCTTACCCAACAGGTTAAATCACTTTCCCAGGTTCAGGCCCAGCTCCAGTCCGAGACATCTAATCTCGTAAAGGCACTCCGTGCTCCGACTGTTCGGGGCCGGTGGGGAGAAATTCAGCTCAAGCGCGTAGTGGAAATGGCCGGAATGATAGAATACTGCGATTTTGTGCAACAGGAATCCGTTGAAACAGAGAGCGGCCGCCTGCGTCCGGACATGGTAGTTAGGCTGCCAAGCAACAAGAACATAGTAATCGATTCAAAGGTCCCGATTATAGCATATCTTGAATCTTTGGAAGCCCAAGATGAGGAAACACGGACTGCAAGGCTAAAGGACCATGCGCGACAAATACGCAGTCACCTGACAAAACTTGCAAATAAGGCCTACTGGGACCAGTTTAGCCCCTCTCCGGAGTTTGTCGTTCTGTTTTTACCCGGTGAAACCTTCTTTAGTGCGGCACTTGAACAAGACCCGGGGTTGATAGAGTTCGGTGTAGACCAACGTGTTATTCTGTCAACGCCTACCACACTGATTGCTTTGCTGCGTGCCGTGGCCTACGGGTGGAGGCAGGAACAGATTGCGGAAAACGCCCAGGCGATAAGTGAGTTGGGTAAGCAGTTATATGAGCGGATTCGGAATCTTGCTTCCCACTTTATTGAGATCAAAAGAGGCCTGGACCGTTCTGTTGATGCATATAACAAAGCCGTAGGCACCTTGGAAAGCAGGGTCTTAGTAAGTGCACGTAAATTTAAAGAGCTTGGCGCCTCTACCGGAACCGATATAGAGACTTTGGACGTGGTTGAAAAATCCACCCGCTCGATACAGGCACATGACCTTGTATTGCTTCCCAATCCCCGTGTCGATAAAGAAGAATAACCGGACTGTGACCTTGCTTATGTGGTTTTACCCTTTCAACTTCCTGTGAACACCATGAAATATCCCTAATCAGGGAGTGATCCGGCCTGATCCTCGATGGTCCTGATTATCAGCTTTCTCCGGAAGCGCTTTAAAATTTTTGTAAAGCCAACGCCAAAAAGAAGGTAAAAGGCGGCGTTCCCCGCGGCGTGGAAGGTGTCGAACCAGAAACTGGCTGCATAGGAGGCCAGAAAGGACTGCCAGTTCAGGGGCTGGATGAAGGACGTCCAGAACCACAGGTTCATGATCCAGCCGAAGAGATAGCCCCAGGCAACATTGAAAACCGACATGCCCCTGGTCCCAATGCCGGGACAAATCATTTTGATTACACCGGCCGAAGCGCCGGCCAGCCCCCAGGCAAACATCTGCCAGGGCGTCCACGGGCCCTGCCCCAGGAAGAAGTTAGAAACCAGGGCGGCCGTGGACCCCACCATGAATCCGGCCCGGGGGCCGAACACAAAACCGGAAACGATCACCACAAAGGTGGTGGGCTGCACGTTGGGCAGCGCGGCAAATGGGACGCGCCCCACGGCGGCCACAGCGGCCAGCACGGCAATGAGGGCTATTTCCCGAGACGAGGCCCTGCCTTGCTCAAATCCCCAGTAAAAAAAGGCCAGGGCAATCACCATTATCTCCGCCGAAAGCAGCCCCCAACCCTGCCTGGCCACGAAGTTTTCCTGTTTTATGCCGGCCAGCAGCAACCCCAGGATAATGATCAAAAAAAGGGGGAAAAGGATTTTTAGCATAGGATTGGGCTTATCATTAGAAATGGCTTTGACCATGTCCATCCCTCACTTCAATGTGCCGGCCCGGGCCACTGTTATGCCTGATAACAGCGGCCCGATCCTTTCCACGGCCTCGTCAAAGGTCAGTATGCCGTCGCAGAGGCCCCTGCACAACTTGCCGATCTGGGTGGAGTAAAAAACCGACTGCCCCAGGGTTTCATGCCTGGTGCCCTCGCTGACTATCCTGCCGGCAAACATCATGACCACCCGCGAGGCGTATTCGGCGGCAAATTCGACGTCGTGGGTAACCAGAACCACGCCGGCCCCCGCCGCAGCCCGCCCGGCCAGAAAACTGCCCAGCCCGGCCTTCAGGCGGTAGTCCAGTCCCCTGGTCGGTTCGTCCAGCACCAGGAGTTCCGGCCTGGTCACCAGCACCGAGGCCAGGGCCACCCGCTGCCTCTCCCCGCTGCTCAAATCCCGGGGGTTAACCCGCCGGTGACGGCCGATCTGCAGTTCTTTCAGCAGACCATCAACAATGCCGTCATCCTCCATCCCGAAATTTTTCATGGTAAACAGCAGTTCGTCTTCCACGGTGTCCTGAAAGAGATAGTCGTTGGGATTCTGGGAAAGGTAGGCCACAAGGCGGCCGGGATGCCACCCCCTATTTTTGCTCATGTCACTGCCCTTTATCAGCACCCTGCCGCGCCCCGGCTGCAGAAGCCCCACCATATTTTTCAATAAAGTAGATTTGCCGGAGCCATTCTCCCCCAGGATGGCCACAAATTCTCCGGCACTGACTTTCAGGTTTATGTCCTGCAATGCCTCCCTGCCATTGGGATAGGTAAACCACAGGTTTTTTACCTCCAACAGTGGAGTTTGGCCCGCTGAGCTGGAAGCCGGCGCTTTCCGGAGGTCCGGCCCGCCGGAAAGGGGCCGCCCGCTCAAGAGTTGTCCTAATTGCCTCCTGCCCTCCTTGACGGTTACCGGCAGGGAGGCAAATCCCAGCACGGAAAAAAACCTGGCCACGGGGGGAATCAGGGACAATCCGCTTCCGGCCGCCCAGCGGGCCGCCTGGTCCGGGGCGCCGTCCTGCACCACCCGGCCGCCTTCCATGATCACCACCCGGTCGGCCAGGTGAAAGCACCTTTCCAGCCTCTGCTCGATCAATATAATGGTAAAGCCCATCTCTTCGTTCAGCCGCTTGACCAAGTTGAAAAAGTCCTCCGCCGCCACCGGGTCCAGCTGCGAAGTGGGTTCGTCCAGGACCAGCACCCGCGGCTGCATGGCCAGTACGGCGGCCAGTACCAGCTTTTGTTTCTGTCCGCCCGACAAATTGGCGGTAAACTCCTGCCTTAACTCAGTAAGACCGAGGAAACTGATCACCTCGGCCACCCGGCGAAACATCTCTTTCTGAGGCAGCCCCAGGTTCTCCAGGCCGAAGGCGATCTCGGCCTCAACGCCGTTCATGACCAGCTGCTTTTCCGGGTCCTGGAAGACCATGCCCACCTGCCGCGCCAGTTTGCGCCGGTCGATGGCGCGCATTTCTTTCTCCTGAAAATAAACCTTCCCGCCAAACCGGCCGCCGTAAAAATCCGGGATCAGCCCCGACAGCACCCTCGCCAGGGAAGACTTGCCCGAACCGGAGGCGCCGGCCACCAGAACAAACTCCCCTTCCTTGATACTCAAGTTGATCCCGCTTAATGCCGGTTTTTCAGCGTCAGGATAATAATAAATCAGATTTTCGACTTTAAATAATGCCAGCGCCCACACCCCCAACCAATCAACACCGGAATGGATAAACTGAAAAGCACAATCAGCAATAACGCAACCGTTCCCGGGCCACTAATCAGGTAGTCCAGCTGCGGATAAAAAGTGTAACTGCCGAAGCCGTGCAGCAGCCCCCAAATGCCCGCTCCCAGCGCACAGGCGCTGCCCGAAAGAAACAGCGTATCCCGGGGCCGCCACAGATTCCGGCTGTAACAGGTACGGGGGCCGCTGCCGAAGGCCCTCGCCTGCATGGACTCGGCAATCTCCAGGGAGTCCTCCAGGGAGGATAAAAGCAATATGTTAACTAAAGAAGAGTATTTCCCGACTTTTTCTTTCGCCGATCCCTTCCTGAAGTCAACGCCGCGCATCTGCTGCACGCTCCTGATGTTCTCCATTTCCCTGACCATGGCCGGGAACATCCTGGTGGCCAGGGATATTACCAGCACGGACTTGCCGGCAAAGCGGGAAAAAAGGTTAAGGGCCTTATCCGGGTGGACAATCAGATTGTACAGGCAGAACACGCTGATTATGTCCAGCAGCCTGACGCTCATGGCAGCGCCGTAGCAAATCGCCTCCAGGGAGACGGTCAGGCGGCCGAAGACGGGAATATGGGGACCTTGCCAGATGACGGTCTTTCCGGCATGGACCACCAGCGGGTTGATGATCATGACCAGCACCATCATGAACAGGGCGATTTTCAAGTAACTTTCCCAGGCTTCCAGGCCGTCCGCCGCCCTGATGGCCAGCGCCACCACAAGCAGGATCCCCAGTAAATAAAGCGGGTTGGTAAAGGCCAGGGCCAGCACCAGCAGCGTGCCCAGGTAGGTTAGCGCCGCCAGGGGGTGCAGGCTCTGCAGGAACAACCCCTTTTCTTTGTAAAAAAGCTTGTCCAGCAAGCTTGCCGCTCCTCATGAAAGAATTATCTGGTTATAATTACCATCTGGGCCGCTTCATCCCAGCTCACCCGGCAGCCAAAAGATTCTGCCACATAGCGGGCGGGCAGGCAGGTGCGGCCGTCCCTGATCACCGGCGCCACATCCGTCGGAGGCCGGGCGGCGCCGTTGACGTACATAATATCCCCGCCCAAAGTTCGGAATTGGCCGCCCCCCATGAAGAAAACCCGCCGTCGCCTTCCTGCACGCTTTTCAGGTAGGCATAAGCTTTTTGCACCGCCGGGCTGTCCTTTCTTTCACCCAGGGCGCCCAGGGCCATGATCGCCATGCCGGT
>DYET01000183.1 GCA_020725625.1 Desulfovirgula sp. | reverse complement strand
GTGGCAAAGGCCCTGGAAAAACGCATGGACAGGACCAATGCCTGGAAGAACAGGAAGATGAAGAGGGCGAAGTCAATGACGTACGGACCGTCCAGCACGTCGTTGGCCACGAGGGTGTCGTTGGTCGCCGCCAGGGCCAAAGCAACGGCGCCCAGGATAAAATACACCGCGCCTTCCCTTTTTTTCAGGGCCGCACGGACCAGTACCACCAGGGCAATATACAACAGAAAAAGAATGGTATAGAGTTCATACCACAGGATGAATTTTGAATATATTTTCACCGGGAAGACGATTACAGTCAGGCTGAACAGCGTCGCGATCACCCAGCCGAACCGGGTGAACTTGCGTGAGGTCTCATCCGGGTAGAGCAAGTGGATAAACTGCCCAAAAACGGGCACGGCCAGGTAAAAGGCCAGGTACTGCAGCACGTACAGCAGGTGCCAGCCGGTACCGGGAAAAAGGTCCAGGATGACGATCTCCCCGGTCACACTGGAACGCACGGCCACCAGCAGGCACAGCAGGGCGCAGAAAAGGGTGGATCGATCCTTCCGGCGCAGGATGAACAGCCCCAGGTGGTAAACGGCCATAATCACCAGGGCGCCGCCAAGAAACAGTCCGCTGGCGATCTGCCTTTCCCGCAGGGCCTGGATCTGACCGGCGGTCCCCAGGGAAATCCCCGTCCAGATCCCGCCTTTACTATGGGTGAAGTTGGCGATCTGCAAAACCAGCTCGATTTCCTGCCGGTCGTTCACAAAATTAACAAGCAGCGGAAAGGCCTGGGGGGACGCCTCCGCTTCATTTTTCCCAACCCGGCCGTTGGACGCCAGAAGTTTCCCATTCACCCACAGCCGGTAGGAAGTGGCGAAGTCCAGGATTTTCAAGGCCAGCAGGTCGTTTTGACCGGCTGTTTTGACAATCAGCCGGTAGGTGGCGTAGCCGTCGCCGGACAGACGCCGGGCAGCGCCCCCTTCGTTGACGGTGTACCCGTTCCACAGGCCCGGCACTTCGATAAGGCCGGTTTTTTG
>DYET01000182.1 GCA_020725625.1 Desulfovirgula sp. | reverse complement strand
TAAGTGCTCTCTCAGGGTGGCCAGGCGGGTACGGATGCTGCCGTCGATAACCCGGTCCCCGATACGCACCACTACCCCGCCGACCAGAGACGGGTCCACAGTGTAGGTGGCCTCCACTTTTTTGCCGGTCAGCCTGTTCAGCAGCCGGTCCAGTTCCCGTTTCTCATCCGGGGTCAGTTCAATGGCCGAGGAAACCCTGGCCTCGGTTATGTTGCGGGCCTTGTTGGCCAGATTGACGAAACAGGTCACTATATCGGAAAGAAATTGCTCGCGCTGGCGGTCCACCAGGAGTTTCATGAACTCCATGGTGACGGCCGACACCTTGCCCGACAGAAGGTCGTCCAGCAGGCCCTTCTTGTCCCCGGATGTAATCTGCGGGTGATAAAGCACTTTCTGAAGGTCGCGGCTCTCCCGGACAACGGCATCCACTGCCTTAAGCTCCTGCTCGACGGCGTCGACGGCCTTCTCCCGCTCGGCGATCTCGTAAAGGGCCTCGGCGTAACGCGCGCCTACCGCTCCCCTCAGCATGGGAGATCCCCTGCCTCTTTAATAAATTCCTGCACCAAACCGTGCTGGAGATCCTGCGTGATTTGCCTGCCGATAATCTTATCCGCCACCAGGATGGAAAGGGTGACCACCTGGTCGCGCAATTCTGCAACCGCCTTCTCCTTCTCCCGCTCGATTTCCTGCAAGGCAGCCTCCTTAATCCGGTTGGACTCGGCCCTGGCGGCCTCGATGATCTGCTGGGCCTGTGCTTCCCCGGCCTTGGTGGCCTGCTGGATAATGGCCTGGGCCTCCTCCTTGGCCTTCTGCATATCGGCCAGGTAGCTCTGGCGCAGGGCCTCGGCCTGCTTTCTTTCCTCCTCGGCGGCCTTCACGTTGTCGTGAATGAACTGCTGCCGCTTTTCCATGATATTGACGATGGGCTTGTATACCACTAAACGAAGGAAGATCAAAAGTATAATAAAGTGAAAAATTTGTGCCACCAGGGTACTGTTAAGGCCCAAAGACTTAATTATCTGTTCCATGAACTCCTGCTTACCCTCCTTCCATTTGCCGGCGGCCCGTAGAAAAAGGTTGCGACGGCGGGCCCGGACTCATCCGGCCCGGTCCCGCCACATAGCCTTTCGCCACTCTCGGTGGACATTACTGTCTTTTTAATCAACCACCGACTTACCCAACTTTACCCATCAGGATGAATGCGATAACAACGGCGATAATGGGCAGAGCCTCGATGATACCTACCGAAATGAACATGGTGGTCATCAGGGTACCTCTCAGTTCCGGCTGGCGGGCAATACCTTCAACGGTCCTTCCCATAACCAGGCCGTCACCGATACCGGCACCGATGGAAGCCAGACCCGCAGCAAGGGCCATACCGATCATTGCAGCACCTGCATTGTCCATACTTTCCCCTCCTTTCCCCAAATTCCTAAAATTTAAGTTACAGGCGGCACACTCTGATTCTGGTGCTTTGTTGCCAAATCAATACGGCGGCGCCGTCAATGGTGCTCTTTGACTACCTGGCTGATATAGGCGATGGTGAGCATGGTGAATATAAACGCCTGGATACAACTGACGAAGATACTGAAGGCCAGCCATACCACCGACGCAATAAAGCCGCCCAGCAAGTCCAAAGTCAGGCTGAACAGCCCCAGCAGCACGGCGATGAGAACCTCGCCGGCGTATATGTTTCCGTAAAGACGGAGGGACAGCGTTATGGGCTTTGACAGTTCCTCAATAAGGGTTATCGGCAGAAACAAAAAGTTTGGCTGCACAAAGTGCTTGAAGAAATTAAATCCATTGTACCTGAGCCCAAGCACCTGCACCAGCAGGAACACCATCAGCGCCATGCCCAGGGTGGTGTTGACGTCGGCCGTGGGCGACATCATGGTGGGCACCAGTCCCCAAAGGTTGCTGAACAGGAGAAATATAAAAAGCGTGAAAATAAGGCACATCAATCCCGCGCCTTTTCTGTAGTCCATGTTTTCATAGACCAGGCCGCGCAGGAATCGGAAAATCTCCTCTACCATCAACTGGAGCTTACCGGGCCTGTCAACACTCATATTTCTGGTTGCGGCCACCGTGAAAATCCCCACCAGGATCATGACTACCCAGGTCATAACTATGGTTTTGAGGTTTACGTCGCCGATGGGGGTATGCACCATGCCATGGTGCCCAACCTCCAGGAAACCCCAGAAATCCAATTCTTCGTGGACTTGTTCTATACCCTTCATTTCCCTTTCTCACCCCTTTCCCCGTGTAAATTTTTATTTTTTATCTATATAACTCACCGCTTTAAAAAAGCCGAAAACGGGGATACTATTCCCCGAAATATTTCCTGGCGAAGGCTTCCGACTGCCGGTACAGTTTGTAAGTGTCAATCACGGAAAGAATGACGGAGATGCCGGAGGGTATCAGAAGTCCGGCGCCGACGCCGAACAGGCTTACGAAGGGAAGTTTCTTGCTGACAAGGAAAAGTACCGCCATGATCAGCCCAAAACGCATGGCGAGGCTGACTTTCATCTGTTTTTTGGCGGCTTCGGGGTGAAGTCCGGGAAGGCGCTTTATCCTTTTGGCCAGGGTGACGGAATTGTACATTCCGGTGACCAGGCCTATGGCCAGGCCCCAAAGAACGCCATCACGGGGATGGATAAACACAGCAAGGCAGACTCCTGCCAAAATGAACGCGGAGAACTTTAATACGTTTCTCAACTGGTTATCCAGTTCAGGAACGGGCTTATGATCAACCATGCCTCTCCACCCTTATGCGGACCGTGTAAAGCTCCGCCCGGCGCGCCGGCCGCCGTCGCCCCTGTCCCGGAACCCTTTACACCCGTCCTAATCAGGCCGCCAAACCGGCCACAGGCTTAATGCCGGTTTTTCACGGCCCTGCTGACAATATTTTTCTCTCTCGTCTATCTCTGGTCTAAATGTCTTTTACAGGCTGCAAGTCAAATGCAGTCTTATTCTTATCTTCCCGTCTCCTGTAATCGTTGCACTGCATATTGCCCGGTCACGGGTTGTAGAATCTTTTGAGGGTGGTGATTATCCCCCAGATGCCGGCCGCCACTCCGGTTAAAATCCCGGCCACCATCAGCCAAGGGTCGGTGCCGAAATGTCTGTCCAAAAGCCTGCCCCCGAAAAACCCTGTGGTAACGGTAACGGCCATCTCCGCCCCTATCACGGTGGTAACGGCCATGGCCTGAAGAATACCCGAATTCTTGTTTTCCCGGTCATCCATCGGTGCAATCCGACATTACTGCGTCACCTTCAAATAGATTCACATGTTTATCTGTTCTACACAAACGATATTATTCCTCCACCCGGCCCCAAACTTTTTTCGGGGGGTCACCCTCCGAATTCCCGGGGTGGTTCGTCCGAAAGCCCGTACCTGTACAGTATGGCCCCGGCGATTCTTTGGGACGCGAGGCCGTCCCCATAGGGGTTGACCGCCTCGGACATTTTCCGGTAATGGTCGGGGTCGTCCAGCAGTTTGCGTGTTTCCCTGTAAATGTCCTCCCTGCCGGTGCCCGCCAGCACCACGGTGCCGGCGTCCACCGCCTCGGGGCGCTCGGTGGTGTTGCGGAGCACCAGCACCGGCTTGCCCAGGGAGGGGGCTTCCTCCTGCATCCCGCCGGAGTCGGTGAGCACCAGGCAGCACCTTTTCATCAGGTTGACAAAGGGGGCGTAATCCATGGGCTCCACCAGGTGGACCCGATCAAGGCCCTCCATCACCTCGGCAACCACGCTGCGCACCGCCGGGTTCCGGTGCACCGGGAATATTATTTCCACCTCGGGGTAAAGATTGACCACGTCCTTAATGGCCAGGTAAATGTCCCGCATGGGTTCTCCCAGGTTTTCCCGGCGGTGGGTGGTCACCAGCAGGACCTTCCGGTTTTTGAAATCAATCCCGTTTAGGACCGGGTCTTCAAATTGGTAGTCGCTCCTGACGGTGGCCAGCAGGGCGTCGATGACCGTGTTCCCGGTGACGTAGATATCGCCTTCCCGCACACCCTCCTTCAGCAGGTTTTCCCTCGCCTTGGGGGTGGGGGCGAAGTGGAGGTCGGCCAGCACGCCGGCCAGGTGCCTGTTCATCTCCTCCGGAAAGGGGGAATACTTGTTCCCGGTCCGCAGGCCGGCCTCCACGTGGCCCACCGGCACCTGCAGGTAGTACGACGCCAGGGCGGCCACGAAGGTGGTCGTGGTATCCCCGTGAACCAGGGTCAGGTCGGGCTTTTCCGCCAGCAGAACCTCTTTCAGGCCGCTTAAGGCCCTGGTGGTGATGTCGAACAGTGACTGGCCGGGCTTCATTATGTCAAGGTCATAGTCGGGAGCTATTGCGAACAGGTTCAACACCTGGTCCAGCATTTCCCTGTGCTGGGCGGTAACAGCCACCCGGCAGAGGATCCTGTCCGGGTAGCGGCGCAGCTCCTTTACCAGGGGCGCCATCTTGATGGCCTCCGGCCGGGTGCCGAAGACTGTCAATATTTTTATCATGCCGTTTCTCCCTGTACCGGACACCGTACCTATTATAGATACCCGGCATGTCCCATTATTATTCCGGAAAAGGAATCCGGAATTCAGAATTCAGAATTAATAAGACTACTGGGATGGCTTTTGGGGTCTGGATTCTACTTTCATCTTCGCTTATTTTGCAAATCGTCCTCTGGGGCCTCCCACGTTGCTGAAAGCCGAGTTGAAATTCCGGTACAGGGTCTTGTAAGCCTCGATCCGGTGCCATTTCTTGATAAAGCCCTCGGGCAGGTCGTCCCTGGTCACCACCGCGCCCCATCCCCCGGGCACGGGGTAGGCATAATAGGGCTTGTCCCTGGGTATCCCCCTGATGAAAATCACCTGTGGGATGAACCACTCCATCCTGGCCAGGGATATGCGGTGCATGCCGTCGCAGATGATCATGTGGACCGATCCGTCTGCTTCCACCGATTCCTCCACCACCGGGGGAAGCACGTCCACCGGATCCTCGTAGCCGTCCAGATAGACGCTGACATACCCGTCCAGGCAGAAAAGCTCGACCCCGAATTCCGCGAGGGCCCAGCGCAGCCGGCGCACCTTCTGCAGCTCGGAGGCAAGTATGTAGGACTGGGGCGGGGAGAGCAAATCGGCGCGGATTTTTTCCAGGGAAATGAACGCTTCACGGTAGATCAGGACATCCGGGTCGGTCAGCATGCTCACCCGGCGCAGCCTTTCGATCAGTTCCCCCGGGCCGTGCCTTTCCACATTTACTATTTTCATTCCTACAACCCCTTATCACTAAAAGCCGAGCCGACAACTTTCCTTCCGGATTCCCGCTCTTGAATTCTTTATTCCGACCGGGGTGTCATATCCGTCAAGTCATGTTCAACCAGATCGGCTATCGAATCTATAATGATGTCCGGCCGGGGCAGGCGTCCCTTGATCACCGCCTCCATGGCCGGGTATTCCTTTTCCGGCCGGCTGAGCACCCAGACGGTGCGCATGCCCATCCCGATGGCCGGGGCCAGGTCGTTGGCATAGGTGTCCCCCACCATCCAGGTTCTTCCCGGGTCCGCCCCCAGGGCCTCCACGGCCCTTTCCAGGAGCGCGGTTGAGGGCTTGCGGACCCCCTCCCGGAAGCTCAGGCAGGCGAAGTCCACCATCGAGGCCAGTTCCGGGCAGGCCGCCAAAAAGCCCTTGAAATAAGGCGCCCATATGTCGGATACCAGGCCCACCTTGAAGCCGGCGCTTTTGACCCGCCTCACGGCCTCGGTGGCCCCCGGGATTTCCTCCGGCGCGGCCTCCTGATCCAGCCAGATTCTTTTGATGTCCTCTTCCGGAAAGCTCCCGGAGGGGAAGGATTCCTTCAGGCTTAAGCACACCTCGCCGGCGTCGGCAAAAACCCTGCACATGATGATGTCGGCCACGAGGCCCTTTTCGGAGTCCGCCAGGCCCAGCAGGCGGGCAATCATGGCGGCCGGGGAGAGTTCCGGCCCCCGTACCAGAGTTGAACCTATGTCGAACAGAACAGCGCCCAATGGCCCAGACCCCCGCTTTCAGACCAGGGAAGGCCACAGGGTGACTTCCACCCCGTGGTTTCTGAGGAAATCTATGCCCTCGGAAGTTCCCTTGAAATCCCTGCGCACCACCACCCTGGCCATCTCGCAGGAGACGATGAGCTTAGCGCAAGTCACGCAGACGTCGGCGTTGACGTAAAGGGTGGCGCCCTTCACTGCCAGACCCCTTTTGGCGCACAGGCAGATGGCGTTCTGCTCGGCGTGCACACACGGCTTGTAGTCCTCCCGGCCGGCCCTGTCCTTCAGGCACTGGCCGGTGTCGCAGCAGTGGACCTCGCCGCTGACCACGCCGTTATAGCCGTGGGAGATGATCCTGCGGTCCACCACCACCACTGCCCCCACCTTTTTGCGCAGGCAGGTGGACCGCCGGGCGATGGTCTCCACCACGTCCATGTACACCTCGTCGAAGGAAGGACGCTTGACATTCACGGGGCATCAATCTCCTGAGGAATCCGGAATCCAGAATTGAGTTCTGAATTCTTGTTCTACCTAATAGATTGGATACTTCTCGCACAGCTCCCTGGACATGGCCCGGGCCCTTTCCAGCCGGGGCGGGTCCTGACCGTAGCTCAAGGCCAGGTCGATGATTTCAGCCACAGTTTTCATGTCTTCCTCGCCCAGGCCCCGGCTGGTGACGGCAGGAGTGCCGATTCTGATCCCGCTGGTGACGGCCGGCGGCTGGGGATCGTAGGGAATGGCGTTCTTGTTTACGGTCACGCCGATACCGTCCAGTATTTCCTGGGCCTGCCTGCCGGTCACGCCCTTGTTTCTGAGGTCGACCAGCATGAGGTGGTTGTCGGTGCCTCCGGTGACCAGCCTGAATCCGCGGCCGGCCAGGGCCTCTGCCAGCGCCCGGGCATTGGTCACGATCCTTTCCTGGTACTCCTTGAACTCCGGCTTCAGCGCCTCGGCCAGGGCCACCGCCTTGGCCGCTATGACTTGCATCAGGGGGCCTCCCTGGATGCCCGGAAATACCGCCTTGTCAATAGCCTGGCCGTATTCGGCCCGGCTCAGGATCATGCCGCCCCTGGGACCCCGCAGGGTCTTGTGGGTGGTGGTGGTGACCACGTCGGAAAAAGGCACCGGGCTCATATGCAGCCCGGCGGCCACAAGGCCGGCGATGTGGGCCATGTCGGTCATCAGGTAGGCCCCCACCTCATCGGCAATCTCCCTGAACTTTTGAAAGTCGATGGCCCTGGGATAGGCGCTGTAACCGGTGACAATCACCCGGGGCCTGCTGCTGCGGGCCGTTTCCAGGACCTTTTCGTAGTCGATGAGCCCGGTTTCCCGGTCCACCCCGTAAAAGACCGTGTTAAAATACCTTCCTGAAATATTCAGGGGGCTGCCGTGGGTCAGGTGGCCGCCGTGGGTCAGGTTCATCCCCAGGATGGTGTCCCCCGGGTTGATCAGGGCGAAGTAAGCCGAAAGGTTGGCCTGGGCACCGGAATGGGGCTGCACGTTGGCGTGGCCGGCCCTGAAAAGCTCCATGGCCCTTTTGATGGCCAACTCTTCGACTATGTCCACAAACTGGCATCCGCCGTAATACCTCCGTCCGGGATAACCTTCGGCATACTTGTTGGTCAGCACCGAACCCTGGGCCTCCATCACCGCGGCGCCGGCCACATTTTCCGAGGCAATCAGCTCCAGGGTGCAGCGCTGGCGTTCCAGTTCCAGGTTTATCGCCCGGTGAATTTCCGGGTCAACCTCGGACAGGGTGCGCTTCAAGCTCATAATTCTCCTCCCGCGCCTCTCAATTTTTTTTACTGTATTTTTGTTCAATTCCACAAATCTTTTCCACCCTGCGGGAGTGCCTTCCCCCGCCCTGAAACTTGGACCCGAGGAAAGCTCTGACGATTTCCAGGGCCAGCCCGGACCCGATTACCCGCTGGCCCAGGGCAATCACGTTGGCGTCGTTGTGCTCCCTGGCCATTCTGGCAGAGAATGTGTCGTGGCAGAGGGCGGCCCTGATTCCCGGCACCTTGTTGGCGGATATGGATACGCCTATACCGGTGCCGCAGCACACCACCCCCAGGTCAAACCTCCCCCCGGCCACCGCCTCGGCCACCGCCAGGGCGTAATCCGGGTAGTCCACCGAATCCTCGGAATAAGTCCCCAGGTCTTCAAAGTCGATGCCCTTTTCCCGAAAAAATTTTATAATCTCGGTCTTAAGCCTGAATCCGCCGTGATCACTCGCCACAGCCAGCCGCAAACTTCATCTGTCCCTTCACTTCTTGTTTCATTTCATTGTATGATTCTACAATAATCAACGTATCCCTCCAAAGATTTGTGGCCTCAATTTTATTCATTATCCACACAATCAATACTGGCTTGCATTTCCCTCACCAGCCTGTCCACCGCGAGCCTGACCAAGCCGGCCAGCTGGTCGGCGGTCCGCCTGTACACCTCCAGGCCGCCCCCAAAGGGGTCCATCACGTCCCCGCCGGCGCCGGCATATTCCCCCAGGGTAAAGACCTTTCCGGCCGCCCAGGGGCAGACTCCGATCACCTCCTGCCGGTGCCTTTCGGTCATGGTCAGGATCAGGTCGGCCTCTTCCACCATTTTCATGTCCAGGACAGTGGTCCGGTGACCCGATATATCCAGGCCCATCTCGTTCATTGCCGCCGCAGCCTTTTCAGACGCCGGCCGGCCCGATACAGTGCCGGTCCCGGCCGAGAGAACCACAGCCGAGGTGACACCCGCCTTTTCCAGCTCATTGAGGGCAATGGCCTGGGCCATGCTGCTGCGGCAGGTGTTGCCGGTACAAACGAACAGCACCTTCATCTGAATGCACCCCTAAACTTAAACTGTCTTCCGGATTCCGACAGAATAAGGTCCTCCATTAAAGACTATTATCAGGAAAGTTCCCAAGACTTTAAAAGAGGAGTTTTACACCAATACCGACCAAAATGATTCCCCCCGCCAGCTGCGCCTTTTCTCCCACCCAGCGGCCGATCATCCGCCCCAGCCAGAGGCCGGCGAAGGTCATCAGCCCCGCCACGACGCCGAAGGTGACGGCCACCAATACCAGGTTGACCTTACGGGTGCCCAGGGTAAAGCCCACGCTTAACGCGTCCATGCTGACGCTGGCCGCCATCACCAGCAGGCCCCAGGTGTTGACCAGGGCCACCCTGGGCTTTTCCGGGTCGCACCGGTAGACATCCCACAGCATCCTTAATCCCAGGTAAATAAGGAGTAGGGCTCCTGCAATCCCCGCCGCCCTGCCCGCCAGGTTACCGGCCAGCCCGCCCGCGTACCACCCGGCCAGCGGCATCATGATGTGAAAAAAAAGTACCGTTATGCTGATCAGAAGGACCTGGCCTCTCTTCACCCCGGTCATGCCCAGGCCCAGGCACATGGAAAAGGCGTCGGTGCCCAGCGCCACTGCCAGCAAAAGGATGGTCGCAAGCGACATCATTTACCCCGCATTTTGAAAAATCTACCCGAAAATCCCCAAGAGTTAAGAGGCATAAAGATCTTTTCCTCCTGTCTCCTGTCTCCTGTATTCTGTCTCCTGCCCCAATAGTTCAATCCACCTTAATAATTCTTCCGGCGGCCCTCCTGAGCCTGTTGGCCACCGCCAGCCCCAGCCCCTCGGGTTGGACCCCCTCGGCCAGGATGACGTCCACCCCGGTGCCCTCGAACCGCCGCAGGGCGTCGTAAAGCACCGCCGCCACCGAGGCGTGGTCGCAGGCCCCGCCGGCGGGAACGGCCAGGACCCCGGCATACTTGTCCCGGTTGCCGGCCCGGCAGAGAACCCCCACTTTTTTTCCCCGGCGGGCGTAATCTGCGGCCAGCCTTTTAATTTCCTCAACCACCCGCACGCCGTCGCCTTCCACCAGCACCAGCGGGGCGGCGGGCGCGTAATGCCTGTACTTCATGCCCGGGGAGCGGGGCCTCCGGGGGGGGGGCCCGGCGAGCGACAGGGACCCGTCCAGGACCACAGCCCCGGCCGTTTCCCTAATCTGATCCGGGGTCACGCCTCCCGGGCGCAAGACAACCGGGACATCCCCGGTTACGTCCAGCACCGTGGACTCCACCCCCATTCCCGCCGGCCCTCCGTCCAGGATGGCGTCGATGCGCCCGTTAAGGTCGCTGTACACGTGGCGGGCCGTGGTAGGGCTGGGCCTCCCGGAGAGATTGGCGCTGGGCGCGGCTAACGGGACACCGGCCTCCCGGATCAGGGCCAGGGCCACCGGGTGATCCGGCATGCGGAAAGCCAGGCTGTCCAGCCCGGCCGAAACTTCCCGCGGAATTCTTCCGTTGCCTGGCAGGACCAGGGTCAGGGGGCCGGGCCAGAATCTCCTCATCAGCAGCAGGGCCCTCTCCGGCACGGACCGGGTGTACCGGTAGACCATGCCGGTATCGGCTATATGTACAATGAGCGGATTGTCCCTGGGCCTCCCCTTGGCCGTGAAAATACTTTCCACCGCCCTGCCGTCCAGGGCGTTGGCCCCGAGGCCGTATACCGTCTCGGTGGGGAAGGCCACCAGCCCCCCCCGGCGTAAAATATGCCCGGCCTGCCGAATTACTTCCGGGTCCGGGCAGTTTTTGTCCACCCGCCAGAATACTGTCTGCTTGGCGTCCGGCGCCATGCCAATCACTCCGTATCAGAAGGTAGTATATCACAAAACCGGTAATTGTAGAATACTGGCCGGCAGCCGGGAATACCATTAAACTGTGGGGGGTGGAGCGGTGAACGATCAATTCGGATTTTTTACCGCCCTTGGGCTGGGAGCGCTGCACTCCCTAGAGCCGGGCCACGGCAAGGGAATCATGGGGTCCTACCTGGCCGTGTCCAGAGCCGGCCTGAAGGACGTCCTGGCCCTGGGCGTAACCTCCGCCCTGACCCACACCCTGTTGGTCCTGGCCGGGGCCTTCGCCCTCCATTCGGCCGCCAGCGCGGTTTCTACCGGCGCCGGCCTTCCCGCCGCCCGGTTTGAAGGGTACCTGAAGCTGGTGTCGGGCTTCTTAATCATGGCCGTCGGCCTGTCCATGCTCCGGCGGGCCGTCTCGTCAAAACCGCCGCCCGCCTGCGGCTGTCCGGGCCACGCCGCTTTCCGCCGGGGGTCGCCCGGCCCGGCCGCCGGCGCCTTCCTGGTCGGGCTGAGTAACGGGCTGATGCCCTGCCCGGGGTCCCTGGCGGTGATCCTGATGTCCATCAATACCGGAAACCTGTGGCAGGGACTGTGGATTGTGCTGGCCTTCGGCCTGGGGGGCGCGGTCTCGCTGGTCGTGGTAGGCCTGCTTTTTTCACGGTTTTTCTCCCTGGCGGGACTCCGGACGGGGTCGGGACTTGGCCGGGCGGTCACCCTGGCCAGCTCGTGCCTGATCATAACTATAGGTTTGTTTACCGTTTCCAGTTCTATATACTAGGCGAAAATTGCTGTACCCTGTGTTTTTTTTGTTTTATTCTGGGTTCTGGATTCTGAATTCTGAATTCTGACCATAAACTCCTAATCTTTTAGCAATTACCAGCCTTTCCCGGCCGGCCAGGTCGGGGAACACCTCCACCTTCCACCCGGGGCCCATGATGCCGCGCAGCACAGCTCCCTGGCCGGCGCCCACCTCCATCAGCAGGTGCCCACCTTCCCGCAGCAGGCGCCGGGCCCGGGGGATCAGGCGGCGGTAATGGTCCAGCCCGTCCGGACCCCCATCCAGGGCAAGGCGGGGCTCAAAATCCCTGACCCCTTTCATCAGGAGGAGGATTTCGGAGGAGGGAACGTAGGGAAGGTTGGCGGCCAACAGGTCCGCCCGGAAGCCGGGAATATCCGGCAGGGGGCCCAGCAGGTCACCCTCCAGGAACTCCACCCTGCCGCCGACCCCGTGTCTGACTGCGTTCTGCCGGGCCACCTCCAGGGCCGCACCGGAAATGTCGGTGGCGTAGATCTTGGCGGACTCCAGAAAGACGGCCAGGGAAACGGCTATGGCCCCGTTCCCGGTACCTACGTCCACCGCCACCGGCGCCGGAACCGGCCTCAGTATTTCCAGGGCCTTTTCCACCAAAAGCTCGGTCTCCGGCCTGGGAATCAGCACCGCCGGGTTGACCAGGAAGTCCAGCCCCATGAATTCCCTGTGGCCGGTGATGTAGGCCACGGGCTCGCCCCCGGCCCTCCTCTCCAAGAGCTGCAGGAACATCTTCTCCTGGCCGGGGGGGAGATCGTCCAGCCCGTCCCTGTACAGGGCGGCCCGGTCCCTGCCGGTGCAGTGGGCCAGCAGAACCTCGGCGTCAATCCGGGCGGTTTCCCTGCCGCTTTCCTTGAGATACGAGGCGGCGTAATTGATCCACCGGCTGATGTTCATCCATGCACCCCCCCCCCCGCCATCAGATTCAGATAATGATTCCCAATTCCCGTTTCTTAGTCCACCTGCTTCAGCTTTTCGGCCTGGTCGGTGGTCACCAGGGCCTCGATTATTTCGTCCAGGTCGCCCAGCAGTATTTCCTGCAGGCGGTGGGAGGTAAGCCCGATGCGGTGGTCGGTGACCCTGTTCTGGGGAAAATTGTAGGTTCTGATCCGCTCGCTCCTGTCCCCGCTGCCCACCTGGGACTTGCGGGCGCTGGCTATCTTCTCCCTTTGCTCCTGCTCGGCCCTGTCCTTGAGCCTTGCCCGCAACACCCTCATGGCCCTGTCCTTGTTCTTGTGCTGGCTCTTTTCGTCCTGGCAGGAAACCACGATGCCCGTGGG
>DYET01000181.1 GCA_020725625.1 Desulfovirgula sp. | reverse complement strand
GCACCGCCAGGTAATCGGGCCTGGGCCGGTCCGGGTCATGCAGCACGCGCATTTTCTTGTTCAGGGCGGCCTTCCTGAGGATGGGCAGCCTTTCCTCCGGATAGGGCTTTATTTCAATGACTCCCTTTTCCACCGCGCTGTTCACCAGCGACCGGCCGGAATCGCTCCTGACCAGCAGGGTGTTCCAGGCCGGGTCGTACTCCGTGGAACCCACCGACAGGTCGGCCCACTCCGATGTGCAGTCTATGCAGGTGGGACAGGCCTCCCTTATGTACGGCCTGATCTCGTCCACCGGCCAGACCCTGGAACCCCCGGATGTGGTCAGGGTCAGGCCCTCTACAGGTATGTCCACCCTGATTATTTCCTCGCCCCCGGCCTTTTCCTCCAGGTAGCGGTAAAAGTCAGGCCCCAGCGACCAGAAACAGAACAGGCCGACCACCAGGGCGGCCCTGCCGGACGGCGTCTGCAACCCGGGGTTTTGACGGCCCAGCAGCTGGCCCTTTCTTACCGCCGCCACCTGGCAGGGCCTGCCCACCACGCCCACGCTTTCAATACCCTCTCCGGCCGCCCTGTTCAGGGCCGCCAGGGTCGGCACGGCCGTGTATTTGGATCCGGCGCAGGAGAGGATTTCCTCAGCCGTCCTGGCCAGTTCGGGCCTAGGGTTCAGGTCGGTGCCCGAGGACAGCACGGCGCCGCCGATCAATCCCCTCTCGACGGCATAGGTCATCAGGGCGGTGACCACCCCCCCGTACTGCCCCGCCCGTGCAGTGGCGGGATCAGCGGCCCGGGCAAAGTATATTCCCCGGTAAACCCCCAGCGCGTGGTCCCTTCTCTCCGCGCCGAAGACGCCGCCGTCCAGTTCCGTTGCTTTCATGCCGGTACGGGGACACACCTTGTAACAGTTACCTTCTTTGAGACCGCAGGAATGGATGACCACCGCCCTGTCCCGCGCGGTTTTGATGTACGGGCACATCCCTACACAAAGGCCGCAGCCCGTACACAGCCCCCGGTCCAGGACCTCCCTCTTCAGGTCTTCGGCTCCTTTAGCCGCTTGAACCAAGATTTGCTCCCTCCTTAACTGAATGATGACTTTAACCCATAAATCCCAGGACACGGGAAATTTTCCCGGCCGCCTCCACCACATCCCTTGACGCCTCCGGAAAGGAAGCGCCCAGGATTTCCTCGGCCAGCCCGGACAGGCTGATCGCGGCAACAACCCCGCCGCTCTGGTCCCGGATGGGCGCCGCCACGCACCCTATACCGTTTAATGTTTCTTCGTTGTCCGTGGCGAAACCCCGGGTTCTGACCCTTTCCAGTTCCCCGGCCAGCACCTTCTTGTCGGTTATGGTCCGCCGGGTAAGCGGGTAAAGATCCTCGGCCAGGTACTTGTCAATCTCGGCAGCCGGTAGGTGGGCCAACAAAACCTTGCCGACCGCTGTTGAGTGGGCGGGAAAGCTCACCCCCACGCGGGGGACCACCATTAAATCTTCCCGGTGCTCGATCTTGAGAATGAACACCGCCATGCCCCCTGCGTACACGGCCACATGAACCGACTTGCCGTGCTTCGACGAGAGTTCCTGGGCCAGCGGCCTGGCCGCAGCCTGCAGCTCAATGGCGGTGGAGTAAGCCATCCCAAGTTCGTACACCTTCAGTCCCAGCCGGTACTTGCCGCTCTCCGCGTTCCTGGCCAGGAACCCCCTGGCCTCAAGGGTCTTGACCAGCCCGTGGACGGTGCTTTTCGGCAGGTCCAGCAACTGGCTCAGATCGGTGATTCCCAGTTCCTTGACCCGCTGGCTGTACTGACAGAGTATGGTCAGGGCCCTGTCAACCGAATTTATCATCCTTAATCCCCCTAAAAGGAAGGACCGGCGGTGTAGAGGCAGAGGATACCTTGCTGATCGTTTATCTCCGCCTTGGTCCTCCCGCCGTCAAGCACCCTTTTAACCTCGGCGATGATCTCTTTGCCGACCTCCTCCAGGCTTTTGCCCTCCAGTACGGTACCGGCGTTGACGTCCATGTCTTCCTCCATGGCCCTGTACAGCCGGCTGTTGCTGGCCGCCTTGACCACCGGTACGACCGGAAATCCGATGGGATTGCCGCGCCCGGTGGTGAAGATTATTACTTGCGCCCCGGCCGCCGCCAGGCCAGCCAGGGACTCGGTGTCATAGCCCGGTCCGTCCATCAGCACCAGGCCCTTGCTGTCCGGCACCTGGGCGTAGTCCACCACCTGGGTTACCGCGGTGCTGCCGCCCTTGACGATGCATCCCAGGCTTTTCTCCTGGATCGAACTCATCCCGCCGTCCATGTTGCCGGGTGCTATCACCATCCAGGCCATGGGCCCCAGGATTTCCCGGGTGCGTTTTTCCGCCCGGGAAACCATCCCGGCCACCCTTTCGGCCACTTCCGGGCTGCACGCCCTGCGCTCCAGGATATGGCCGGCCCCGATCATCTCCGTGCTCTCGGTCAGTATGACGGTTCCTCCCGCCCTTACCAGCCAGTCGGCGGCCAGGCCCACGGCCGGGTTGGCGGTTACCCCGGAAAACGCATCCGACCCGCCGCATTCCAGGCCCAAGGTAATCATTTCCAGGGGAAAGGGCTTCCGTTTGAGCGCACCGGCCTCTTGAAGCAGCCTGGCCGCGATTTCCGCTCCCTTGGCCGCAGTCCGGCGGGATCCCCCTTCTTTTTGGATATTTAAATACTCCACCGGCTTTCCCGACTCCGCCATGGACGACACCAGTATCTCCGCCTTGATCACCTCGCAGCCCAGCCCGACCACCAGAACGGCGGCCACGTTCGGGTTTTTCCCCAGGTTTGCCAGGGTGCGCATGTGCAAATCCAGGTCCGTCCCGGCCCTGCCGCACCCGTGTCCGTGGTACAGGGCCGCCACCCCGGGCACGGACCTGGCGATCAGCCCCGCCACACCGTTGGCGCAGGAAACAGTGGGGATGACCGCCACATGGTTCCTGATCCCCACCGAACCGTCCGGCCTTTCATAGCCAAGGAAAGTTTCCACTAACTGCTCCCTCCCGCCTCAAGGTTGTGGGTGTGCACCCACTGGCCCTTTTTTATGGGCTTCGCCGCCCTGCCTATGACCTCCCCGTACTTGTATATCTCAGCGCCCACGGCTATTTCGACCAGAGCCACCTTGTGGCTGTAAGGTATGCCGTCGAGGGCCGGAAATTCTTCCCCCGCCGGCATCCTCACGGCTTCGTTCTCCCGGATGTCTTCCAGGGCGATACCTACGTTGTCCACGGGATTGATGACCACGACATTCGGCTTCATGGCGCCCGTCCTCCGTTTCCGGCAGCTTTTATATCCTGTTTTAATTAACCAGTCATTTTGTTCGTTAATGTCGAACGACGTTCATTATCACCGGCAAAAAAAGAACAGAAAAATCTCAAAATATTCAAGCTAATTCTATAGCAGTCCGGATTTCCTGTCAAGACACATATTCCCAGTCGCCTGCGCCAAAATCCGGCAGGCTTAACGCTTAACCGGGAACAAAGACCTGCCTCCAAAGGTCGGGCGGGCACAATTCTTTCAGAAGCACCCGGCGGTAGTGTTTTTTCCCCGTGAAGGCATTGGGGCGCCAGTCCTCTATCCTGACCCTGGGCCGGTACCCCTCGTGAAAGGCAGGTTCCTCCCCCTTTTTTCCTGAATGCAGCAGCCACCGGCGGACCAGTTCGTCCTCCCCGGAATTGACCACCAGATCCCTCATCCTGGCCGCCCTCCGGGAGGCCGGGCAGCAAATGAATGTCTGGCAGACCAGGGGCCTGGCGGGGTAAACCGAGCACAGCCGGCTTTCCCGGTCCAGGAAAATACAGCTCCCGTCCTCATTCCTGCGCAGGGTGATGTCGACCACCGGCCCGTCCACCAGGATGTTCCCCACCCGGTCCAGCAACTGCTGCAGGGACAGGCGGCCCGTTTTCAGATGTTTTTCGAGGTTTAACACATCCACCCAGGTAAGTGGGGCCCTTTCGGCACAGCAGAGGTCGCAGCCCCTGCAGGCCGCCGTTTTTCTCCTGCCGCGGCTCAAGGGAAGCTCCTCAATGGCCCCGTTCAGGGCGTCAAGGTAATCCTGGACCGAGGCCCCGCCGTCTCTCACCACGACATCGTAGCCCATTCTTTTACCAAACATTTTGGCCAATACCTGAACGGTTCCGGCACCGGACATATCCAGTTCACCACTTCTTTATGCTAAAATATCCGGGGATTTTGCCGGTCCCGTTCCCCCGGCGTTTTTCCGGGCGCCGCGGGCAGGCCGTGTGAAAAATGCCCCGCAGGGGAAGGAATTGCGCTCCCGCAAGCGTATATCTTTATTGAAAAATCTCTGCCGCCGGACGGGTTTCATCCGCCCGCATGCCGCCGGCGTTTTGAAAGGGGTTGCCAGGATGAGCCTATTCACCGTCGACCGTGACAAGTGCGCCCGCGACGGCATTTGCGCCGCCGAGTGCCCGGCCAGGATCATCGAGTTCCGGGACCGGGAATCGTATCCCTCCCCGGCGGAAGGGGCTGCGGACCGCTGCATCAATTGCGGGCACTGCGTGGCTGTCTGCCCCCGCGGGGCTTTTTCACTGAAAACCATGAATTCCGGGGAATGCCCCGCGCTTCTGAAGGACTCTCTTCCGACTCCGGAACAGGCCAGGCAGCTAATGATTTCGAGGCGTTCCATCCGTGCCTATCAGGACAAGCCGGTGGACCGCGAGACTTTAAGCAGGCTGATCGACACTGCCCGCTACGCCCCTTCGGGCCACAACAGCCAGCCCGTGCACTGGCTTGTCATTGAAGACAGGGCCGAGGTCAACCGCCTGGCCGGGCTGGTCATAGACTGGATGAGGCAGCTTCTTGAAGAAAGCCCTGCGGCGGCCCGCACCATGCACTTCAACCTGATCGTCGCGGCCTGGGAAAGCGGGGTGGACAGGATCTGTCGGGGTGCGCCGCATGTCATCGTGGCCCACGCCCCGGCGTCTCACTTTGCATCCCAGCCTGCCTGCCTGATCGCCCTCACCTACCTGGAACTTGCGGCCTACTCCATGGGGCTGGGGACGTGCTGGGCCGGGTACTTCAACGCCGCGGCAGTTAATTACCCCCCCATGGCCCGGGCCCTGAACCTTCCCCAGGGCCACCAGTGCTTCGGGGCGATGATGATCGGCCACCCCAAATTCCGTTACCACCGCGTGCCAACTCGCAAAAGCCCGTCCGTTACCTGGCGGTAGGCGGCGGCTTTTGCGCGGGCGGAACAACAGGGGCCTCCAAACCGGTCGTCTACAGTCTTATTTTATTTTACTTCTCAGCCAGGAGGCCAGGAAGTCGAATACCTCCTCTTTCCCCGGCTCGTTGTGGAGTTCGTGGTAAAAACCTTCCCACAGCTTGAAGGTGCAGTCGCCGGTCACGCCGCTGGCGAACCGGCGGCTGGCCTCCGGGGAGGTCAGCCGGTCGGCGTCCCCGTGCATGACCAGCAGGGGGACGCCGAATTCGGCGGCGTGGTCCAGGGCCCGGAGGCCGGCCTCGTAAACGCCGACGAACAGGCGGGCCGAGATGCGGTCGTGGACCAGGGGATCGTCCGTGTAGGCCTGCACCGCCTCCGGGTCCCGGGAAAGGCCCCGGACATCCGGGCCGCTGGACTGCGAAAAGGCCGGCCAGAGGCGGTTCGTCACCCGGCCCAGGCGCACCTTCAGGGCTGGAGGCTCAAAGGCCAGGCGAAGCCAGGGGCTGGAGGCGGCCACCCCGGCCAGCCTGGGCCGGCGCCTGAGGTCGTAATTGATCACCAGGCCCAGGACCTTGGTGCCCTTCCGGCAAAGCCCTCTTTGGCTATACTATAGCAAAAAATGCAGGGGCCGGTAAACCGGTTGTGCCACACGCCTCCGCCCGGCTTTCGCAAGTCTAAGCCAAAGGAAACCCCGGGTCGCAGCCCGGGGTTGAAAGACGTATCTTTAATAATCCATCATGTCGGGGTTCATTCCGCCCATGGGGGGCCCTTTTTTCTTCTCGGGCTTCTCGGCCACTAAGGATTCGGTGGTCAGGATCATGGCCGCGATGCTGGCCGCGTTTTGCAGGGCGGTGCGGGTCACCTTGACCGGGTCGATTATTCCCTTTTCAATCATGTTGCAGTAATTACCGGTCAGGGCGTTGAAGCCTACCCCCTCTTCCGAGTTTTTAACCTTTTCCACCACCACGGATCCTTCCATGCCCGCGTTGTTGGCAATCTGGCGCAGAGGCTCCTCCAGCGCCCGGCGTACGATGTCGATTCCCACCTTCTCGTCCGGGTTTGCCGGGGTAACTTCGTCCAGGGCCTTTATCGCCTGGATAAAGGCTACGCCGCCGCCTGAAACGATCCCTTCTTCCACGGCGGCGCGGGTGGCGTTCAGGGCGTCCTCGACGCGGAGTTTTTTCTCCTTCATTTCGGTCTCGGTGGCAGCCCCCACCTTGATTACCGCCACGCCTCCGGACAATTTGGCCAGCCTTTCCTGGAGCTTCTCCCGGTCGTAATCGGAAGTGGTCTCTTCAATCTGCACCTTGATGGCGGCGACCCGCTTGTCGATTTCCTCCTGCTTCCCCTGGCCGCCCACGATGATGGTCTCTTCCTTTTTAATCCTGACCCTGGTGGCCCTTCCGCACATCTCGATGCTGGCGTTCTCCAGCTTGAGCCCCACTTCGTCCGAAACCACTGTTCCGCCGGTAAGCACGGCGATGTCCTGAAGCATGGCCTTCCGCCTGTCACCAAAGCCGGGGGCCTTGGCAGCGGCGCATTTCAGCGTTCCCCGCAGCTTGTTCAAAACCAGGGTGGCCAGGGCCTCTCCCTCTATATCCTCTGCGATTATGAACAGGGCCCTGCCGGACTGGGCCACCTTTTCCAGGATCGGGAGGATGTCGGCCACCGCGGAAATCTTCTTGTCGGTAATCAGGATATACGGGTCTTCCAGCACGGCTTCCATTTTGTCGGCGTCGGTGATCATGTACGGGGACAGGTAGCCCCGGTCGAAATTCATTCCTTCCACCACTTCAAGGGTGGTCCCCATGCCCTTGGATTCCTCGACGGTGATGACGCCGTTTTTCCCCACCTTTTCCATGGCATCGGAAATAAGCTCGCCGATTGTACTGTCGTTGGCCGAAATAGAGGCCACCTGGGATATGGCATCTTTCCCCTCGATGGGCTTGGAAAGGGATTTGACCTTCTCCACCACTTTATCAACGGCCTTTTCTATGCCGCGCTTCAGGATCATCGGGTTTGCGCCGGCAGCAACGTTTTTCATGCCTTCCCGGACTATGGCCTGGGCCAGGAGGGTGGCGGTGGTGGTGCCGTCACCGGCAACGTCGTTGGTCTTCGAGGCCACCTCCTTGACAAGCTGCACCCCCATGTTTTCAAAGGGATCGGTGAGTTCAATCTCCTTGGCTATGGTCACACCGTCGTTGATAATTGTAGGCGACCCGAATTTTTTCTCCAGAACGACGTTGCGCCCTTTCGGACCGAGGGTCACCTTGACGGCATCCGCCAGCGCGTTGACGCCGTTTTCCAGGGAACGGCGCGCTTTTTCGCCGAAGATGATTTCCTTCGCTGCCATGATTCCGTACCTCCTTTTAACTGTTAAGGATTAGAAAAATATGACAGCCGGCTCCTACTCAATAACTCCCCACACGTCCGCCTCGCGCAGAATGACATATTCCTCGCCGTTGATCTTGATTTCATTGCCGCCGTATTTGGAGTAAAGAACCCTGTCACCGGCCTTGACGTCGATCTTTACCCGCTCGCCGCTGTCCAGCAAAGTCCCTGGACCGACGGCCAGCACTTTACCCTCCTGCGGCTTTTCCTTGGCTGTCTCCGGCAGCAGAATGCCGCCCTTGGTCTTGTCCTCCCTGGGAATAGGCTTGACCACAATCCTGTCTCCCAGCGGCCTGATCATAAAAAACCCCCCTGAACAAGATTTTTTATGAATTGTTAGCACTCATAACCAATGAGTGCTAACAATAAAAATATACAAAAACAACCCCTGTATAGCAATGCCGCCTAGAGAGGGAAAACCCCGGAAACAGGCAATTTAAAAAAATTATTCCCGTCTTTCTCCTGTTTTTAAAACCAGGTTTACGCTGACTCCCAAAAAGTCCCGGGCACGCCCGAAAGGAATCCGCGGCCCCGCCCTGTCGTACCCGAACCCGGCAGGTTCTGCCGGGCTTACTCTTTTCCCCTTGCCAGGTCAGCCATTTCCTCCTCGGTCAGGTAGTCCACCCCGGCCATAATCTCTACGTGGTGGCGCAGTTCGTGCAGGATGGTTTCCCTCAGCTCCTTTTCCCAGGTCTCCCTGCCGGCCCCGCCGAGGAGCCGGGCAAAGGAACCGTAATAAATCATTATGGTTGATCCCATTATCCCGTCCTGTATGTATTCTCCCATGATGAAGTATTCCCCGTCCTTTCTGGCGGCCTCGACGATGTTGAAGCCGCCGTTCAGTTCCCTGCAGTATTTCTCGGGTATTTCTTCAACGATGGCATCGGCCAAATCCGTAAACTGGTCGATTGTCAAAGTCGGTTTTCTTTTCTTGCCCACCGCCAGACCTCCGCAGTCTTTTTGATAAATATTTTTACCTGACCGGGATGTAATCCTCCCCCGCCAAAAAAAATGGGGCCCGGTTTCCCCGGGGACGGAAAGGGCCGTTAACCGGTATTTAAGTTTTTATTCGTGAACAATCACCAGCGTCCCCCTGGGTATGTTCTCAAAAAACCACTTGGCGTCCTTTTCATCCAGACGTATACAGCCATGGCTGGCCGGCAGGCCGAGTTTCTCGTGCTCTTCCTCCTTCGTTCTCCAACGGCTGTCTTTGGGCACCGAGTGCACCAGGATCTGCCCCACCAGGCGCACCCAGTACGTGGCCCCTTCCCCAAACTTGGGCGACCAGAAGCTGTGACCCCGGTCCTGGGTGTAGAAATAGCCCGTGGGCGTGGGGGACTCGGGCCGGCCTCCCGAGGCCGGCATGTGGCGGACAACCTTGCTTCCCTTGAAAACCGTGACCGTATGCTTCTCCCCCAGTTTGACCTCTACCCAGAGCCTTTCGCCCATGTCCACCGTAGTAAAAGACAGTTCGTATTCGTACGACCTTTCGTGTTCGGCGGACCCGGCCTGTAGAACGGCCCTGTAGGTGCTGTTCGGCGAAAAGGCGTATTCGGGCCGGAAAACAACCCTCCGGTGGCTTATTTCCACGCTGCCCGGGACGCCGGCTTCCTCCCGGGGCCCGGTAACCCTGATGGAAGCGGTGTGAATCTCCTGGTCAAGATAAAATTCCACCGTGCGGTAAAGCGGAACCCCTTTCTGGCCGTAGGCCGGGCTGGTCCCCGTTACTTTCGGCCTGGCCGCGGTGGTAAAAATTATCTCCTGCCTTTTGCCGAGCACGGTCCCGCCGCTGCTGCGAACCCCGGGTTCAACGGTTATCCGGTAAGTTGCGCCGTTTTCGAGGGGCGCGTCGGGGATGTACTGCCAGCGGCTGTAATCGCTGTAAACCCTGCCTCCGAAAGTAAGGCTGAAGGAGTCTAACCGCCCCGGTGCAGGCAGAACCACTGATTTTTTCAGGCTTACAGGGTCAACCGGGGTATTAAAGATTAACGGCACGGGCCCGCGGGAGGGAACTTTTTCCGGGCTTTTTCCGGACAGAAGGGTTAGGGGAACCCGGCGCCTGACTTCTCCTTTCGCACTTTTCCTGACAAAAGGAACAATTGTGGGAACACCGTCGACTTTAAACTTGATCAGCTGCCCCTCCGGCCGGCCCTTCTGGTCCAGTTCCAAAACCATGGTGGTCCGGTTTGTCCACCCGACCTTGCAAGTGACCGGCGTCCCGGGGATTTCGGGGGTTGTCTCGATCCGCGGGGGCTCCGGGTCCCGGCGCACGGGTAAAATAAAGTTGATCACCACGCGGCCGGAATCGGGATCGACCTTGACGCGGGAGTAAGCTGCCGCGCCATATACAACTGAACTTATTAATAATACCATCCAGGCAAGTAAACGGCGTTTGTTTTTCGCCGGCAAGCGACCCCGGCCCCCTTCCAGCGGAAATATTCCGGATGAAAATCTTTCCTGCCTGGGAATTTATATGCCGGGTCTGCAAACCGATATGACACAAAGATGTTATGCTTCCACAGCCTGGATTCCCCGCCGCCGGTACGGAGTGTCGCCCGGGCCTCCTGTAAAAACATAAATATTTGTAAAAAGGGGATAACTATAAAAGATTTGCCGGAGTGAGGAGGGGAACAATTGCTTGGCCTTTGAAGCGGTAAAAAGAATAATCTGTGCCGTGTCGATATCAATTATTCTTTTCATTCCGCTGACTGTTCACGCCGAAAATCCAAACGGAGTCATTTGCCCCATCAACTGCGACCAGTCCCGGGAACTTTACCTCACGAACCCGCCGCTTAAGGGGGATGATATCAGGGAACTGCAGGAAGCTCTGCACACCCTGGGCTTTTACAACGGTTGGCGGCACGGGATTTTTGACGCGGCCACCTATGAGGCGGTCTGCAAGTTTCAGGGGAAAAACGGCCTGACAGTAAGCGGGAGAGTGGGGGAAGGGACCTGGGACGTACTGTCGATGGCCGTAGAAAAACCGGGCCAGTCGAACAAGATGCCGCCCCCCCAGGGCAAAAAGGTAATCCTGATCGACACCAGACACCGGACCCTTACCCTGCTTAACGACGGTGAGCCTTACCGCCAGTTCCCGGTCGGTATAGGAAAACCGGAGACCCCCACTCCAATCGGAACATGGAAAATCACCAGAAAGGCCGCCAACTGGGGAACAGGTTTTGGAACCCGCTGGATGGGACTGAACGTTTACTGGGGAATTTACGGGATTCACGGAACAAACAAACCCTATTCCATAGGCGGCTACCACTCCCACGGCTGCATCCGGATGTTCAACAGGCACGTGGAGCAGCTTTACAGCTGGGTTTCCGAGGGAACTCCGGTGATTATCGCGGGAAACCCGTTTCTGTATATGGACCCGGCCTATAAAATGATGCGCCGCGGAGACGTGGGAACCGCCGTCATGGAAATCCAGTCGGCACTGAAAAGGCTGGGATATAACATCAAGGTGGACGGGATCTGGGGTTCGGAAATGGAAAAGGTAATCATCCAGTACAGGAAGGATGCCGGTCTCCCCTTCGACAACGCGGTGGACCGGGCCGTGTATGTATCCCTCGGGCTTAAAGGGTAGCTTTGCCTCCACTTTTGCTTTCCCCGGACCGGAATCTGGAAAAGCTTTACTTAAGCCAAAGCCGGCTTCAGACCGGCTTTTTTTTCTGGAAAAAGATTTTCTCATTTTTGTATATAAGCGCAATTATTCTACACACAATATGCCTAAGCCGGCGCCGGCAAAATACCGCCGGCGCCCCCCGCCTTCCGGGAGGTGCCCGCGCTGCCGGGAACCGGTTCAAAATCTCAAGGGCCGTACAGAGGTATTGCGGACATGAAGGTTGCGATAAAAATCCTGATTTTTTTGTCCCTGTTGCTGGTGGCGGGCGGCTGCAGCGCCCAGTCTCCCGCCAAAAAAGCGCAGCAGCAGGGTGGCGGGCCGGAAAAGCCGGTGGTTGTCAATATTGAATTGGCCGAGAAGGTAAAGCAGGCGGCAAAATCCGTCAGGGGCGTGGAGGACAGCACGGCCGTGGTCATCGACGACGAAATCTCCACTGCCGTCAAAGTAAGCGGCTTCAACAGGCTCCGCCTGAAACGGATAAAGTCCGAAGTTCACCGGAAAGTCAAGGGACTGGACGGCAACTACAGCGTGCACGTCACCTCGGACAAGAAACTTTTTTCCCAGCTCCGGGAGACGGAAAGGCAGCTAAAGGAACAAAAAATACAGTCGCTTTCAGAAATACAAAAGAAGGTTAAAAAAATAAACAAAGACATGCAAGGCTAAAAAGCGCAACCTTTAAAAAGGCAACCAACGAGTGGCGGGATGAGGTTTGGCGAAATTCGATGTAATCATATCGGGGGCAGGGCCCGCCGGTTCCACCCTGGCATACAACCTTGCCAACGAAGGAATCGAGGTTCTTCTTCTGGAGAAAGAGGCTCTGCCGCGAAACAAACCCTGTGGCGGGGCCGTTTCGTTTAAATCCGCGCGGTTGCTGGGTTTTCCCTGGCAGGAGTCGGTGGAGGACATTATCCACACGGTGGAACTTAGTTTTGCGGGGTCCGGAGGGGTCAGGGTCCGGCCGGAATTTCCCGTTGCCTTTATGGTCAGCCGCAGCAATTTTGACCGCATCCTGGTCCACCAGGCCGCAAAGGCCGGGGCAAACGTGCTGGAAAACCACGCGGTAAGCGATGTTTTCTTTGACAGGGACCGGGTGGTAGTATCCGCCGGCGGCAAAACCTTTCAGGGAAAAATATTCGCCGGGGCCGACGGAACAAGAGGCAATGCAGCCAGGCTGCTGGGCCTGCACAGGCCCGGCAGGGCGGGCCCTGCCCTGGAGGCCGAGATTGAATGGCCCCCGGAACTCGGGGCCTCAAGAAGAGGGGTGGCAAAACTGGATTGCGGCGCCGTAACCTGGGGGTACGGCTGGGTGTTTCCCAAGAAAAATCACCTGTCTGTGGGAATCGGGGTTTTCAGCCGCAACACCCGGGATCTCAGGCGGAAGCTTGACGAATTACTTGTCCGGGAAGGCCTTGACGGCAGTGAAATAACCAGGCTGCAGGGCCACACCATCCCTCTGGACGGAGGCCTGAACAGGAGGATTCATAACGGACCGGGCTTCCTGGTCGGGGACGCGGCCGGCTTTGCCGACCCTTTTTCCGGGGAGGGGATCTACTACGCCGTAAAAAGCGGCCAACTTGCGGCGGAAGCCGTGGCAGCAAACAAAACCAGGCCGTGGCTGGCGCCGGCTTACTACCAGTCGCTTGCCGACCGGTACATCCGCAGCGAACTGGCCGCGGCGCGCCGGTTCGCCAAAATTTTTTACAGTTTCCCGCACCTGGTTTTCAGGCTCATTGAAAAACACCCCTTTATCCTGCAGGATTTGTGCGCTTCCGTGTATGGCAGCATATGCTACAACCAGCTGAAAAAACTGGGCATGGCCATCATACGCGAAATAACCTCCGGGGATTCACTCTCTTCCCGTCTTTTCCGGAATCACCTGAAGGCATATAAATCGTGCAAAAGGAAAACCTAAAAACACAGCAAATCTGGCATCTTGGGGGTTACTGCGATCAAAAAAAGACGGATAGCGTTATTGGGTCTTATTTCCGCCGGCGTATTGCTGCTGCTTTTTTGGGGCGTCTACGCTTCAGCCCCGGTTTATGCCCCCGGCAGGCTTCCGGAGGAGGCAGGCGACGATCACAGGGCGGGAAGCATGTGCACAATCAGAGACCGGGAAGGAAACCTGGTGACGATGGTTTCCCGCCGGGTCTACCCGGGTGACGGGGTGATCACCGCGGCGGGCAGGCGTTATGTTGTGCAGCGGGTTGACGGGAATACGGCCACCGCCAAATTTGTGGAGATGGACCGGGATTTGTTGGCCTACGGCGAACTCTTCGCCAAGGTCACCCTTCCCGCAGCCACGCCGGAATGGAGCGGCCGGCCGGTGGCTATTTACCACACCCATACTGACGAATCCTACCTGCCCTCGGACGGCAGGATTTCCATACCTTTCCACGGCGGCATCCTGCAGGTGGGGGGTTCCTATACAAACGGCCTGTCCAGTCAAGGGGCGAATGTCCTTCATGATCTGACCCCCCACGAACCTCACGACAACAACGCCTATTACCGGTCACGGAGAACGGCGTTCAGGCTGCTCAAGAAAAACCCCATTGCCCTTTTCGATGTCCACCGTGACGGAGTGGATGACCCTGAATTCTACAGGGAGGTAATCGTCAATGAAAAGGTGGCCCAGATTCGCCTGGTCGTCGGGCGCCAGAACCCCAAAATGGCCTCCAACCTGGATTTCGCAAAACGGCTGATGGCCTTCGCCAACAAGATATACTGGCCCGTTGTCAAGGAAATTTTTATCGGCAACGGAGTTTACAACCAGGACCTCCTGTCAACCGCCGTTCTGATTGAAGCCGGCACCTACACCAACCGCAAGGAGGAAGCAATAAAAGGCATAACCCTTCTGGCCGACGCAGTGCCCGTGGTGCTTGGCATTACCGGCCCGCCCAGCCTTCCCGGGGCCCCGGAGTACGGAAAACCTCTCACTGATCCCACGGCTCGCCGGCCCGGAGCATGGTGGGCCCTTTTCTGGATAGTTATCATCACCCTTGCCGGGGGTGGAGCCTATGTTCTCATTAACGCCGGCGACCTGGACAAGGCAAAACAGGACCTGCACCATTTCTTCAGACGGGATTTGGCCGGCATGCTGCACCCGCTGCCGGAAAAATTTCCCCTTCTCCGGGACAGGTTGAAAACGGCCCTGGGCAAAAGGAAAAAACTTTAGCCCCGCATGAAATCGCCGCCAGCCTCCGTCTTTAACACTCGGGGGGCGCCGGGCCGTCCGGGATGCCCCGGCATAAGACAAAATACAGGGGCCGGCCGTAAAGCCGGGCACCCTGAATACCTAGGTCATTCTTTTGACTCCGTCCGCGTTGATTTGATTGGAACCGGCCGGCACGTAAGTCTTGCAGCAGGTGGACATGCAGGTTCCCGCGGTGTCGGGGGCCAGCTGCTTGGCCATGGTGGCGTCGACGCGGTCCGGTCTCTTGTTTGCGAAGCTGTCCGTGGACACCAGGATTTCGTTGGCCCTGCACATATTCCCGTGGTCCCAGTAATGACAGTCGCTGACAATGCAGTGAATGTGCTGGTTCATAGTTTTCACTCCTTTTTTTCTGTTTTTTCTGTTTGAAGTCCTTTTTTATTTTTTCCATCCGGTCGTCTTTTATGAGTTCAAACGAGGGCGTATAAAGGCTGGGCTTGTGGACAACCTCTTTCATCTTGTTAGAACGGCCGCCCGGCCGCCCGGCCGCCCGGCCGCGGCTAAAGAACAAGGAATAAAAAATCAAGGAATAAAAAATTATTGACTGCACCTTTACAACGTGATAATTTATTTAATGCAAAGGGGAGTAGCCTAAATCAGTACGGCGACATTCCGGACCCGATTCCCGCTGTTCTGACGGATGAAAAGCCGAGCAAGACCTTTGCATGAAAGTAAGTATTTTCATGCAGGGGTCTTTTGTTTTTGATGCTTCCCGGGCAATTACTTCAAGCAATCCATAGGAGGGAACGATGGAAGAGAAAAATTGGTATTCCTTGGATGTCCAGGAAACTTGCCGGGAACTTGGAACCGATCCCGGAGAGGGAATCGACGGCGGGGAGGCCGCCGGCCGTTTAAGGGATTTCGGCCCCAATGTCCTCCGGGAAAAACCTCCCCGCAGCCTTCTTTCCATGTTCATCGGCCAGATGAAGGAGATCCTGGTGCTGATCCTCATCGCCGCCGCGGCCGTTTCGGGCGCCCTCGGCGAGTGGGAGGATTCCGTCGTCATTCTGATCATCGTGGTTCTTAACGCCGCAATCGGGGTGTACCAGGAAAACAAGGCCGAAAACGCCCTCAGGGCTTTAAAGGAGATGACGAAGCCGTCGGCCAAAGTGGTGAGGGGCGGCAAGGTCCTGCAGGTCAGCGCGGCGGAAGTGGTCCCTGGCGACGTTATTTTGCTGGACGCGGGTGATTCGGTCCCCGCCGACGCGAGGCTGGTCGAGGCGGCGTCCCTGCAGGCCAACGAGTCGGCCCTCACCGGCGAGTCGGTCCCGGTGGAAAAGGACCCGGCAGTAATCGAGGCCGGCCAGGTTCCCGTAGGCGACCGGAAAAACATGCTTTTCATGGGCACCACCATAACCGCAGGGCGCGGCAGGGCCGTGGTGGTGGAAACCGGGATGAAGACCCAGCTGGGCCGGATCGCCCAGCTTCTCCACGAGGCCGTTCCGGAACCCACCCCGCTGCAAAAGCGGTTGGGCAGGCTGGGCAAAGTACTGGGAATTGCCGCGGGGGTCATTGTGGCGCTGGTGTTCTCTATCGGGCTGTGGCGCGGTGAAGATCTGCTGGAGATGTTCATGGTGGGCATCAGCCTGGCCGTGGCGGCGGTTCCCGAGGGACTGCCGGCCGTGGTGACCATCGTGCTGGCCCTGGGCGTCACCAGGATGAGCCGCCGGCGGGCGATTATCAGGAAGCTCCCGGCCGTCGAGACCCTGGGCACGGCCACCGTAATCTGCTCCGACAAGACCGGCACCCTTACCAAAAACGAAATGACCGTTACCCAAATTTACGCTGCAGGCAGGCTTTTCGGGGTGACCGGGGGCGGCTACGCCCCCCGCGGCAGTTTTTTTGACCGGGACGGCAACGAAATACGGCCTCTGGACGACGAAGGCCTGAGACTGCTTCTGACCGGCGGGCTGCTGAGCAGCGACGCAAATTTGGAGGACACGGGGAAGGGCCACCGGGTCATTGGAGACCCCACCGAGGGAGCGCTGGTTGTGGCTGCAGCCAAGGCGGGTTTATCAAGGGAGGCGGTCGCGGACTACCCCCGTCTGGCTGAGATTCCCTTTGACTCCCGGCGCAAGATGATGACGACTTTCCATGATCTGGGAAAATCTGTCCGTTCCTTTACCAAGGGGGCGCCCGATGTGCTCCTGGACCGCTGTACCAGCGTACTGAACCGGCAGGGAGCCGCCCCCCTGGACGATCAAACCCGGGACCGGCTGCTGGCAGTCAACTCGCAATTTGCTTCGGGAGGGCAGCGCGTACTGGCCCTGGCCACCCGCCTTTGGCCCCGGGTGCCGGCGGATCCCTCGCCGGAAACCGCGGAGCGGGATCTGACCTTCATCGGTTTCTTCGCCATCCAGGACCCGCCCCGCCCCGAAGCCAAAGAGGCGGTGGCAATGTGCCGCAGGGCCGGCATCCGCACGGTAATGATAACCGGCGACCACCGGGAAACAGCCGCGGCTGTTGCCGGGGAACTGGATATATTGCGGCCCGGCGACGGGATCCTGACGGGCGACCAGTTGGAAAGGATGGGCGAGGAAGAACTTAAAAAAGCGGTGAACAGCGTCACCGTCTTCGCCAGGGTGTCTCCCGACCACAAGCTCCGCATCGTGGAGGCGCTGAAGTATCACGGCCACGTGGTGGCCATGACCGGCGACGGCGTAAACGACGCACCCGCCCTCAAAAGGGCCGATATCGGGGCGGCCATGGGGATCACCGGAACCGAGGTGGCCAAGGAAGCCTCGGACATGGTGCTGCAGGACGACAATTTCGCCACCATCGTAAGGGCGGTGGAAGAAGGGCGGACCATCTACAACAACATCCGCAGTTCGATACAGTACCTGCTTTCCTGCAACACCGGGGAAATCGTGGCCATCTTTTCGTCCCTGCTGCTGGGCCTGGGCAGTCCCCTCAATCCCATCCAGATACTGTGGCTGAACCTGGTCACCGACGGGCCGCCCGCCCTGGCCCTGGGGCTGGAGCGTCCGCAAAAAGGAATCATGAACAGGCCTCCCCGCAGGCCCGGGGAAAGCCTGTTTTCCGGGGGAGTGGGCGTCAGGATCCTTTGGCAGGGAATACTCATCGGGCTTATGTCCCTGTCCGCCTACTGGCTGGCCCTCCGCTGGGGGCGTTCCCTGGAGGAAGCCCGCACCATGGCTTTTGTCACCATGGCCATGTCCCAGCTGGTTCATTCCTTCAACGTCCGGAGCATGGACCAGTCCCTCGCCGCCATCGGGATCGGCACCAACCGCAGCCTGCTGTATGCCTTTGCGGCGTCGACCGCCGCGCTGTTGATGGTGGTGTTTACCCCCTTTTTGAGAGGCCCCTTCGAAACCGTCCTCCTGCGGCCCTCGGACTGGGCGGTCGTGTTCGGCCTGAGCGTCGTGCCGCTGGTTGCGGTTGAAATAAGCAAACTTGCGGGGAGGCTGGCCGCCGGGAAGTAAAGGGCGTATTCAATTACAAAGGAACGAATTCCCACCGGGAATTCGTTCCTGGGCGGGTGGATTTTCACCCGCCGTTCATGTCGCGGCACAACCGCCGGAGGGTCTCCTCCGCGCCTTCTATAATATCCTCTATGATTTCCCTGACGCTTTTAATTTCCTTTATCAGTCCCACTCCCTGGCCGCAGCTGAGGACGCCTTTCCCGCCGGTCAAATCCCGGGACGAGAGGATAAAACTGATAACTTCTTCTTTACCGGCGCCTTCAGCCAGCATTTTCTCAACGCTATGATAAAAATCGTTTTTCAGGGCGCGGACGGCATGCACCCCCCTGGCCAATATGCCGGTATCCGGCGCTCCCGATTTAATCAGCAGTTCCTTGTATGGACTCCCTATTCTCAGGCATTCCCTGCTGGCCAGAAAAGCAGTCCCGAGGCTTACCCCCGCTGCACCCAGTACCCTGGCGGCAAGATAGCCGCGGGCGTCGGCAATCCCTCCCGCGGCTATAACGGGAACTTTTACGGCGTCAACAACCTGGGGCACAAGGGCCAGCGTCCCGATTTCAAATTTGGAGGCCATGCCTCCTGACTCGAAGCCCTCGGCGATTACTGCGTCGACACCGGCCTCCTCCGCCCTGCGGGCCAGTTCAGGAGTGGGAACCACATGGATTACCGTGATTCCGGCCGCCTTTAACTGCCCGGTAAACACCCGCGGATTGCCGGCAGCGGTAATAACTATCCCGACCGCTTCCCTGATGACTGCGTCAACAAGATCCCCCGCCTTGCTGTAAGCAACCGGGATATTGACTGCAAAGGGCTTGTCGGTAAGATCCCGCAGCCTTTTAATCTGTTCGGAGATGGTATCCCCCGTATGCATGGACCCCGCCAGGGTGCCCAGCCCGCCGGCCTGGGAAACCGCTGAAGCCAGCAGATAATCGCATATACCCGACATTCCTCCCAAAAGTATGGGGTGTTTGATACCCAACATTCCTTTTAGGATTGATCCCGGCCTTGTCATTCCACCGCCCCCCATATCAGTATCAGTCTGCCTTAAAGAATCAAAGGCCTATACCGGTTGTTTACCTAAAAGCGGATACCCCCAGCAATTCCCGCCCGATAATCAGCCTTTGGATTTCACTCGTGCCTTCGGCAATGGTAAAATACCGGATATCGCGGTAATAGCGTTCCACGGGGAACTCCTTGGTGTATCCGTACCCTCCGTGGATCTGCATTGCTTCTTCCGCGATTTTAAGTACATTTTCAGAGGCAAAAAGTTTTGCCATGGATGCTTCCTTCCTGCAGGGCCTGCCTTTATCGATCATGTTGCTGGCCTGGAGTCCCAGCAGCCGCATAGCGCTGGTAAGCGTAACCATGTCGCTGATCTTGGCCTGAATGAGCTGAAAGCTTCCTATCGGCCTGCCAAACTGAACCCGGCTCCGGGCGAATTCTATCGAGGCATCGATACAGGCCTGGGCCACTCCTGCAGCGATAAAGGCCACCATAGCCCGGGCGCTGTTTAAAAACTTCAGACCCTGGCGGAGCCCGTCGCCGATGCCGCCCAGCAGGTTTTCCCTCGGAACGGCGCAATCCTCAAAAACGAGTTCCGCGAAGGGACAGCTTATTGTCCCCATCTTTTCGATCGGCCTTGCTTCGTACTTTGACTTTTCCCTCTCCACTATAAAGGCGCCAATACCGTCTATCCCCTTTGACCTGTCAGTCTGGGCGATGACAATTCCGATATCGCCTTCAACCCCGTTGGTAATAAACATTTTCGTGCCGTTCAGTATCCACTGGTCGCCCCGGAGCACCGCCGTCGTCTCAATGCCGGACGTGTCTGACCCTGCGTTGGGCTCGGTGATGGCAGAAAAACCTATGTAATCACCGTTTAACAGAGGCCCCAGGAATTTTTTTCTCTGGTCCCCTGTGCCGTACTCATAAATATGCGTCAGGACCGAATTGGTAATCCCCACCGCTGCCCTTAACGACGGCCAGACCCTGGACAGCTCCTCAATCATGAGAAAATAAGTGGTATGGCTTAATCCTCCCCCGCCGGCCTCCTCGGGCAGCAACCCCCCCAAAAATCCAAACGGGACCAGCTTTTTTACAATATCCTTGGTCACGGGCCGGCCCGATCTTTCGTATTCGTCCACCAGGGGCCGGATTTCTTTTTCCAGAAAGCGCCTTACAGTTTCTTTAATCATTTGCTGTTCTTCCGAAAGATCCAGATCCATAATCAACCCTCCTGATTTTTCGCTCTTTTGCCGGATCCGTAACCTTTAAAAACCCCCGGCCGAATTATACTGCAAAAGACCGCCCGTCAGTTCACCTGGCGGTCTTTTCCCTCCCACAGCGCCCTTCTAAGCTCTTTTTTATCGATTTTGCCTACGGGCGTAAGAGGCAGAGACTCTACAAAATTAATTGATTTCGGAACCATGTATCTGGCCGTGCGCTGTTTGCAAAAACCTATCAAATCGGCCTCGGAACAAGTCAAACCCGGTTTTAACACCACGTATACGGTCACAGCCTCACCCCAGTCGTCATGCGGCACACCTACACAGGCACTCATTGCTACGGCAGGGTGTTGATTGACTACGTTTTCAACTTCAATGGAATAAACGTTCATGCCGCCGCTGATAATCATGTCCTTTTTACGCTCAACGATGTGGAGAAACCCGAACTCATCGAATTCGCCGATGTCACCCGTATGCAACCAGCCGTCTCGCAAAGTATCCCGGGTTAAATCGGGCCTTTTGAAATACCCTATCATGTTGTACGGGGCCTTCACTGTAATTTCCCCCCTCTCCAGGGGCGGGACATCTTTGCCGCTTTCATCAACCAGTCTTACCTGGGCCAGCATGCACGGCTTTCCACAGCTTCTTAATACCCCCGGATTATTATTGTAGGCCCAGACATGATCGGCTTTAGACAACCTTGTCACCAGATTGGGGCATTCTGTCAAGCCGTAGCCCTGCTTCAGCACCGGTCCGAACATTTCAAAGGCTTCTTTCAGACGCTGCGGTGAAATAGGGGACGCGCCATAGTTTATATTGCGAATCGAATTAGTCTCGATGCCCTTTTTCTTTCCCTGATCGATCAGCCTGTACAGCATCGTGGGTACAACCAGGGTGGTGGTAATTCTTTTTTCCTTTATCGTTTCAAAAAAATACTCAGGGTCGAAAGACCTCGTGATGTACACATGGGCGCCCCTGGCCAGCGAGCACCAGAGAATCGGCCCTGCGGCGTGCTGCAGAGGCGTGCTCAGGAGCACCCTGTCCCGGTCGTCGATGGGGTTTTCCAGACAGTGGGCAAGCAGGTTTGTCGCCAGGCTGTACTGGGAGTGCATAACGCCCTTCGGTGTGCCCGTCGTGCCCCCGGTATATGCAATTCTTGCCACGTCGCCGGGAGAGGCAGCCGGCGTTACCGGCGCACTGTCTGTATTATCCCAGTCGAAAATATTGAACTCCGCGGGATAGCTGATCCCCAATCCCTTAATCCCCACCACCCTGACCTTGAAGTCGGCGTCTTTCAAGTATTGAAGCACTGGGGGAATCTGGCTTTGGGTCCCCACAACAACTATCTCGGGCTCACTGTCCTTCAGAACAAACTCAACTTCTCTTACGCCCAGCATCTCGTTTAATGCCGTTAAAACCGCCCCGCACCTCACCACACCCAGGCTGAAAAAAATGTATTCTAAGCTGTTGGGGAGTAAAACCGATACTTTTGAGCCCCGTTTTGCACCTAATTTGGACAGGTAACCCGCTACGGCATCAATTTTCGCCAACAGGTCTTTATACCTCACAGTTTCCCCGCCGGGCAAAAAGGTAATCGCCGGGTGATCATCAAATCTTTTCATGGCATTAAACAAAATGGTTTGAATAGTTAAACCATTCATGGCGCGCCCTCCTTTATTTAAGCTTCTATATCCCAGTCATTTTAACCTGTCAAACTTGAAATGCACGGGGATGTCAATTATAACTGTAAACCGTTAAATCTTTACCCTGGTCTTCCCTCAGCCTGCCTTCAACGACGAGATACTTCAAATGCGCTATAGTTTCCCCCAATGCAAAGCGCAGATCATTTAAATCAAGGTTTCGGCCAAAAACTTCCTGAGAAATATCGAAGGCCGTTTTACCGCTTCCCACGGCATTATAGACGCTTTCCAACCGTTGTTTGTGGTGTCTGAATAAACCGCATATGCGCTTTCCGGCATCCTTGAAACTGTGGCCGTGAGCCGGCAGCAACAAGTCAATGTCAAGCCTTTTCAACCTGGACAATGAACACAGGTAGTCCAAAAGGGGGTTTTCACTGGATCCGGGAAAAAAGCTGATATTGGAAGTGATATCCAGCAACAACTGGTCGCCTGAAATGATAATTTTTCTTTTTGCGCTGTAAAGGCAGACATGCCCCCTGGAGTGGCCGGGGGTGATCAGGACCTCCCATGCATCATCGCCAATCCGGAAGGAATCTCCTTCCTCAAGCAAATTCACCTGGGGATCCGGCTTTACCCAGTTGATTCTGGATCTCATAATCTTTTCAATTTTTAATGCAAGTGTTTTCGGCACCCCGTTGCTGATCATGTGTTCCCGGTTTAATGCCGCTTTAAACCCGCTTTCATTCCATACTGTTTTAGCCATCGCAAAATCGGTTTTTGACATGTAAACGCGCGCCCTGCTGCGTTCCTGCAGCCAGCCGGCAGCCCCGTAATGGTCGGGGTGAAAGTGGGTAACCAGAATTCTCTTGACATTGGTAAATTCCAGGCCCAAATACCCCAAGGCCCGGGCCCAGGCTTCCCGCCCGGCCTCGTAGTTCAGGCCGGCATCCACCGCGAACCATCCGTCTGCATCCCTTATTAAATAACAGTTTACGGAGTCCAACTGAAATGGGAGTGGTATCCTGACCAAAAAAATGCCGTCAGCCATTTCCAACCAACCCACCTCCCACAGACAAGGTAATTTTCATTATCGGCGCATCCAGCAATAATAAATTTTTTATCGCGCCTGTCTCGTATCAGGCCTTTAACTGATATATTTCAGGCCCAGGTAATGAATCTTCAGTGCCTCACTGTCGTGTAAAACATCTTTTTCTCCCTCGAAGACCACCCTTCCGACTTCCATGACATAACCGTAGTCGGCAATGCTCAACGCCATTTCCGCGTTTTGCTCCACCAGCAGAACAGTAGTGCCTTCAGAGTTGATTCTCTCGATGATCCTGAAAATTTCCTCCACAAATTTGGGCGCTAGGCCCAGGGAGGGTTCATCCAGCATCAACAGCCGCGGTTTACCCATAAGCCCCCTGGCAATAGCCAGCATTTGCTGCTCTCCGCCGCTTAAAGTTCCCGCCACTTGTTTTTGGCGTTCAAACAACCTGGGAAAATAAGTATATACTTTTTCCAGTTCTTCATTTATTTTTTTTCTGTCTTTACGGGCATACGAACCGATTAATATGTTCTCGTAAACAGTTAATTCCGGAAAGATTTGACGCCCTTCCGGCACGTGAATGATTCCCAGGGAAACGATGGCCTCGGGCCTCATGGAATCGATGCGGGAACCCTGAAAGGAAATATCGCCTTTCAGATTGTCAACAATCCCGGAGATGGCACGCAAAATTGTGGACTTTCCGGATCCGTTGGCTCCGAGCAGGACCACAACTTTTCCTTCCTCTATGTTCAGATTTACCCCTTCAAGCACCTGGATTTTTCCGTAAAACACGTCAAGATCCTTTATTCTAAGCATTGACCGCTGCCCTCCCCAGATAAGCTTCTATTACAGCAGGATCCGAACTGACCTCCTTTGGCGTTCCGTCGGCAATTTTTTCACCGAAGTTCATCACCGCGATTTTTTCGCAGATGCCCATGACCAGGGACATATCATGCTCAACCAGCAGGATTGTCAGGTTATAAATGCTTTTTATCTTTAAAATCAATTCACCCAGTTGGGCGGTTTCTTTCGGATTCATCCCCGCCGCAGGCTCATCCAAAAGAAGAAGCCTGGGTCTGGACACCAGGGCCCTGCCGAGTTCCACCAGCTTTCTGGTGCCGAAAGGCAGAACTGATACGGAGCTCCCGGCTGTTTTTTTAATCCCTAGAAAATCAAGTATTTCCACCGCGATCCTTCTGGCCTCATCCTCTTCCCGCGTGGCCTTCGGCAGGCGCAAGGACTGGGCAAACAACCCGGCCCTGAGGCCGATATGCCGGCCGATCAATAAATTTTCAAGGACCGTGGCACTTTCAAACAGCCCCAAATTCTGAAAAGTCCGGGCTATTCCCAAATCAATGAGGTGATGTGGCTTCAACCTGTTTAACGAGTGGTTGTTGAAAACTATCGTGCCTTTTTCGGGTTTGCAAAAAAGGCTTATACAGTTGAAAACCGTTGTTTTGCCGGCACCGTTGGGGCCGATCAGCCCATAAACTTCACCCTCCTTAACCGTCAGGCAAAAATTAGACACTGCATGAAGTCCGCCGAACCTGACAGTCAACCCCTCTATCACCAGCAAATCACTCATTACCACTTTCCCTCCCCCTCAAAACCGTTTTAACGGGAACTTCCGGGTTTTTTCCGCCAAATGATACCAAAAGGCTGGAAAGCTTTTTGCGTATTCCCAATATGCCGGTGGGCATCAGGAATATCACCAGAAACAGACAAACCCCGAAAATAATGTGCGGCATGTCCTTTATTCTGCCGAAAAGGGCCGGTACCAGAACTACGAAGAGTGCGCCGTATATGCCGCCCTCAATGGAAGCCAACCCGCCTATAACAACCATGGCCAGAAAATTAAAGGACAGCCACAAGTTAAAATCGTAAGGACTTATAAAACCGACCGAGTGGGCGTACAAGCTTCCCGCCACACCTGCATAAAAAGCGCTGATGGTGAACGCCATCACCCTGTACCTGGCTATGTTGATACCCATTGCCTGTGCCGCCAGGTCATTGTCCTTCAGTGCTATCAGCGCGCGCCCCGTCTTGGACCGCAGCATGTTATAAGCCATGAACACCAGGATTACCGCTATAACAAGGTTCAGGTAATACAGGCTTGCATCGGTGTCAAAAACATAGGAACCCAGCTTCGGCTTCGGCGGCAGAAGCCCTTTAAAACCATGTGTCAGCTTTTCCCACTTTAAAAGAATTTGCGGCACTATAACTCCAAACCCCAGTGTTGCGATGGCCAGGTAATGGCCGTGCAGCCTCAGGGCAGGAAGTCCGATCAAAAAGCCGACAACACCTGTCCCCACCGCCGACAACAAAAGGGCAGGCCAGAACGCAAGGCCGGTTTTTATTGTCAACAGCGCGGAAATGTATGCGCCAATGCCCAAAAAGGCGGCATGTCCTATCGATATCTGACCGCTGTACCCCAACAGTAAAATCAAGCCCACGCCGACGATGGAGTAGATTGCGGATACACTTAACAGGTATATGATAAAGCTCTGCTTTATTACCAGGGGTACAAAAAACAGGCAGAGTACGATAATTACCGGAAATGGAAGATAGAATTTTTTTGCCAAAGCACTTTCCCCCTTAAGTGTTAGACCTTTTTAATGGCCTTGCCGCCCAGTATTCCTGTGGGTTTAATGCAGAGAACCAGTATAAGAAGAGAAAATGCAAACGTGCTTTTCAGGTCGGAGGAAATGTAGCCTCCCGCCAGGCTTTCGATAACTCCGAGCAGAAGACTGCCTATCACGGCCCCCGGCAGACTGGTGAACCCCCCCAGAACCGCACCCGCAAATCCTTTTATGAGTATCTCCTGCATCATGTTGACCTCTAAAAAGATTATCGGTGCTATAAGTATTGCCCCTCCAATCCCCATGGCAGTGCTTGCGGCCCAAGTCAAGGAAAATACCCGGTTGACGCTTATGCCCATGAGAACCGCCGCAGTTTTGTTTTGGGCCGCCGCCCTCATGGCTACTCCAATCAGCGTGTATTTGAATAGCAAAAACAGGGACAGCATAAACAGCAAGGTAACCGAAAAAATTACTATGCTGTCCCAGCTTATGACCACACCCGATATATCAATGGGATCTTTATTCAGTTTGTACGGGAAGGCTCTACCTTCATGCCCCCAGATCAATCCGGCCGTTCCGTTTATAATCATGAACAGGGCCAAAGTCATGATAATCACGCTTATGTGGGGCGCTTTGTGCATGGGCCTCACGGCGAAACGTTCGACAAACAGCCCGAGCAAGGCGCCGAAAAGCAAAGCCCCCAGAAAGGCCAGTGGATAGGGCAGGCCCAGGGAAATGATCAGCGTTGCAGCCACAAAGGCGCCGACCATGGACATCTCGCTGTAGCCGAAATTTATGACATCGGAAGTTTTATACAGCAGTACGACGCCCAGTGCCACCAGCGCGTATATACTTCCCATCGCCAGGCCGCTAATTAACTGCTGGACCACCATAAATCAAACAGCCCCTTTAACCTTCAAAAATAATAACCTGGTGCCGGCGCCGACGGCCGCCAGCACCAGGTATATAACCGGTTGTTTTTCTAATCCTTTTCTATATATCCCGTTACGGGCACGAATTTTCCTCCCTTGACCTGAACCACCATCAGGGAATTCTGGCCCTGTCTTTGCCCTGGACCGTAGGTGACATTGTGAGCAAGCCCGTCATTCCAGTTTTTCATATTCTCAAGGGCCTGAACGAACTTGTCGCGGGTAAGGTCCTTCCCGGCCCGCTTCAAGCCCTCCACGAACAACTCGGCATACGCCTGCCCGCCCAAGGTGAAACTTGACGGTTCTTCACCGGGATAATATTTTTTGAATATTTCTATATGTCTTTTTACCTTGGGGTTCTCCACATCCTCGATCAGCGGCCGCCACGAAAAGAAATACGCTCCCTCGGCGGCGGCGCCCGCCATTTTGATGGTTTCCGTAGAGCATGCAGCCATATTGCAGACAATGGGCACCTTCAAGCCAAAATCCCTGGCCTGCTTCAGGAATAAAGCTATCGGTTTGGGGACGCTCCCAATCGATACCGCGTCGGCGTTTGCCTCCTTGATTTTTAAAATATGCGAGCTGAAATCAAGGTCGGAAATGTTAAACGGAAGCTCCAACACATACTCCATATTTTGTTTTTTAAGGTACTCTTTAGCTCCGGCATTGCCCTCTTTTCCGGCATCATCATTTTGAACCAAGGTTGCAATCCTTTTCGCCTTCAGATTTTCCACGATGAATTTTGTTTTCAGGTAGCCCTCCACGTAGTAGTTGGTGTACAGTGCAAACCAACCTTTTTTAGGCGGGTTTGCGATCATGCTGGATCCCGTGGCCGGGGCAATATTGGGCACGTCGTGCTGGATCAAATAGTCCTGCACCGCCATGTTCTGCGAAGTTCCAAGGCCGCCGCAAAACGCAAACACCTTGTCCTGCTCGACCATTCTCTTGACTATCGCCACCGTCTTGGCGGGCTGATAACTGTCGTCCTCGTAAATAAACTTGATTTTGCGGCCGTGGACACCCCCTTCATCGTTTACTTTTTTAAAATATGCGTCCATACCCTTTGCGGCGGCACCGTATGCCGCGGCAGGACCCGACATGGGAACCCAGCTTCCGACCAGAATAGTATCTTCGGTTACCCCGGGAACATCTGCAGTTTTCTTCTGCTGGGGCTGCTTGCCGTCCTGTCCGCCGCAACCCGCCGTTAAAACCAAAACAAGGGAAAGAAAAATCAGCAAAAACGTTCTACCCGACTTCATAATACCGCGCCCCCTTTTTTACGCTGCTTCAGGAACGATTGTTATTTAATTTTAATTGACCCTTCTGGTATAGCCGGCCCAGTACTTCTCCCTTAACTCCCTGCGCATGACTTTTCCATTGGGATTGACCGGAATGGAATCGACAAATTCAACCGACTTGGGCTTTTTGTAACTGGCGATGCTTTTGCGGCAGTGATCTATGATGTCCTGTTCGGTAACCTGATACCCCTTTTTAAGGACGACAACGGCTTTTACAGACTCCCCCCACCGGTCATCGGGAACCCCTATGACCGCACATTGGGAAACCGAGGGATGGGAATAAATGGCATCTTCCACCTCCTTTGGATAAATGTTGAACCCGCCGCTAATGATCATGTCGTGCTTGCGGTCCACGATGAAAATGTACCCTTCCTCGTCCTTATACGCCATATCTCCGGTATGCAGCCAGCCGTTCCTTAACTTTTCGGCCGTCGCCTCCGGGTTTTTCCAGTACCCCAGCATGACATTGTCGCCTTTGATGGCGATCTCGCCAATCTCTCCGGGCTTTAATTCATTACCTTCGTCGTCCACTATCCGCACCTGGATCAGCTGCAGCTCCCTTCCCGCTGAAGCCAGCCGGGCGGTAACCTCCGGGGGCCCGTCCACCACGTGGTCTTCCTTCCGCAGCCCGGTGTCCTGGAGAGGCGCCTCTGTCAGCCCGTAACCCTGGGTAAGAATGGGCCCGAATATTCTCAACGCCTCCTTTAACGGCTCCAAAGGCATTGGTGCGGCCCCGTATTTGATTGTTTTCAGGCTTGAAAGGTCGTACTTGGCAAGGCCGGGGTGCTGGAGGAGGACTATAAGCATGGTGGGAACGACGAAAATAGTCGTGGCCCGTTCACGCTCTATGGTCTGCAGGAAAAGTTCGGGATCGAACTCCTTTAAAAGAACATTGGCGGCCCCCAAGATAAAATGCGGCAGGATAAGGGCGCCACTGGCGTGGGTGATAGGCCCGACGTGAACCATCACGTCGTCTGGTTTAATGTCAACGTTGTCAATAATAGAATTGACTATCGAGGCAACGCCGTTGCGGTGGGTCAACATGACGCCCTTGGGCTTCCCCGTGGTTCCGGAGGTATACCTTATGTACAGCAAATCCTCCGGTGAAATGGTTATGTCCGGTTCTTTTCCCGGGCTTCCGTCAAGCAGTCCTTCATATGATACCGCATTTTCCGCTTCGCCGGCGCAAATATAGTTTTTTACGCCGGGGATTTGATGGCGGATCTGATCGATGGTGTCGGAAAACTCTTTACTGTAAATTACCGTGTTGGCCTCCGAGTCGTTCAGCATGTAGACATGTTCCTGCCCCGCATAGCGGGCGTTAAGCGGCACATAAACGAACCCGGCCTTATTCAGGGCCAGTGTTGATTCCATTGCCTGGTGGCAGTTCCGGAACAGGACCCCCACCCGGTCGCCTTTCTTCAACCCCATTCCCAAAAGCCCGTTGGCCAGCCTGTTCACGCGGTCATTTAAGGCTTCATAGGTAAACCTCAGATCACCGTCCACCAAAGCCAGCCTTTTGCCGAATTTTTTTGCGCTCCTTTTAATCAGGTAATCTACAGTCATCATTCTTATCCGGCCCTCCTTGAGATGTTCAACCTTCCTTCCCCCGGTTTTCCCTTTATTTCACTTTACTTTTAATAATCTTGAAAAATATTTGTTTTGAATTTATTTTTTGAACCTTTGCTTTTTTTAACCTTCCCTCCCAACCGGTCGCTTTGCCGGCCGGTCAGACAATCCCCTGCTTACGCAATTCATTTATTTGTGGTATAGAATACCCCAGCTCCGCCAGTATCGGGCCGGTGTGCTCGCCTAGGCCGGGTGATTTTAACCGTGTACTTGCGGGCGTGTCAGAAAGCCTGACGGGAAAACCTGCACCCCAGAAGCCCTCTTTACCCAGAAGAATACAGCGGTGCAACACGTGGGGGTCCCTTGCGGCATCTTCTATGGTATTCACGGGGCCGCACGGAACATCGTCGTCATTTAAAATCTTTAACCATTCATCCCGGCTTTTGGTCTTAAAGGCTCCTTCCAACACGGGATAGATATCCCGCCAATGCAGGTTCCTGCTGAACAGGTCGCCGTACCGCGGGTCATCCGCCATGTCCTGCCGGCCTATCACCCGGCAGAGGTTTTTCCAAAACCAGTCTTCGACCACGCCGAGGGTGATGTACTTTTTATCGCTGCATTGAAAAACACCGTAATGTGCTCTCCCCGAACGGGTGGAGGCGGGCACTTTGCCGTCAGCCTGATAGTCGGCGAACAGTGGGCCCATCCATGATATTACCCCGTCTGTCATGGAAACATCGATGTATTGCCCCCTTCCGGTTTTCTCCCGGGCTATCAGGGCGGCCAGAATTGAAAAGGCCGCGAACATTCCCGAACTGTAATCCGCGATCGGCAAGGGCGGAGGTTCCTGGACCGATCCCGCCAGGGTCAGCGCCCCGGCCACGCCCATGTAATTAATGTCGTGCCCCGGCCGGTCCCTGTACGGGCCATCCTGGCCGAAGCCCGATATCGAGCAGTATATTATCGCCGGATTGTGAAGGGAAACTTGTTGGTAACCGACCCCCAGGCGGTCTGCCACGCCGGGCCGGTTTCCCTCCATGACGGCATCCGCCGTTTTGACCAGGCGGTAGAATACCTCCCTGCCTTCATCCGTCTTGAGGTTAAGCGTGATGCTTTTCTTGTTTCTGTTGAGGCTGCTGAACCTGGGATGATTGATCCGCCTCAAATAGTCTCCGAAGCCCGGCTGCTCTACCTTGACGACCTCCGCGCCCAGGTCCGCAAGCAGCAAAGATCCGTACGGCCCGGGCAGCAGTCTGGTCAAATCCAAAATCCTGATTCCTTCCAGCGCCATAACCATAACGGGTTAACCTCCGATTTGGGCGTCCATTCTAGTCCCTGACAATGATGTTTACCGTACAGGAAGCTCCGTCAACACCGCCAATGGCCCCGCCCATGCAGTGAGTAAGACCGGCCTTGGCCCCCTCGACCTGACGGCTGCCGGCCTCGCCCCTCAGGTGCCATACCACTTCGGCAATCTGGCCGACCCCGGTGGCGCCGAGGGGATGGCCCTTGCAGAGAAGGCCGCCGCTGACATTTACGGGGATTTTCCCTCCCAGCATTGTTTTTCCCTCGTCTATCATGCGCCCTCCCTCTCCCCGGGGACAAAGGCCCAGATTCTCGTAATGCATCAGCTCGGCGGTGGTGAAGCAGTCGTGCAATTCCACCAGGCTCAAGTCTTCCGGCCCCAGCCCGGCCTTTTCATACGCCTGCTGCGCTGCCCTAGAAGTGAGGCTGGACACCGTCATGTCGTCGCCGGCCTGTTCCATTGTGCCTGAAAGCAGCACTGAAGCCGCCACCCTCAGCTTCCTGGCGGTATAATTGCGGACCACCTTTTCGCTGCAAATCACTGCCGCCGCCCCGCCGTCGGCATTCGGGCAGCAATGCAGCATTGTCAGGGGCTCGCAAACCATCTTGGCGCCGTTGACCTCCTCCACCGTGACAACCTTGCGGAACTGCGCCCTGGGATTTTGTGCTGCATGTATCGAGTTCTTAACGCGAATTTTGGCAAATTGCTCAATGGTGGTACCGTACTTTTCCATGTGCAGTCTTCCGCGAAGGGCAAATACAGAAGGCATAATCAGCCCCATGGTCCCTTCGTAATCAGTGTCCTTGGGCGGAAGCACCCCCGAGACTCTGGTTGAGAGCTGTTCGACCCCAACCACCAGGGCCAGGTCGTACAACCCCGCGGCCACTGCAATGTAAGCCTCGCGAAAGGCGGTGGAACCGCTGGAGCAGGCGTTTTCAACGTTCACCACCGGTATCCCGGTCAGCCCCAGTTCCCTCATAATCAACTGCCCAATCACACTGCCCTGGTAGACATGCCCGCAGTAGGCGGCTTCTATGTCTTTCCTGTCCACCCCCGCATCCTGAATGGCGTCCCAGCAGGCTTCCCGCCCAAAGTCGACGGCCCGCTTTTCGGGAAACTTGCCGAATTTGGTCATGCCGACACCGAGAATATACACATCTCTCATTCAGTCACCCCCCTGCTCAAGGTACCGTTCACAGCCACTAGCCGCCATTTGCAACCGGCCGGAATTTCGGCCCGATTATTTCATTGCCCTCGCGGTCAACCTTGATTTTGCCAATCACAAGTTCCATCTCCATCCCCGGCTTCAGCCCGTCGGCCTTGTAATCCGCCAGGTGGGCAAAAACACGCACCTTTTCAGGGAGATCCACGTACGCAACCCCGTAGGGGGCTTCAAAGCCGGCCGGCGGAACCCAGACCACGGTCCAGGCCTGTAATTTGCCCCTTCTGCTCAGGTATGCCTCCTCCACATCCCTGACAAAGCAAAAGGGACATATTTCAACCGGAGGGTACAAATGCCGGCGGCAGCTCTTGCACCTCGTTCCAACGAGAAAATACTGACCGTCTTTAATTTTAAAAATGCCTTCCTTAATTGGCAGGGTTTTATGAGGCTTCGAAGTGTCGTCCATCCAAATCCCCTCCCGATCATACGGCCGGACAATTTGGGTTTGTCCTTTGAAGTTTGCTCAAGGCCTCTCAACTTGCAAAGGCGCTGAGACCCAGCACGTCCCGCCCAACGATAAGTTTTTGGATTTGTGTGGTTCCGTCCGGAATCGTCAACATCCTGGCCTCCCTGAACAGCCTTTCAACGGGATACTCAGTGGTCAGCCCATAGGCCCCGTGGATCTGGACAGCCTTGGAGGTGACCCTTACGGCGGCTTCGGTGGCATAGAACTTGGCGATGGAAGTTTCAGTTGTACACCTTATCCCCATATCAACCAGAGACAGACCCCGGTAGGCCAAAAGTCTTGCTGCTTCAGTTTCTGCAATCATGTCGGCAATCATTTCCTGGATCAGCTGAAAGCTTCCTATGGGCTTTCCGAACTGGCTTCTCTCTTGCGCGTATTTTATAGATGCGTTGATGGCTGCCTGCGCCAGGTGGATCGCCCCCAGCGCCACAAAACACCTGGCAGCCTGGAAACCTTTCAGGGTAACCCTCAGCCCGTCGCCTTCGTTTCCCAGGCGGTTTTCAGCCGGCACCCTGCAGTCCTCGAAAACAAGTTCTCCCAGGGTGCCCATTCCGCCCAGGGTTTCTATGGGGCGGGTCTGAAAGGGTGAAATGCTTTTATCCACGATAAACCTGGTCAAACCTTTAGCCCCTTTCGAGGGGTCGGTCGAAGCCACAACTATGGCTACGTCTGCTATGGTGGCATTGGTTATGAAAATTTTGTTTCCGTTGAGGACATATTCATCGCCCTTCCTGACCGCCCTGGTTTGAATCATGGCCGGATTGGACCCCACGTTGGGTTCGGTTATTCCGGTGCATCCAATCAGATCGGCGTTAAGCAGCCCCGGTAAGTATCTTTTCTTCTGTTCCGGCGTGCCCCATTCGCTGATACTGTGCGTAACACCGGAGCTAATCATTATCACCGCAGCAATGGCACGCTCTATCTGCTCGTACATCAGGCCCCAGGTAAGGTAATCCAGACCTGCCCCGCCGTCCTTCTCGGGTGTGACGTTGCCGAGAATCCCAAGGGGAATGGACTTTTTTAATAATCCCTGAATTGTCTCCTTGGGGATGGCCTGCTTCGCAGCGGCATGTTTTTCCACAACCGGCTTTAACTCTTTTTCCGAAAAATTTCTTACGGTATCCCTCAGCATCTGCTGCTCGGATGTCAGTTCAAAATTCATTAAGCTACCTCCTCCTCGATAACGCCGTGGTATGCTTAGCACCTGTGATCCCGGCGGAGAGGACGGCTCTCTATTCCGTCCCGGGCGCCGCCCAAGCCGGCTAGTTGCCAGTGGAGTAGCCGCCGTTGACCGGAAGCACCTGGCCGGTAATAAAGCTGGCATAATCAGAAGCAAGGAATGTGACCGCATAAGCCGGATCTTCCGGCATTCCCAACCGCCTCATAGGATAAAACTTGATCAGCTGGGCCTCTCTTTCCGGAGTTAACCGGTCCGCTATGAGGGGGGTTTTGGTGGCCCCCAGGGCAACACAGTTCACATTTATGCCGAATTTCCCGACATCTTTGGCCAGGGCGCGGCTGAAGCCGATGGCCCCCGCCTTGGCGGCGGAATAGACCGGGATGTGCGGCTCTCCCACTCTGCCGGCGTCGGAAACAATGGTAATTATTTTACCGTACTTTTGTTCTATCATCTTGTTAATCACCGCCCGGGTACAATGCAGAGGGGCATAAAGATTGATCCCTATGTCGGCATCCCAATCCGCCTTCGTTGTCTCGTTGAATCTCTTGTTCACACCGTAGCCGGCGTTATTGACAAGGATGTCTACCCTCCCGAAGGCTTCCAGGACCCTGTTGACCATTTGATCCACCTGTTTTCCGTCAGTGACGTCGGCCCCTATGGCAACAGCCTTTCCCCCGGCCTCTTCCAGCATTTTGGCCGTATCCCTGGCCGTCTCCTCATTGATGTCTACCACCGCCACGCTGGCACCCTCCTGGCAGAAGATACGGCATATTTCACGCCCCACGCCGCGGCCGCCCCCAGTAACTATGGCCACTTTGCCCTTCAACATGTTTTCCATGTTTCCCTTCCCCTTTCACCTTGCTTGTTATCTTCCTTTAAAAACCGGCCTGCGTTTTTCCACGAAAGCCCTCATGCCTTCCAGCCTGTCCTCGGTTGAAAAAAGCAGCGTCGCGCACTGGGCCTCATACTCCAGGGCATTGTCCAGGCTCATCTCCAGGCCCCTGTTTATGGCCGCCTTGGCCATTTTAACGGTAAGCGGCGGCCTCTCCAACAAAACAGCGGCCCATTTTCTGGCTTCTTCAAGTAAATTTTCCACCGGCACCACTTTGTTCACCAGGCCTACCCGGTAGGCTTCCTTGGCGTCGAGGGGCTCTCCGATGAAGACCATTTCTTTGGCCTTGGCGGCACCAACCAGCCTGGGCAGCCTCTGTGTCCCGCCGGCGGCAGGGATGACGCCGATTTTCACTTCCGGAACGCCTATTTTGACAGTGTCCGAGGCAATTCTGAAATCGCACACCAGTGCCAGTTCGCACCCGCCGCCCATGGCCACACCGCTTATGGCGGCTATTGTCGGTTTGGGAAGATTCTCTAATTTTTTAAAGACGCGCCTTGACCGGTGGAAATTGTCATATACCTCCATTGAAGTGGCCTGTTTCGAGGTCCGTTCCTTGATATCCGCCCCTGCACAAAAGCACTTGGTCCCGCCGGTAAGTATGACCACTCTTATTTCGGGACTCTCCTCTATTTTCGTAAGTACATCGTCTAGTTCGCCCATCAGCTGATAGCTGATGGCATTCAGCCGGTCCGGCCTGTTCAGGGTAATCTGGGCAATCCCCCCGTCCACCTCGTAAATTATCGTTTCGTACCCGGACACAAAAGCACCTCCATTCCTTGACGCGCTTTATCTGACAAAAATATTGACGGAACATACTCCCCCCGCGCCCTGGGTGTGGGTCAGCCCCACCCTTGGGTCCTTCACCTGCCGCCCCTGGGCCTCGCCCCTCAGCTGCCAGACAACCTCACAGACCTGCGCAACTCCCGTCATGCCAAGGGGATGGCCCCGGGACTGCAGCCCCCCGCTGGGATTGACAGGTATATCACCGCTTATCTCCGTCCGCCCTTCGTCGATCAGGCGCCCTCCCTCTCCCCGGGGACAAAAGCCCAGGCTTTCGTAGTGCAGAATCTCCCCGATGGTAAAGGCGTCATGCACTTCCGCAAGGCTAATGTCTTTCGGTCCCAGCCCCGCCATTTCATAGGCCACCTGCGCCGTCCTCGACGTCAAATCTTGTTCGCTGCCGTACTTCTCGGTCTGCAGGGCCGTGCCCGCAATGAATACCTTTGTTTTGTAATTGTACTTTCTGACCACGTCCTCGGCGCAGATGACGGCGGCGGCAGCCCCGTCGCTGGTCGGACAGCACTGCAACAAAGTGATGGGGTCGCAGATCATTCTCGACGCCAGAACTTCCTCCACAGTGAACTCCTTCTGGAAATGGGAATAGGGGTTAAGGCAGCCGTTTTTGTGGTTCTTCACGGAGACCTTGGCCATCTGCTCCTTCGTCGTACCGTATTTATGCATGTGTTCATTCGCCTTGAGGGCGTACAACGCCGGCATTACATTCAGCCCCAACAGCCTTTCCAGGCCTCCCTCCTCTCCTGCCCCGCCGAGGACCCCCCGGCCCATTTTTTCCACCCCGATGACCAGGACCACGTCGTATACCCCGTGGCCGACCGCGTAAAAAGCCTCCCGAACGGCAGTGGAACCGCTCGCGCATGCATTCTCCACATTTAAAATGGGAATGCCGGTCAGGCCCAACTTTTCACAGATAGCCTCCCCTACCGAAACCCCCTGTGCCACGTGGGAGGCATAGGCCGCCTGAACATCTCCCCAGGGCACGTTGGCGTCATCCAGGGCGTTCACAGCCGCAACCACCGCCAGCTCACTGCAGGTTTTCTCCGGGTAACGCCCGCACTTGTGCATCCCAACCCCTGCCACAACTACCCGCCTCAAAACGGCACCCCCCGTTCTTTAATCAATCATCTCAAACATGTGGGCAATTACTTCCCTGCCTTCTTCGTCATCCCGCAGCCTGCCGGCCACCGCCCTGACCCGGGCGCCGATCCTCACCTTTTCCGGATCGCACCCGGTCAGGTGGGTGGTGATTTCCACCCCGTCATCCAGCTTTACAATGACAATGATATATGGAACCGGCCCCTTCCAGGTTGGCGCAGTCTGTCTTACGACCGTATACGTCCTGATTTGACCTGTACCGCTCAAAGGCACCGTTTCCAGTCCCCTTGTGCTGCATTTGGGGCAGATGTCCATCTTGGGAAAATGCCTTTCACCGCAATTCATGCACCGGCTGCCTATAAGTCGAATGCGCTTCCTGTCACCACCGTCAAATTCAAACAAACCGGGCTTGACAGGCACCCATTCCTTAACGCTGTCCAACATGTCACCCCCT
>DYET01000180.1 GCA_020725625.1 Desulfovirgula sp. | reverse complement strand
GACGCCAACCGGGCCCTGATGGGGGCCAACATGCAGCGCCAGGCCGTGCCCCTGATCAAGGCCCAGGCCCCCTTGGTGGGTACCGGGATTGAAAGAAAGGCGGCCCGGGACTCGGGGGTGGTGGTGCTGGCCCGGGCCGGGGGAATCGTGGAGCGGGTCACCGCCACCGAAATCGTGGTCAGGACCTACGACGGCAAGATTGACACCTACAAGCTGCACAAGTTTAAGCGGTCCAACCAGGGCACCTGCATCAACCAAAAGCCCATCGTGGAAAGGGGAGACAGGGTTGAGAAGGACCAGGTCATCGCTGACGGCCCGTCCACCGACCACGGGGAGCTTGCCCTGGGCCGAAACGTGCTGGTGGCCTTCATGCCCTGGGAGGGATACAATTACGAGGATGCCATCCTGGTCAGCGAAAAAGCGGTCAGGGAAGACTATTTTACTTCCATTCACATAGAGGAGTACGAGTGCGACGCCCGTGACACCAAGCTGGGTCCCGAAGAAATTACCAGGGACATCCCCAACGTGGGCGAGGAAATTTTAAAGGACCTGGACAACCGGGGGATCATCCGGGTGGGCGCAGAGGTCAGGCCCGGAGACATCCTGGTGGGCAAGGTCACCCCCAAGGGTGAAACCGAGCTTACCGCCGAGGAACGCCTGCTGAGGGCCATATTCGGGGAAAAGGCCCGGGAGGTCCGGGACACCTCCCTCCGGGTGCCCCACGGGGAGTCCGGGAAAGTTGTGGACGTCAAGGTGTTTTCCAGGGACAACGGCGATGAACTGCCGCCGGGGGTCAACCACCTGGTCAGGGTGTACATCGCCCAGAAAAGGAAGATCTCCGAGGGCGACAAGATGGCCGGGCGCCACGGCAACAAGGGCGTTATCGCCCGCATCCTGCCCGAGGAGGATATGCCCTTCCTGCCCGACGGCACGCCTATTGAGATTGTTTTGAACCCCCTGGGGGTGCCCTCCCGGATGAACCTGGGCCAGGTGCTGGAGGCTCACCTGGGCTGGGCGGCCAAGGCCCTGGGCTATTACGTTTCCACCCCGGTTTTCAACGGGGCCCTGGAGAGCGACATTCTTTCCGCGCTGGAAGAAGCGGCGCTTCCGGAAAGCGGAAAAATTACCCTGTATGACGGCCGCACCGGGGAGCCCTTTGACAATCCCATCACGGTGGGGTACGTGTACATGCTCAAGCTGGCCCACCTGGTGGACGACAAGATCCACGCCAGATCCACAGGCCCTTATTCCCTGGTGACCCAGCAGCCCCTGGGAGGCAAGGCCCAGTTCGGGGGGCAGCGCTTCGGGGAGATGGAGGTCTGGGCCCTGGAAGCCTACGGGGCCGCCTACACGCTGCAGGAAATCCTGACCGTGAAATCCGACGACGTGGTTGGGCGGGTTAAGACCTACGAGGCCATCGTAAAGGGCGAAAACGTGCCTGAGCCCGGCGTGCCGGAGTCCTTCAAGGTGCTGATCAAGGAACTGCAGAGCCTGGGCCTTGACGTCAAGGTTCTTTCCGAGGACGAACAGGAAATTGAAATCAAGGAAATCGAGGAGGACATCCACGAAACCGCCAAGGACCTGGGCCTCGACCTGGCCGACGGCGAACTGCTGCCGGATGCCGACGAGGATTACGACATCGACGATGCCGAGGAAGAGGACGAGTTCAGCGACGATTTCCTGGAGGAGGAATTTGACCTTGACGACGAAGAGACTGTTTAGCCGGTCCGCCGGAGGATCTCCTGAAACCCGGGCGGGATGAAGGGGGTTTTTTGAATAATAAAAACGAATATTTTATTAAGCGATCTCTATGATTATCATAGCGTGGTAATTGTGTTGGCAGGCCCTATTGAGTTAACGAAGGGAGCGTGGTTTTAAGTGCTGGACCTGAACAACTTTGACCGGATGCGCATCGGCCTGGCTTCACCTGACCAGATCAGGGAATGGTCGAGCGGAGAGGTCAAAAAGCCTGAAACCATCAACTACCGCACCCTGAAACCCGAGAGGGACGGACTGTTTTGCGAAAGGATTTTCGGCCCCACCAGGGACTGGGAATGCCACTGCGGCAAGTACAAGCGCGTAAGGTATAAGGGGGTAGTCTGCGACCGCTGCGGCGTGGAGGTGACCAGGTCGAAGGTCAGAAGGGAAAGGCTGGGCCACATCGAGCTGGCCGCCCCGGTTTCCCATATCTGGTACTTCAAGGGTATCCCCAGCCGCATGGGGCTGCTTCTGGACATGTCACCCAGGGCCCTGGAGAAGGTTCTCTACTTTGTTTCATATATAGTTACCGACCCCGGCGAGACGGGCCTGCTGAAAAAGCAGCTGCTTACCGAAACCGAGTACAGGGAGTACCGGGAAAAATACCCCACCGGCTTCAAGGCCGGCATGGGGGCCGAGTCAATCCTGAAGCTCCTGGAGGAAATCGACCTTGACGAGCTGAGCCGGGAACTGCGCCAGGAACTCAGGGAGGTCACCGGCCAGCGCAAGATCAGGGCCATCCGCAGGCTGGAGGTGGTGGAAGCCTTTCGCAAGTCCGGGAACCGTCCGGAATGGATGATCATGAAGGTGATCCCGGTCATTCCTCCCGAGCTGAGGCCTATGGTCCAGTTGGACGGGGGCAGGTTCGCCACTTCCGACCTGAACGACCTTTACCGCCGGGTAATCAACCGGAACAACCGCCTGAAGAGGCTTTTAGACCTGGGTGCTCCCGACATCATCGTGCGCAATGAAAAGAGAATGCTCCAGGAGGCCGTTGACGCCCTAATCGATAACGGGCGCCGGGGCCGCCCGGTGACAGGGCCCGGAAACCGGCCGCTGAAGTCATTAAGCGACATGCTCAAGGGCAAGCAGGGGCGATTCCGCCAGAACCTGCTGGGCAAGAGGGTGGACTACTCCGGCCGTTCGGTCATCGTGGTGGGCCCCAGGCTCCACCTGCACCAGTGCGGCCTGCCCAAGGAAATGGCCCTGGAGCTGTTCAAGCCCTTTGT